>CADBKF010000039.1 GCA_902795195.1 Oscillospiraceae bacterium
CGAATGACAACTGCTCCAGAGCGCAGGTGGTCACGTTCCTCTGGCGCTTGGAGGGGAGCGCTGAGCCGATGCAGACGCAAAATCCGTTCACCGACGTCAAGCAGGGCGCGTACTATTACAAGGCAGTCCTCTGGGCGTCGGAGAAGGAAATCACCTCCGGTACCTCGGCGACGACCTTCTCCCCGAACGACAACTGCACCAGAGCCCAGTGTGTCACCTTCCTGTATCGGGAGTTTGGGAAATAATACGCATTCCTGGTACCCCGACAACGGTACCAGGAACCAAAAAATCAAAAGGGCCTGTTGCAAAATGCACGAACCTGTCATTTCGAGGGAGCTTGCGACCGAGAAATCCGTACTTTTCACGTGAAAAAGTGTGAAATAGAAACGGTTTCTCGCTTCGCTCGAAATGACAGAGCATTTTGCAACAGGCCCTTCTCTTTGGGGTCTCTTTGGCTTCGGTTAGGCCGTACCTGTGAAATATTTTTGCGGCAGATTGCATTTTTACGCTTTTTTTGCTATACTGAATTAAAAAATGGGAGGGATGCGGCATGTTCTCGCTGGAGCTGAACCAGCAGGCCATCTATACGCTCATGGCGATGCTGCCGCTTGTGCTGCAGGTCGGTGGGCTTGCCTTTGCCATTTCGGTGGACGCCTTTTTCAGCAAACGGCAAAAGCGGGTGTTTCTGCTGGCCCTGTTCCTTGTGCTGTGCCTGATCGGGCAGAACTATTTTGAGAATCTGGTCGCCTCCGGCGCGCCGCAGGATCGGCTGCGCACCGTGCTGTCGATTCTCGGCTATACCCTGCGGCCGATCATCCTGCATGTCCTGTATTATGTTGTAGACCCGGAGGGCCGCTTCCGGCAGGGCATGGCCCTGGTCGGGATCAACACCGCGCTGTATTTCACGGTGCTGTTTTCGCCGCTTGTTTTCTCGATTAAGGACAATCACTACTTTGGAGGGCCGCTGTCGATGACCTGCCTGATCATCAGCCTGGTGCTGCTGGCCGGGCTCATCTGGATCAGCATTCGCAAGGCCCGGCAGACAAAGGGCAGGGAAATCTGGATCCCCATTGCGATGGTTCCGCTCATCCTGCTCTCCATCTGGCTGGATTACCGTGTGGGATATTCCGAGCAGCCGGTCGCGTTTCTGACCATCGCCATTGTCGGCTGCTGCATGCTGTACTACCTCTGGCCGCATCTGCGGGCGGCACAGGAACGGGTCGCCCAGGAGCGGGAACAGCAGCGGGTGCAGCTGATGCTCTCGCAGATCAAGCCGCACTTTCTGTACAATTCTCTGACGGTCATCCGGGAGCTGATTCACTCAGACCCCCAGGCGGCGGAGAAGGCCCTGGACGATTTTTCCGGCTTTCTGCGCCACAACATGCAGTCCATCAACTCCGAGCAGCCGATTCTTCTGCAGCAGGAGCTGGAGCATGTGGAGAGCTATCTGGCGCTGCAGAGGCTCCGCTTCGGCGACGAGCTGCACGTGGTCTACGACATCGCCTGCGAGGACATCATGCTGCCGACCCTGACGCTGCAGCCGATCGTGGAGAATGCGGTTTCCCACGGCATCCGGGAATCGGAGAGCGGCACCGGTACGGTGACGATCCGGACCAGGGAGCTGGGCGACTGCTATGAAATCTCCGTGACTGACGACGGCTGCGGCTTCGACCCGGCCATTTTGGAGGGCGCGGGCAGCGCACACGTCGGGCTCAATAACGTGCGCGACCGGCTGCTCCGTCTGTGCCAGGGCACGCTCGAGATCCAATCCGCCCCCGGCGAAGGTACGACCGTGACGATCCGGCTGCCGAAGTAGGTTTTAGGTTTTAGGGGTTAGGGGTAAGGAGAGGCCGATGAAGTAGGCTTTAGGTTTTAGGGGTTAGGGGTAAGGAGAGGCCGATGAAGTAGGTTTTAGGGGTTAGGGGTTAGGGGTAAGGAGAGGCCGATATGGTTGATAGTTTTCGAGATTTGATTGTATGGCAGAAAGCGATGAATCAGGCGGTGTTGCTCTATGCGCTTGTGAAGAAGCTGCCAAGAGAAGAACTATATGCACTGTCCGATCAAATGCGCAGGGCGGCGGTATCTGTTCCGTCGAACATCGCAGAAGGTCATTCACGAAATTCAAAAAAGGAATATATACAGTTTCTATCCATCGCGAAAGGCTCCAATGCAGAGCTGCAAACGCATTGTCTTCTTTGTGAAAAGCTCGGCTATCTGTCTGAAGCAGAGCTGCAGCCTGTGCTCTCACAGTCTGTAGAAATCGCAAAAATGCTCAATTCCCTCATCAAAAAACTAACCCCTAACCCCCAACCCCTAACTGACGAAAGGAGCAACGCGACTTGAGGATCTTCTTAATTGACGACGAGGCCTCTGCGCGCAATTCGATGGAGCGCATCGTTCGGCAGGTGCGCCCGGCGGCGGAGCTTGCAACATTCTCCCGCGGGCAGGCGGCGCTCGACGCCATCGAGCAGGAGGGCCTGCGGCCCGACGTGGTGTTCTCCGATATTCAAATGCCGGGGCTCAGCGGCCTGAGTCTGGCGGTGAAGCTGCGTACGCTCTGCCCCTCGGCCAAGGTCATTTTCGTGACCGGCTATGACGAATACGCCGTGGAGGCCTACCGGCTGCACGCCTACGGCTATGTGATGAAGCCGCTGAACCCGGAGCGGGTCGAGGAGGAGCTGGCGCATCTCGAGCAGCTCACTGCCCTGGCGGCCAGGCCGGAGAAGCTGAGCGTCCGCTGCTTTGGTTATTTTGAGGTGTTCTGGCAGGACAAGCCGCTGCATTTTCAGCGGCAGCAGGCCAAGGAGCTGCTGGCTTATCTGATCAGCCGGGAGGGCGCGGCCTGTACGAACGGCGAGATCTCCGCCGCGCTCTGGGAGGACGAGGGCGATCTGCGGATCACCACCAACCGCATCCGCACGCTGCTGAGCGACCTGCGCGCGACATTCAAGCGCATCGGAATGGAGGACGCGCTGATTCGCCACCGCGGCAGCATCGCCGTGAATCGGGCCCGGTTCGACTGCGATTTCTTCCGGATGCAGAACGGCGATATAGACGCCGTCAACGCCTTCCGCGGCGAGTTCATGGTGCAGTACTCCTGGGCGGAGATCACCGCTGGAATGCTGGAATTCCGATACTGATACAGAATGTAAAAAACGCCTTCGGGCGTTTTTTTTGAAAATCCCGCGTTTTCCGCGCGAAATTGTGCCGTTTCTGTACGCCCGGCAGTGTAAAATGCATCTGTAAAATGAGAATCATCGCTTTTAGGGGGGATGAGATGCAATGAAAGCGATCACCGCAAAGGAATTTGCCCATTTGTGCCGCAGCGACCCCGATATTCACGACCAGATGCTGGCCATTCCGAAGACAGTCACGGCGGAAAAGATTTTCAGCCTGGCTGAGCGCAACGGCTATCGGATCTTGCCGGAGCAGCCCGCGGCCAAGCAGGCGCAGATCGAGCTGCTGCGTGACGACGAGCTCGATCGGGTGTCCGGCGGCGCCGGGGCCATGTCGGAGGATCAGATGTGGGATGCATTCCACGTCTGGATGTACCATATCATGGGCTTCGGCGACGAGCAAGTCCATTAGGTTATATGAACAGGAGGAACTCTATATGAACAGCAAGCTCAAACGCACACTGTGTCTTCTGCTTTCGCTGGTGCTGCTGATGCAGGCCGCGCCAGCCGTACAGGCGTCGACGGACGTGCGCCTGCCGGAGGTGCAGTTAAGCGAAGACATCCTCGCGGGCAATCTGTTTTACCTGGCCAGCACCTCCGCCACGCTGCAGGAGGGCGCGAATCTGCGCTATCTGCTGCGCGTCGGCAGAGGCGGCCCGGTACAGACCGAAGCGTCCGTTCTCATCAAAATTTCCGACATGACAGCCCATTACGGCGCGGACTACAGCGTATCCGTGCTGGACGATCCAACCGAGGTCGAGGTGCCGGAGGACAACTTCGCCATGCTGGATCTGCTGACCTCGATGGACTATGAGCAGACCGAGCTCAAGGACGAGCAGGAGGCAGAGGCCATTCTGAACGAGGACGAGGACGGTATGGCCGCCGCCGAGGCAGGCGTCATTGAGGCGCTGAACTTCCTCGGCGAGCAGAGCGGCGTGGAGCTGCCGAAGGAATCTGCGGCGCTCGACCCCGTACAGCAGGCGCGCAACCTCTACACCGGCGTGGCGGGCAGCACCCAGCATGTCACTGCGAGCGGTGATACCTTCGAGCAGCTGCAGAACGTCGCCGACGTCATGACGACCGCTGTGCCCGGCGCCAGCCTCACGCTGCGCTTTGCGCCCGGCGAGACGGAAAAATTCCTCGTCATCACCCCGAAGGACAACCATACGGGCGACGGCGAGCGGATGTTCTATGTCATTCTGTCCACACCCGAAGGCGCGACCAACAGCGCCGCCTCCACCTGCGCGCTGACCATCGCCGACGACGAGGAGCAGGCTCCCTCCGTCGTGCGCTTCACGCAGCAGACCTACACCGAGGTGGACGGTGAGGGCATGCTCACCGTCACGGTCGAACGCGACGGCGCGCTCAATTCGAACGTCTCGGTAAATGTCAAGACGGTGCCCGGTACGGCCGAGGCCGGCAGAGATTACGCCGAGGTGGACCGGGAGCTGTTCTTCCCCTTCGGCATCGACCACCAGGACGTTCAGATTCCGGTGCGCACGGAGTATTTCAACGGCGAGGCGGACTTCGGTCTGCAGCTGACGCCGGTCAGCCTCTGCACCGTAGAAAATGAGGCGAAGGTCGTGCTCACCGGCACCATGGGTACGCAAAGCCGTGCTGCGGCGGATGCGGACGTGCCGGTCCTCCGCGACACAGAGGACGACGACGCGGTGATCAACAGCCTGCTGACCGTCAAAACACTGTCGCCGATCGACGTCAGCAATCCCTCGAGGCTTACGCAGAGCACAGCCAGCGACTTCAACGGCCACAACCAGTATGACAGCGACAAGAACGCCTGGGCCATGGACTGGGGCAACAGCTTCGATCTCTATAATGAGACCATCGGAAACTACAGAATGGGCACCGTCGGCGCCTCGTGGAGCCTTTCGGACGACTATTATCCCTTCTGGATCGCCGGCGCCCGCGTACAGCTGGAGACCACATCGGCCCACGGCAGCGACGACCATCACGCCTATATCATCGCCGGTTCCGGTAAAATGGACTATTCTGCCGACAACCTGTACTACAGCGCCACCGGCGAGAGCTCAGCGATTGAGAAAAAAACCGACTTCTTCGCCTACTCGGCTGCACTTGCCTTCGGCAGCACCACGGTGGACTTCTACACGGGAACCGAGGCCCTGGACGAGAGCGACTTCTTCTATCGCTACAGCAACTGCGCCAAGTATTTCTACCTTGCGAACCATGGCAGATGCAAAGACTGCAACTGGGTGTGGGTCTACTCCATCGAGCCGATCGAGCGTCCCTTCCAGGTGCATCTGCTGAACGCAGAGCCCTTGAAGTTCCTGCAGGCAGACGGCAGCTACGCCGAAGACGCCTCGGTCGCGACCGCAGCGGAGCTCAAGGACAGCGTCAACGGCAACGTTGTGCTCTTCCTGGATGAGTCCGCCACGGTCAAGCAGACCGACAGCGCGAAGGACGACCGCTATGCCCAGCTGGTCGGCCTGGACTACGTGCCCGCCGGCGCGCCGGAGAATAAGGTTCGCATGATCACCGTCAACGATTCCACTGCCACCTCGGCGAGCCTCAAGCTGACGAAGGACAACCTTCATACCATGTTCATGAAGGATGGCAGCCGCTTTGTGCTCAACACCAACCTGCTCAACTGGTACCGCGACGAGAGAAACAACCCCGGCGCTTACAAATTCTACGACAACGACGGCTACTGCTTCCAGCGGCCCACCTACGGCGATGTGCCGCTGCAGCCCGTCTTTGACTACATCGACGCCAAAATCACCTTGCAAAACCCGATGGACTTCCCCATCTGCTACACCATCAGCGGCACAGATTACTGGGTTCCCGCCAAGAACTCCTATGAGGTTCCCGGCATCCACGTGGGCGACACGATCTCCATCAGCAAGCTGAGCGTCGGCCCCGGCTACGAAACCAGCTACAAGGCCTTCGGCGTATATTATGACTTCCTCTATACCGGCGCAACCGGCGAGCCGGACCCCAACGGCAGAGGCGTGTTTGTCGACGGCAAGCCCATCACCATCAGCGGCGGCAAGGACGGCAGACTGCACTATCAGGAGCTCGTCATCCGTCCCAACTTCACCGCGGTGGACAACAAGATCGTGGTCCGGGTCAAGACCACGGATGTGTCCAAGTTCCAGAAGAACACCGGCCTGTTTGCCCTGACCGGCAAGCGGAACGGCGCTTACACCGAATATGAGATCGCCGACGCCGACCACACCATCGCCGGCAGAGTCTATCCCATCTGCGCCACGCCTGTCAGCGATAAGAACGTCTGCGTCTGGACCACCTACAGCGGCAGAAGCTATGTGGGCAGCACCCTGCTCTTTGAGGCCAGCACCATCGCCGCGGCGGAGGAAAACATCATTCAGCTCACGCTGGCCACCGGCGCTTCCGATCTGAAGCTCACCGGCACACTGAACTATATGGACTACAACCTGCGCACACTGAGCTCCGGCAAGGCCTCGTCCAGGCCGGCCGCCGGCGCGGCTGTGGTGGCAGGCGACATGAGCGCCATCGTGGCCGAGGACGGCACCGTGGATTCCACCATCATGCGGATCCCCGCAAGCCCCCAGCGCTACTATGTGCGCTGCATGATCTCGGCCAACGGCTCTTCTGTGCTGCGCGACCTCCGGCTGCCTGCCAGCGGGAAGGAGCTCAACATCACCCAGACCTTCACCAACGGCCTGAGCCCGGTGCTCTCGCCGATCTACCGCGGCCTGCGCGTGGAGTGCGAGCAGGCGGACTTTGACGGACTCATCCCGCTCAAAACGACACCGCGCACCTACATGAACTACAAGGTGCATGTCAAGCCCGTGTCCTTCACCTCGCAGCTTTCCGACGGCAAGGGCGGCTATACCACCAAGGCCATGTACGAAAAGCCCCTGTCGGTGCAGCTTGTCACCGTGGACCAAGCCGGCAACGAGCGCCGCGCCTGGGATGTGGTGACCGAGTCCACTGTCGACAGGACAACCGGCGAATATACCTTTGAATTCCAGATCCCCTATGTGCTTCGGGTCATGGATCTGGCGCAGGAGGGCGACCCCGAGGAGGTCTGGAAGGATGAGAGTGTCCTCTTCTCGGCAGAGCCCGGCGACACCTTCTACCTGCGGCTGACCACCGACCTTCTGAGTGAGGGCGCCGACCTCGGCGTGTCGCAGGAGATCCTCGACGAGCTCAATGAGGCCCGCGACGCCGAGCAGGACGACCTGGTGCTGCCCACCACGGTCAAGCAGTTCACCTATTCCGACATCAGCACCGGCCTGAGCCTCTATGCCCCGCCGGAATACGTGGTTCCGGTCAAGCAGGGTCTGAACAATCCCCTCGAATTCAACTTTGCCGAGTTCGACCTGCTGGGCAGCGTCGGTCAGAACTTCCAGTTCCCGTTCGTAAACATCGGCTACACACCCACGGATGAAGGCTACCGCATCTACATCGGCGTTTCTCCGCTGCAAATTGCGGAGAAGATCATGGACGTGAACGATCCGTCGCGCAGATTCCACGCGGACGACGGTATTGGCTGGGTCGACATGTGGGAGATGAAGCATCCCTTCCGCTCCTTTGCCTTCGCTATGAAGGAGTCTTTCTCGACGGTCTTCGGAAAGTACGGCAAGGAGTACGGCAAGGACGGCGCGAAGGACATCTCAGAGCTAGGCGCAAAACAGTGGAAATTTGACGTTACCGTCGGCGTCTACTTCGACTTTGACTACGGCGAGGTCCGCGACCAGGCAAACAATGTCTACCGCGACTACTGCTTCAGCGGCATCGGCGGCTATGTCAGCGGCACGCTGGGCTTCAAGAAGGCCTGGTACTTCATTATTCCCGTCATCATGATCCCCGGCTATGTCGGCATTGAGGCCACCGGAACCGTCATGGGCTTCTTCGGCGTGCACCGTGAGGGGACGCCGCCCGAGGTGATCACCTTCGACGATGCCACCCACAAGCCCGGCATCAAATGGGAGGGACAGT
The DNA here is from genome assembly GCA_902795195.1 of Oscillospiraceae bacterium. GTDB lineage: Bacteria > Bacillota > Clostridia > Oscillospirales > Oscillospiraceae > JAFRPC01. The sequence continues at coordinate 8,136 of CADBKF010000039.1, forward strand.
TCAACGACAACTTCAACTGGTCGATTCTCGCAAACGGCATGTTCCAGCTCAGCGCCGGCATCGGTCTGTGCGGAACCATCGGCATCCGCGGCGTCGGCGAGGTGGATATCATTGCAAACTACGAGCCGTCCCGCGTCGAGGGCATCCGTGACTGGGGCGCCTACATCAACTTCCGTGCCGGCTTTATGATTGACCTGCTGCTCTACTCCAAACCCATGATGTGGGACCTGTACGCGATGAAGTTCGGCAAATTCGAGGACTACGACAAGAAATCCGGTCCCCACGGTGCTGAAATCGGCGCCGGTGAGGGCGGCGGCTTCCACTTCCGCAGCGGCGAGACGGAGAAGTCCGAGTGGCTCGGCACGTCCACCCGGACGCGTGGCGCGTTCACGCCCAAACAGACCTACACGCTGGTCGAGCACGGCTACGAGCACTCTGAGCCGCAGCTCATCACGCTGAAAAACGGCACCGCCGTGCTGGCCTATCTGTCCAACGATCCCGACAAGGGTCCGTATCAGCGCACGACCCTGATGCTCACCACCTATCAGGGCGGCGAATGGAGCGAGCCCGTCGCCGTGTCGAACGACGGCACCGCAGACTTCCAGCCCTCCATCGCCGAGACCAACGACGGCAGAGTGCTGATCGCCTGGGCCTCCACCGAAGCCGACGACATCACCGAGGACACGGAGCTGGCGGACTATCTGCGCAGCGTGGAGATCTACGCCGCCTTCGCCGAGATCGGCGCCGACGGCAGCGTTACTGTGGGCCAGACCCAGCGCATCTCCAAGGACCAGCGCATCAAGGACGGCGAAATTGAGCCGCGCCACTACTACGACGCCAACCCCACCGTCGTCTGCGACACCAACAGCGGCGACGCCATCGTCTACTACATCAAGTCCGGCTCCGCCACCGTCGACGGCACCGAGCTTGCCAACCCCTATATCAACGACTCCATCATCTGCTATCTGCCCTACGACGGCGCAAAGGGCAAGTGGATGACCGACGAATTCTACGAGGACGAGATCGCCGGCGAGACCCCCGAGGAGGTCGCAGCCAACGAGCAGTCGCTGATCGACAACTTCTGCGGCCAGCGCTTCCTCGATTCGGCCACCTTTGAGGGCGCCGACGGCGACCCGGAATTCTACGCCATCCCCGATTTCACCGCGATTTCCTACGACGGCATGGCCGTCTATGCCTACACGATCGACCGCGACTCGAGCAACGACACCGACACCGACAAGGAGATGTTCCTGCAGACCTACTCCTTCGCCGACCATGCCACCCATTATCAGATCCGTCTGACCGACGATCTGATGGCGGATGCGCTGCCGCAGCTCTTCCGCGCCAAGAACGCCGACGAGGCGGATGAAAGCGCAGCCAACACCAAGCTCTTCTGGTACCGCGGCGGCAACGTCTGCTACATCGACGTGAGCTCGCTGCTCCAGGACGGCATCAACGCCGACGGCACGCTCAAGGAAAAGGCAGACGGCTCAGGCACCACGCTCACGCCCATTATGGTGACCTCTGCAAAGGACAGCTCCGGCCAGGCCAAGCCGATGGCGGACTTCCGCGTGGCGGAGGACAGCCAGGGCAGACTCTACATCATCTGGACCGAGAGCGTCAACGACGGTGATTCGATTGTCGGCACGCAGGAGCTCTTCGCTATGGGCTTCAACACCACCCTCGGCGAGGAAGGCGTCAGCGCCGGCTGGTCGAACCCCTACCGTCTGACCTACTCCGGCGTTCAGAACGACGAAGCCGTGCTGACCCTGGTCGGCGAGGATCTGCTGCTGGTGCACAACCAGTATGAGATGGAGCTGACCGAGGACGAGAATGAGCCGCTCAAGATCAGCAACATGCGCCTTGCCGCCACGACGCTGGCGCCCTGCGGCTCGGTTGTGACCGAGAGCGCCGAGATCTCCTTCACCGAACCCAAGGCCTCCGAGCAGACCACCGCGATGCGCTCGCCGACGGAATTTGCCGAGCCCGGCGACGACCTCACGGTGGAGCTGAAGATCGCCAACAACGGCCTGAACACCGCAGAGGGCTACCATGTGGACGTCTACGCGGTTCTGGGCGAGACCGAGGAATGCATCTGGAGCCACGACTCCGACACCCACCTGCTGCCCAACAGCAGCGAGACACTCCGCTTTGAATGGACCCTGCCGGAGAACTTCGACGGCATGTACCTGCGCGTCGCCACACAGGAGAACCACTACAGCGACCTCAGCAGCTATGTGACCGAGCCCTTCCGGATGCACGCGTATTTTGAGCTCAGCGAGCTTTCCACCTACCAGGCGGCCGACGGCTTCCACCTGCGCGGCACGCTGACCAACAGCGGCAACGCCGCCACCGCAGCGGAGGATGCACTCTCTGTGAGACTCGCCGGTCCCTACGACCTGGCCGATGCCTTCGAGGATGCGGAGCTTGTGCTCTACTGCGAGCAGGCGCCGATGCTCCAGCCCGGCGAATGCTGCACGCTGGACATTCCGGTCGGCATCCGCCCCGAGATGATGGAGAGCTACCGTCGCGTTTACGCCCTGGCGGAAGTCAGTCACGAGATTCCGTATGCGGATACAGAGTTTGCCGAAACCACGTCCGAGCCGCTCAGCGAGAGCGAGCATGTGGAATTCCGCCTGTCGCAGCCGATGAACTTCACGCTGCTGGACGGCGAGGATCTGATGCTGCGCGTCGGACATGAGCTGACACTCAGCGCCGGCATGGACCTCGGCGTGCTGCTGGGCGGCGAGGAAGTGCGCTACAGCGTGGGCGATGCGAACATCGCCAGCGTGGAGGGCGACAAGCTCATCGCCGTGGGCGGCGGCAAGACGACCGTCTACGCCACCCACACCGCCACCGGCACGACCGTCTCCATCGGACTCACGGTGAACCCCTTCACCGACGTTCCGGAAAGCGTCTTCTACACCGACGCCGTGCTCTGGGCCTACAGCCATACGCCGCAGATCACAGACGGCACGAGCGAGACGACCTTCTCCCCCAACGGCGCGGCGACCCGCGGACAGGTGGTCACCTTCCTGTGGCGTGCGGCCGGCTGCCCGGAGCCTGAAAGCAGCAGCAATCCCTTCACGGATGTGAAGGACGGGGCCTACTACACCAAGCCGGTGCTGTGGGCCGTGGAGGAGGGCATCACGAACGGCACGAGCAAGACGACCTTCTCGCCCGGCAACACCGCGACCCGCGGACAATTTGTGACCTTCCTGTACCGCTTTGCAAAGGAGCCGGCCGTCGGGGACGGCGTGCTCCCGTTTACCGACGTCACACCCGGCGCCTACTATGAGACGCCGGTGCGCTGGGCGGTGGAGCAGAAGATCACCTCCGGCACCTCCGAAACCACCTTCTCGCCGACCAAGAAATGCACCCGCGGCGAGATCGTCACCTTCCTCTACCGCTACATGGGCGAGGAATAACCCAATGCAGGCCCCGGTCTCCGCAAACGCGGAGACCGGGCTCCGGCGTATCTGCCACACAAAAGATATATAAATATCGTGCCGCTGTTGGCAGCGGCACGACGGAAAGGAGCATTTTTCCATGAAAAAGAGCAAAAAGGAACTGGAAGCCAAGGCACAGGAGGCTGTGCGCAAGGCAGCCGAGGCCGTCAAGGCCGCAAACGAAGCCCTCGCCGAGGCCAACACCGCCCTGCAGGTCATGCAGGCGCTCTCTGACGACGAGCTGGACCAGGTCGCCGGCGGCGAGAGCGAATGGAGCGGCGTCGGAAAGGTCAAGCCCAAGCCCTACCCGGTCGACCCCAAGCCCTGATACGGGGAAAGACACGTTGGGATTTGTCGGGCTGCGCCCGAATTGACAATTGACAATTGAAAATGGACAATTTCGGTATCCCTTCGGGATGATTTGAATTCATTTTTCAAATCAAAGATTTGAAAAACACCTCAATCGTCACCTGTCAATTGTCAATTGTCAATTCAACAAATCCCATCCTGTTCCCATGTTTCACAATCACCTTTTTGGGAGGAAACGATATGAAATTCATCAAAAGAGCTCTGGCGCCGCTGCTGGTGTTGGTTTTGGTGCTGGGCTGCCTCGTCGGGCTGACGCTTACCGCCGGTGCCGATGACGTGACGACCTACAATCTCTGGGTCGGCGCTGTGGAGGTCACCAGCGCCAACCAGACCGACGTGCTGGGCGACGGCACGGTCAGCTACGACGCTGCCACCAACACGCTGACGCTGAACAACGCAAGCATCACGGCGCAGCGGAAGTATATCCAGAATTATGCCGGCACGGAAACGAATCTTTACTATGGCGGTTCGGATGCGCTGACCATTGTGCTCAAGGGCGACAACACCATCGGCTCCACATCGGACCAGGCCTTCTACGGCGTCTATTCCAAGCAGAATGTGACCTTCCTCGGCTCCGGCACGGTCACCTTTGCCGGCAACCCCTCGGTTGCCATCGGGGCGAATTACTCCGCCACGGTGACCTTCGGCGACGCCGACAACAGCCCCACGGTCAGCATTCCCAACTGTACCCGCTACGGCGTTTATACCAGAAACATTTCCTTCATCCGAGGCACGTTTGACATCCTGTGCGACGGAAGCAACAAAGCGGCCTACGGAAACTCCAACTACTGCACCGCTGCGGCTGTCTATGCCACCAAAACTCTGCAAATCGGCCCGGGCAGCGGCGCGACGGTGGAGCATGACGTGACCCTGCACGCGAAATGCACATCGAGCGCATGGTACACCCACGCCATCTATGTCGGGTCTGACAACGGCTATACTCTCGACCTTTCCGGGCAGACGAACGCCATCCAAACCCCGGTCTACGGCCAGATCAAGAGAGACAATCAGTATTCAACCTATTATTACGTCATTGCAGACCGGGAAGGCAACGAGTCGAAGGACGTCACCATTCACGTCGCTCCCCTTCCTGAGGACTACGAGGCCTATCAGCTCTGGGTCAGCGCGGTGCAGGTGGACAGCCTCAACTGTGCGGACGTGCTGGGCGACGGCACCGTCAGCTACGATGCGGCTACGCGCACTCTGACACTCAATAACGCCACGGTGGATTATGCTTACAAGCAAGCAAACTCGTCCGGCACCGCCGGAATCTATTATACCGGCAGCGATCTGCTTACGATTGTTGCCCAGGGTACCAGCAGCATCTGCGCCGCAAATCAGACCTACGGTATTTGCGCCGCCGACGCCGACCTTTCGTTCCGGGGCAACGGTACCATCAACATCCCCAATGCCGGCACATGGGGCGTTTTTACCAATGAGGACGTGCTCTTTGACGAGCCGAACAGCACCGACGATACCTATCACCCGACGCTGAATGTGTCTGCTTACCAAGGCATCAGTGCGGACAGCATCACACTCTATCGGGCGGTACTGCAGATCACCTGCTCCAGCAGGGAAGGCAAGGGTCTTGACGTCAGAGGAAACATCACAATCGGGCAGGGCAGCAAAGAGCTCGAGACCAACGATGTGCTGCTTGAGGTGAACTGCACGAACGGCGGCACTGCCATCAGCACATCCTCGGGAACCATCTCGATTTCCACCCCGAACGCGATTGAGCTGCCGGAAGGCGGCAGCATCAGCAGCGACAGCAAGACAATCGTGGACAGCGAGGACGCAATCGCCAGCAGCGTGCGCATCCACGTGCAGCCCTACATCATCCGATACGATCTGTGGGTCAGCGGAGATCAGGTCACCGAGGTCAATGCCAATTCCCTCCTTGGCGGCGGCAGCTTTGACCCCGTGACCAATACGCTCACCTTTACGGACAGCCCCTGGCTCTCCTCAGGCTATACGGTGGGAGACAAGACCGCCGCGATTTACACCACGCTGCCGCAGCTGCACATCGTCGTGCAATCCGACGAGGAAATGACCTTCGGTTCGCTGGATCCGAACCTCAACACCTGCATTCTTGTCGCGGAGAACACGGTTCTGACCATCGACGGCAACTTTAAAATCCAGAACCACATAATCAACGGCATTGTCGCTGGTGCGGGCTCGACCATCAACCTCAACAGCGGCACATGGGATCTCCAGGGCAGCGACATCGGCATTGACGCAGCAGGCGCGACCATCAACCTCAATAGCGGCACATGGGATCTCCGGGGAAGCGACATCGGCATTGACGCCGCGGGCGCGACGGTTCATCTCAACGGCGGCACGCTGCAGCTCTACGGCGAAGTCTATGGCATGCAGGCGGGAACCTTCACAATGTCCGGCGGCACGCTGACCGCCAACATCGGCGGCAGCACTGCCAAGGCGGCAGTCAAGGCCGGCAGCTTCGAGATGACCGGCGGCACGCTGAATGCCTCTGTCAGCGGCAATGCTGCTTTGGCGGCGATCCACGCCGACAGCTTCACCCTGTCCGGCGGCACGCTGGATGCCTCTGTCAGCGGCGATGCTGCTTCGGCAGCGATTCACGCGGCCAGCTTTGCGATGACCGGCGGCACACTGAACGCCGGCGTCAACGGTGACAATGCGCTTGGCGCGATCTACGCCGAAAACGGCCTCCAGATTTCCGGTACGCAGCAAATCACGCTGCCGGAGCACTGCCTGCCCTGGGGCGGCAGCGAGACCAGATTCCTGCGCGACACCACCGGTAACGCTGCAACGACGATGGAGATTGCACCCGCAAGCGGCGAGGCCACGGCCTATCAGGTTTGGGCCGGCAGCACGCAGATCACGGACAAGAACCGGAACAACATTCTGAACAACGGCAAGGCGACCTTCGACGAGGCCACGCACACGCTGTATCTTGACGGCGCGGCCATCAGCGAGATCTACCAAAGCGGCCTTTACGGCAAAAGCAGCATCCTGTCCCTGGAAGATGAAGCGCTGACCGTCTCTCTGACCGGTGAGAACACCCTGCCTGCGAGCGACGCCGACTACGGCATCCGGGTACGCATGGCTGATCTGCACATCGTCGGCAGCGGCTCGCTGTCTCTGTATGGCTATTTCACCGGCCTGGAATGCGGCGAAGGCGTCGATCACACCGTGTATTTCGACGATCCGGTCAACTGTCCCACGGTGACCATTTCCGCCGCAGAGTTCGGCATTCACGCAAAAAACGTGATCATCGAACGGGCAAATCTGGACATCACCTGCTCCGGCAACTTCTCAAGAAGCAACAGCGACTACTGCGAAAATGCCGCCATCTGCGCTGAGGGCAGCGGCTGGACCGGAGACATTCGCATCGGTACGACCGAGGGGGACGGCGCTGTAACGCTCCATGCGACCGTCGCGCGCCAAAAAGACAAGTGCTTTGCCGTCTATGCCAAGCATGAGCTTAAGATCATGGACAACGAGGGCATCATCACGCCCGCAGGCGGCGGCGTCTATGACGCGACCGGCGTCCATACGGTTGTCGAAGGGCAGAAGAACCAGACGGTCTATGAGGTCCGGATCGAGCCGCAGGCGGCGCCCGCACCGGTGGCGAATGGTTACGATCTCTGGCTCAACGGTGCGCAGATCTGTCCGGCAAACAAGGACGCACTGCCCGGCCTGCCCGAGGGCTGCTCGTTTAATCCCAACACCAACACGCTGCACCTGACCGGCGAGGCCGTGTTTGACCGGCCCATGCTGGTCGACAGCAAGGGCTGCGCGATCTACAGCAAGCTGCCGGATCTGATCATCGAGCTGGCGGACGACGCAAAGGTCGACCTGAGCGGCCACAGCTACGGCGTCTTTGCCGGACGCGGCTGCAGCGTCCACATTCGCGGCGGCGGCATCCTTGACATTCACGACACTGCCTACGGCATCGTGTGCAACGACCACGGCGGCAAGCTCTATTTTGACGATCCCGACGCGGAAAACAACCGCCCCGTTCTGCGCATTGAGGCGACGAACAACGCGCTGCTTTCCAACTTCATCTATTTCTGGAACTGCAACGTCACCGTCTCTGCGCCGACGGCGATCCTGGCTACCACCTATTACACGATACCGTACAATCAGGCGGTGTACGACGGCGGCGTCATCGAGATCGGCACGGCCAGTACCGACAGCGCCGATGCCTGGAAGAACAATGCCGCAGTTTACGCGACCGGCTCGAGCTACCCCATGTTCGCGCAGACTGTTTTGTACGGCGATCGGATCGTCGCAGGCAGCCTGACGCTGGGAAGCGGGGAGAAGATCCTTCTGCCCAATAACGCTGAAATCACATCGTACAACAAGAACATCAGCGGCTTCAGAATCCGGGACAGCATCAGCCACGACGACAGCAAAACGGTCTACATCATTCCCCTGACCGAGGAGCCCGAGCACGATACCCCTTATGAGCTCTGGGTCAACGGCCTGCAGGTTTATGCGGCAAGCGCCTATGATCTGCCCGGCCTGCCCGGTTCCTGGTTCGACGGTGATACGCGCACCCTGTACCTGTCCGGCTATGTGACGCTTGACGGCGTGTCGGATGGCAGAGACGCCCCGATCTACACCACCCTCGCAGACCTCACCATCGTACTCGACTACGGCAGAGCGACGCTCTGCTCCGAGCAGCACGGCTATGGCATCTATGCCGCCCACGATCTGCATATCCGCGGCGGCGCGGAGCTGGTGGTCGGCAATGCAACAAAAGAGGCTATTCACGCTGGCGGCACGCTGTATTTCGACGACGTGGACTTTGCCCCGCTCGTGAGCGCCTATTCCTATCAGTACGGCATCCGGGCCGGCAGCATTGTGCTGAAGCAGGCAAACCTCAACGCCATCGTGTTCAACACGGACCGCACGCAGGGCAGCCTTGCCGTCCCCAACGCTGCGATTCTCGCAGGCAACAACCTGACCATCGGCACAAGCTCCAACGAGGTGTACGAAAACAACGTCACCCTCTATGCAAGCTGTGACGACACCGCGGGCTATGAGGGCTACGCGGTCTACGCCGGCAGCCTGCAGCATCCGTCCAAATTCATTGAGATCCTGGAGCCGACACCGGGCGCGGAGTGGACGTCAAACACCATCACGCATGGCGGCTCCAAGGCCGGCACGGTCCGTCTCGGCATGAACCGGACGGCCTATTACATCGGCGGCACAAGAGACGACGATGAGGGAACGGTCCAGCTCAGCGGGCATGCGGATTTCCGCGCCTTTGCGGGCGAAACGGTCTCCTTCACCGTGACAGCCAAGACGAATTACAATCTCGCGAATCCGGTTCAGGTCACCTATTACAACGAGGCCACGGACACTGAGGTATCGCTCGAATTAACGCAGGACGGCGACACCTACACCTTCATCATGCCGGATGCGGACGTCTATATCGACACTATCTTTAAGAATCGTCCCTACGAGGTTATCCTCACCCAGTCGAAGGGCATCCGACTCGAAGCAAGCTGCCAGTATGCCAATTACCGCGACCTGGTCGACGTGACCTTCTATGAGAATCCGGGCTACCATTACTTCGATCAACTGACGGTCACCAAATCAGACGGTACGATAGTTAAATATGGCATTTACGGCAATATTTACTCCGGTATTGGAGAGGGCCACTTCTACTTCTACATGCCGGAGGGCGACGTCACGGTCACTGTGGGATTCGCGAAGGATTGGAATTACATCACTTGCCTAACCAGCGAACACGGCAATGTCACATCGACTCCGACGTATGCTGAGTTCGAAAGCACCGTCACCCTGACCGTCACCCCTGAGGACGGCTATGAGCTTGACACGATCACTGCTGCGGACAAATCCGGCGCGAATGTCCCGCTGACCCTTCAGGCGGACGGCACCTACACCTTCACGATGCCCGCCTCCGACGTCACCGTGACCGCAACCTATAAGGCCGAGCCTGTGCCGCGCATTGTCGGCCACTCGATCAGCCTCAAGGACGAGATCACGATCAACTACTATCTGTGGCTCCCGGCCAGCTATACCGCCGAGAACACGGGAATCAGCTTCACCTGGGGCGAGGGCAGCTACTCCAAGACCGTGGAGGGCACGCTCTATGCCGCAACCGGCAACGCGGCGACAACCGACGCCAACTGGCGCGTAAGCTGCTATGTGGCGGCCAAGGACATGACCGACACCGTGACCCTGACGCTGACGAAGAACGGCAAGACGGTACTGACCGACGACTACAGCGTCGTAAACTACGCCACCGACTTCGCAACGATCTACGCAGGCAACGACGGCATGCTGACGCTCCTGTGCGACATGCTCGACTACGGCGCGGCGGCCCAGACCTACTTCGGCTACAAGACCGACACGCTTGCAAACACCGCCATCCAGACGGTGGTCAGCACCGCAAACGCGAAGCGCGAGACCCCGTTTGCCTGGACTGCCAAGAGCGCACCGGAGAAGATCACGCTCAGCGGAGTGGATATGACGGCTGATCTGTCCGCCTTTGGCCTGAAATACGCCGGCGCCTCCCTGATGACCACTTCCAAGACGGCTGCCCGGCTGTACTTCAAGACAACGGACGGCTTCACCACGGAAGGCCTGACGATCACCTGCGGCAATGAGACGCTCGAGCTTGTGAGGAAGGGCAGCTACTACTACGTGGACATCAACCTGATCGCAAAGGAAATCTTCACGAACAAGACGGTCACCATCTCCAACGGCACAACAAGCTCCGCCCTCACTTACAACGCGGCAAGCTACTACAACAGCATCATGAGCGGCAACTATGCCGACGCGCTCAAGAACGTGCTGAAAACCATGCACAGCTATTCCATCCAGGCGCAAGCAGTCCTGGGCCAGTAAGGAGGGATTGGATATGAAGACGTTTTTTGAAGAACCGATCCTTCGCGTGCTGACGTTTGAGGCAAAGGACATCCTGACCAACTCTAACCCGGATCTGGATGAGAACGAGCTTCCGTTTGTTCCATTCAATCCTTAATTCCGGTTTCATTTGCTTTCTGTCTCCAATGGCAGAGAGTCCAGCCCCCGGCCTCGGCCGGGGGCCTTTTTTGTATGCCTGCAGCCTTCTATTGACAAAAAGGGCCTGTTGCAAAATGCACGAACCTGTCATTTCGAGCGGAGCGAGAAATCCGTTCCTATTTCACGCTTTTTCACGTGAAAAGTACGGATTTCTCGGTCGCAAGCTCCCTCGAAATGACAGGTGTTCGTGCATTTTGCAACAGGCCCTTTTTGCGTTCCGGCGGGCTGCCGAGAAAACGGTTTGGATCTGCCCTATGGGGCCTCTATCATACTGAACTGCAACAAAACGATGAAATCATTTTGTTGCCTGCGGCGAATGCCGCAGATGCCAAGCAATTATGCTTGGCATGTTCAGATATTGTACGTACGAATGCCACCGCATTTCATGCGGTTCTCCGAATGCCATAAGCATTCGGAGAATAAAACCATTTCCTAAATGGTTTTATTGCATTCTAGGGCAACACCGCACAATTCCGGCGTGCAGATTGCACCGTCGGAATTTTCGTCAGATCGTTCAAAAGCCGCAGGGAATCCTGTCGGATTTCCGAGGATTTTTGAGCGATATGACGGAATATTCAGCAAGCAAGATGTGCGCTGGGAATTGTGCGGTGTTGCCCTAGTATAAACCCCCTATGGCTTTGCTTTTTTCTCGAGCAGCTTGAGCTTGAGGTCGGTGCGGTAGAAATCCTTGACAGAGCAGCCCGCTCTGCCTCCGCCGGCGCAGGCGCAGGCGCAGGCACAGGCACAGGAGCTGGCGCAGGCGCAGGAGCTGTGCGCGCAGGAGCTCGACCGGGAGGACCCGGAATGACGCGAGCCGCTCGGGCGGGAGTGGACGATCGGCACATGGACCACGTTCACCCGCAGGAAGGTGTTGGGATCGGAGCTGTAGCGGTAGGTGCCGCTCTCGGTCTTTTTGCGCATCTCCTCGGGCACCTTCTCCTCGGTGACGGTCTCCTTGCTCTTGATGAGGCTCGTGCCGCAATACTCGCAGTTGTCCTTTCCCTCGGACCGCGGCGCGCCGCAGCCGGGGCAGGAGGTATGATAGGTAATCTTCTCGCGGGTGATGACCTTCTTGGATTCGCCGCCGGAGAAGTTCGCGGTCGAGGAATACGACTTCCTCTCCCTCAGAATAAAAGCGGCCACAAACACGACGACGATGATCAGTGTAATCATCACATTTGCAGCGGAGCTGTCCCCGTCATCCGTGCTGAAATCATCGCCGCCGTAATAATCGTCGCCGCCGATCGACTTGCTCTCGTCGAAGGCAAAGGCGTCGTTGGGGTAGCTCGCCGAGACCGTGAAGGTCTCGCCGGGGGCCAAGGAGGTCTGCCAGGTATAGTAGCCGTCCTCCCGCAGCAGGCAGGCCGGACTGACGGATTTGACCCGGTCGCTGTTCCACTTGACGATCAGGGCGTCCACCGCCGCGTCAAACCAGCCGGGCGTGAACTCATAGTAGGTCTCGCCGTCGGCAAAGCGGTTCATTTCATACATATAGTCCTGCACCAGGTCAAAGTCGAAGGAGACGACCTCGTCCTCGTAGTAGTCCCGGTCGAGGTCAATGCGCACATAGCTTCCGTTGCCGGAGCTGAACTCGATGTTTGAGATCGTGCTGCTGGCCTTCTGCACGGAGACCACGTTGGTGTTGGGAATGCCGACCATGACCCAGGACAGCGGGCCCTCGCTCGTGCTGTCGAGGACCTTCCAGACGATGTGATAGTGCATGTTCAGCGTGCCGTCCTCGTTCACATCCACGGTAATGGCGTACTCGAGGATCTCGTCGAGCGCGTCTGCCCGGGCCGGCGGAAGCGCGCCGATCAGCAGCAGCACAGCAAACAGGCCGCTCAAAAGCGCTGCAAGTACACGTTGTTTCGTCATTGTGCTCCCTCCTTCCGCGGTTTGCGCAGCGGACATTCGCCGCTCATTTCTGCCGAGAATGCCCGGCGTTCGGCGCAGGCCTCGCTCGTCCAGATCTCGTCCCAATCATCCTGCAGCAGATTGCCCAGCGGCTTGCCGGAGAGCCAGCTCTGGCACGGGACGACGTTTCCGCCGGGCGTCACGGCCATGTTGCTCAGGCACGCGCCGCAGCTCGGCGTGCTGATCCCGAGCTCGGCAAAAAATGCGTCCTCGATCCAGCCGGGCGAGGTGAAGCTGATCTCCATTCCGTTGGCAAAGCAGTACGCAACGGCCTGCCTGAGGATGTCCTTCAGCTCCTCCCGGTCCAGCTGCAGGCGCTCGGACTCCGCCGTTTCGGCGTTGCCGGTGGTGATGAGCCCCGAGCAGGTGACGTAGAGCACGCCCAGCTCGTGCAGAAGCTCCAGCGTCTTTCCGTAGTCACGGTTGAGCGTGCACAGCGGCGTGTTGACCGAGACGCTGAGCCCGGCTGCGAGCGCGTTGCGGATGCCCTGCAGCGTGTCTTGATACCGCGCGGCGCCGACCAGCCGGTTGTGCACGGCCTCGTCGGCGGAATAAAAGGTAATCTGGATGCTGTCAAGCGAGGCAGCGCGAAGCTTCCTGGCATAGTCCTCGGTCAGCCGGATGCCGTTGGTGTTGAGCCGGGTGATGAACCACTTGGCATAGTCGATCAGCTCCGGAAGGTCGGCTCTCATGGTCGGCTCGCCGCCGGTGAAGGTCAGCTGCGCGATGCCGGCGGCGCGGCACTTGTCGATGATGCGCTTCCAGTCCTCGGTACGAAGCTCTGCCTCCTCCGCCTGGGGCTGGCCGGCGGCATAGCAGTGCACGCACTTCTGGTTGCAGTGCCAGGCGCCGTTTTTCGTCATGGCGCTGACCATCAGGTCCATGCGGTGCGGCGCGCGCATGAAGGGGGCGTATTCGCCGAGCGTCATATAGCCGATGTCCTCGTCCGCGGGCTTGCCGCGGGCGATCTGCTCAAAGGCCTTCATGATGCGGTAGATGTCGCTTCTCAGGCGCTTTTTCCCCACCAGGGGATAGACGCGGCGCACCGCGCGGGTCGTCTCGGTGAGGATGTTTTCCACATCCGCCTCGCTCAGCGGCCGGCCGGCGTAGCGGTTGACCTGCTCGATGAACTCCGTCAGCAGGATGCTCCACGAGCGGTTCACCGGGATGATGTCCTGCCCGTTGATGATCGCGCAGCTGGCGCCGAGCTCCCCAGCCTGGAGCACGGGAGGCACCAGATGGATCCGCACCACGCCCGGCCCCTCGGGGTTGAGGGTGGTGTGGTGCACCTCTTGATAGTGTTCGGCGGCGTAGTTTCGTTCCCGTCTTGTTGTTTTCATGCAGGCTTCTCCTTCCTGTTTGGAATTGGCGTTTGCTGCTTTTGTCTGTTATTTCTGCCGCTGCGGCAGTACCCGGCGAAGCTCACCTGCCAGGAAGCGGGCAATTTCGCGGTTTCCGGTCTCGTTGGGGTGCACGCCGTCTTCAAACCAGTCCGCGTGATCCTGCGTAACGGCATGCAGGTCAATGACAGGCAGGCCCAGGGCCGCGCCAGTCTCCCGGATGATCGGAACGATCTCACGGTCGATCGTCTCCCGGTCGATGTCGAAGCCGACCTTTCCCAGCCTGGGGTCGTCGTAGCACTGCGGCGGCGTCATCAAAATCACCAGCGGGTGCTGCGGCAGACCGGCGTATTCGCGCACAAGGGCGTCAAGCGCCCGCGCATAGCGCTCCCGGTTCCAGTTATAGGGCTTTGCGTCGTTGGTGCCGAGCATGATGAGGTAGCACTCGGCCCCGCAGCGCAGCGAGATCGGGTAGAACTTGTCCCGCCGGTAGGGATAATCCCCCTCGTCCTGCAGCGTTCTGCCGCTGATGCCGTAGTTGATGACCTGATACCCGTCCCCCAGAAGCTGGTTGAGCGCGTATTCCCAGGTCAGCTCGGTCTTTCCCCGCACGCCGGCGCCGAAGGTGATGCTGTCGCCCAGGCAGGCGATGTGGACCCTGTCCGGGAGGATCTTCGGTGTTTTGGGGATGACAAGGTATTTCAAAAACATGTGGGCGACAAAGTCCTGAACGCGCATTTTGGTTCCTCCTGGATTGCTTTTCTTTGAAAGACGTCCGGGCAGCGCTTCTCCGGCGCCCGGACTGGTAATACTTCCTGTGCTGAGTATACTAAATCTGAAGAAAAAAATCAACCGTTCATTGTGATGCAGCCTTGTGTTGTATCACAATGAACGGTTGCTTGTCTCAGCGCGGCAGCCGGGGGTCCGGGCTCTCGATGGACCAGATCAGGCGCAGCGGGATCGCGCGCTCGCCCAGCCTCAGCGTCTGCTCCTCCGCGCTCACGCGCCGGCAGACGCCGGTTTCGGTCTGGTAGCTGCCAAGTTCGCCGTAGGCCTCGCTGTGCGTGTCGGCGCAGGGCACAAAGAAGGTGACGGAAATGACCACCCGATTCTCCCGCGACGCGCGGCTGTTCCGCGTGAGCCGGTGGAGCGCCGCCAGCTGGCGGTTCAGCGTCTGCAGCTGCTCAGCCGGGAGCTCGCGCTGCGCGGTGTAGACCAGCTCCTTGGCAGCCACCGCCTCGTCATAGCCCTTCAGCGCGGCAAAGGGCGCAAAGATCTTTGCCCGCTTCGCCTGCGGCATCTTCGGGTGCCGCAGAGAAAACGAATCATACAGCGTGTGCTCCGGCCGTCCCTTCCGGAGCACCTCCAGATATTTGAAGTCCGGCGGCACCGCAGCCGGCACCGGAAAGCCTTCCGCCATACATCTCAACTCCTTCCCAGCGGCGCAGCTGCACCTGGCGCAGGATCTCGGCCAGCAGATCCCAGGCCAGCTCGTCCGAATCTGTGAGCGGCCGCAGCCGGTTCCAGATCTGCTGATACTCCCTGCCCCTCCAGCGCTCGATGGGCAGCGCTTCGGCAAGTGGGTCCATTTTGTGCTCCTCCCTCCTGT
>CADBKF010000040.1 GCA_902795195.1 Oscillospiraceae bacterium
CCGACCCGTCGGGATCGGTTGCGACGAGAACCAGGCTGAAGTCGACCTTTCCGGCGGGGTGCGTGCCGTTCTGGTTCAGGCCGGTCCAGGTGATCGAGATGTCTCCGCCGCTGACGTTCTCCACGGCGTTCTGGTAGTAGAGATTCTCCTTCGCGTCGTAGACATACCATTTGAGGACGCTGCAGGGGCTCACGGTCGCCACGGCCAGCACATTGTACGCACCGTAGGTCTTAATCGCCGCGGGCTGCACGGCCAGCTCCAGGGTGAAGCTGTCATCTCCGGCGCGGACGACTCTGCTCGCCGTCTCATTGCCCGCTCCGCCGGCGGACTGGAGCGCGCTCGGGGTGGGGCTGCCGCTGGCACGCCAGAGGAAGGTCACGACCTGCGCGCGGGTGCACTTGTTGTTCGGGCTGAAATGGGTCGTGTCGGTGCCTCCACGGCCCAGCGGACGGCGTCGTAATAATACGCGCTGGCTTTCACGTCCTCAAAGACGCTGCGCGGCAGCGTCTCGGTCACCTGCTGCTTGGTGAAGCCGGGCGAATAGAAGCGGGCCGTATAGACGCGCTCGCCCTCGCTCGTCAGGGTGGGTTCCACCGTGATCTCGCTTGTAACCTCGGCGGTTTCGGACCCGACGTGGCTTTCGTCGCGCTGGCACACGTGGGTGGCGGTGCAGCTGCTGTAGTCATCCGCCCATTCATAGGTCGGTTCGCCCCAATCGTGGCCGAGCTCCGGAACATCCATCTCTTCGGACACCTTGGCCCCGCAAATCGGACAGACTTCGATCATGATACCACTCTGCGTACAGGTGGGCTCCTTCACAACCACATCGGTAGACGTGTGTCTTCCAAAGACGATTTCCAGCGCCCCGTCCTTCCGCGTCGCGGTGATGTGGCATTCCGTGCTGTCGGGAGAGAACTGGTAGTTTTTGATGGCAAGATCAATCCAATCCTGCTCCGAAGCCCAAAGGACGGGCTCATAGTAGAAGCTGCCTCCCTTCACATCGCTGAACGGGCTGTACGCCACGGTCGGCGCCGGTTCACCCAGGGCTCTCCACACGAATGTGAGCATCTGCGCCTTCGTGCAGGGCTGGTCCGGGTTGAAGGTGGTTGCACTGGTCCCGTTCGAGATGCCATTCTGATAGCACCATACCATGGCGTCGTAGTAGGGATGCTCTGTGCTGAGATCGGTAAAGGGATTATCAAATTCCTCGGGCGTCGGGCAGCCGTTCAGCCACCAGCACAGATACATGACGTCTGCTCTGATATTCGGGATCACGATCGTTTCATCCTCGGCTTCCTGCTCGGGCAGCTCGTAGAGGTTGAAGAGGTAGATGTCGGTGTCCTTGACGCCGTAGGTGGTGAATTTGCTGTTGTAGTATTCCAGCGCCTGGTTGTGGTTGCCGCCGTAGGCCGCGCCCACGCTCATCACGTGGAAGCCGCCGTCGACCGGCACGAGCTGCCAAAGGCTGAGCTCGTCCTCCGCCGGCTCGTCGGCCAGGTAGATGCCGTTGCCGGTGGGTTTGGAGGTCAGGTATTTGCCGTCCTCGCTCACAAAGGCGACCTTGCCGTCCTCGCCGAGCTCTGCCGTGGCGACCAGGGTGCCCTCGGTCAGCGGCAGGAGCATGAAGTCGCCGGAGGCGGTGTTCTTCACCGCGGCCAGGCCGCCGCTGTTCTCCTCGGTGCCCACGCTCAGGCCCTCGGAATCGAGATAAATGACGTACTGTCTGCCGTCGGTCAGCTCGTCCACGCGCCTGGCGGTGTCCACCAGCTTGTAGAGGTTGAAGAGGTAGACCGCGGTGTCCTTGACGCCGTAGGTGGTAAAGCCGGAGTACCACTCGATCGCCTGGTTGTGGTTGCCGCCGTAGTTGGCGCCCACGTTCATGATGTGGTAGCCGCCCTCGACCGGGACCAGATACCACTCGGCCAGGTCGCTCGCCTCCTCGGCAAAGCCCAGGCTGTTGCCGGTCTGGCCGGCGACCAGATAGCCCTTCTCATTCTTCAGGCGGAAGGGATCGTTTTCGCCCTCCACCTTCTCCACCGTGAAGACGGCGGCGTCCGAAGAGAACGCGATGTAGTCCTGATAGGACGTGGTGTTCACGGCGTCCAGACGGCGGTCGTCGGAAGCGGGCTTCGTGCCGATGACGGTGGCTTCGGCGTCATAGTAGATGACGATCTCGTCGCCGTCGGCAAGTGTGTCGGTCTTCTGCGCCACAAGGTCGCCCTCGAGGGTCGTGGGGGCGTTCAGATCGCCGGTGTAGTCCAGCTTCCAGGTCCAGGTGAAGGGCTCGGTGCTGATTTCGCCCTTGTCCTGGATGTACTCCAAAATGGCCTCCTGGATGTTGGCCCCGGCCAGATCGTCGTTCTGGTTCCAGATGGAGTCGGACGGCGTGTAGGCGCCGAAGCCGCAGCCGGTGTTGCCCAGGTGGTAGCTGTTGCAGGCCACCACGTAGGTCTTGTCGAGCTCGAAGGCCTTGCCGTTGGACAGGCCGGAGATCACAACGCGGCTGCCCTCGGGCTGATACATGTCATAGACGAAGTTGATGCCGCCGAAGACCACGTTGGTGAAGTTGTCGCCGATGGCGGTGTAGCTCACGGCGCCGTTCTTGACCGTGGCCTTGAGGCGGGTGGAGGCGTTCTGCTCCATGATGTCCTTGATCTGCTGGCCGGTCAGCGGCAGCAGGTAGAGTACGTTGTTGTCGTACTTGTACATCTGCACGATGGTCTTCATCGTGATCTCGCCGGGCTTGACGTAGTAGTTGTTGCTCGTGACCGGGGAGGCCGCGGAAATGTCCACCTCGATGTGGTCCAGGCCGGTGGCCGCATAGAGCTCGGCCTTCTTCTCGTCGGTGTCGTACTTTTTGGCCATGTACTTCGAGCCGTAGGTCATCTGCACGTGGTTGATGAGGTCGATCGTGTCGGTCTGCTCGAGGTAGTAGTTGTGAGAGGTGTCCCAGGTGCCGACCGCGGTGCCGGCGCTCTGGTTGACGTACTCGACGGCCATGGCCGCATAGGGCTCGATCTTGGCCTTGAGCGCGGCGTCGGAGGTGTAGTTTGCCAGGTTGAGGTTCTTGGATTCCTTGACGGTGTAGGCCAGCTTGCCGCCTTCCTCGGTGAAGGTGAAGATGGACTGCGTCAGCTGCTGGCCGCCGCCGTTCACCACCAGAACGTCCTTGCCGTTTTTGTCCTGCAGGTAGGTGTTGGAGTAGCTGCTGGAGTGGTCGTGGCCGGCGATCACCATGTCGATGCCCTCGCACTCGTTGATCAGGCGGGTCACCTGGCCCTCGGTGTTCTTGCCGAAGACCAGCTCGCCCGAGGCCGAGCCGGTGCCGGAGTGGTAGGAGACGATGATGAACTCGCAGCCCAGGGCCCGCATCTGCGGAATGTAGCGCTGGGCCTCCCAGGCCATGGACTTCTGGGTGTTGTCCGGGTGGGCAAAGACGATGCCGGGGTAGTTGTCGGGCACGTCCCAGCGGGTGCAGTCGGTGTTCTCAAAGCCGAGCACGCCGATCTTGTGGGTGTTGCCGTTGATGGTGATGGTCTTGACAAGGTAGGGGGTGAAGACGTTCTCGCCGCGTTCGTGGACGCCGTCGCTGCCGTCATAGTAGAGGTTGGCCGTGATGATGGGCACGCCGCGGGTCTCCAGATAGGCGTAGATGCCGGACATGGTGGACCAGGGGTAGTTGAACTCGTGATTGCCCAGGACGGACACGTCGTAGCCGATGTCGCCCAGGCACAGGGCCATGGCCGCGGGCAGGTCGCTCTCGCCGGAGGTGATCTTGCCCAGCTGCACGGTGGACACCGGCGTGCCCTGGTAGGTGTCGCCGTTGTCGATCAGCAGCAGATTTTCGCCGTAGGTTTCGCGGTAGCCCTGTACAGCCGTGGAAACGCGGAGCATGTTGTTGTTCTCGTTTCCGTCGGTCAGGACGTTTTTGTCCCAGCATTTGCCGTGCATGTCGGTGGTCGAGAGCACGACGAAGTCGACGCTCTCGCCTTCGGCGGCAAAGGCCGCCATGGGCAGCAGCGTCAGCAGCATCGCCAGGACGCAGAGGAAGGAAATCAGTCGTTTCATAAGCAATCTCCTTTTATCATGTTTGGTGGTTGGAAATTCCAGTGGGTTTGCAATCTGTGCGTTTTCAGTCTGTACGCTTTGCGTTTTGCTCATCAGAAACTCCGGTGGTTATATTATATCCTATCCTTTTCTCCCTTTCAATCCGGCGGAAAACTTTCGGCATTTTTTACAATCTTCCCAACCGGAAACTGTGGACTTTGACAAGGCAGCGGCAGAGAGAAGTGAGGAGGAGTGGACAGTGGAAAGTGGAAAGTGGAAAGTGTTTTTAGGCAATAGGGAATAGGCAAGAGGAGAACGATGTAGGGGACGGCGTCCTCGACGTCCCGCACAGCAGGCCACAGGTGAACGAATATACAAAATAACACACCCGCAGGAGGACGGGTTCTCCCATCTCCTGCGGGTGCGGGTTTCGCCCTGCCGGGCGACGGATCGATTGTCCATTCGGGCATGATCGATCCCTACGGGTGCGGTGCATTCGGACGGGTGACCCGTCCGCTACGGGGGCGGTGTTCGCCCTGACGGGCGACGGATCGATTGTCCCTTCGGGCATAATCGATCCCTACGGGGTGCGGTGCATTCGGACGGGTGACCCGTCCGCTACGGAGCGCGGTGTGGATCTAGACACGGACGGCAAAGCGCCGTCCGTGCACTGAATACTGGAATACTGAATACTCAACTATCCACTGTCCACTTTCCACTATCCACTGTCCACTCCTCCTCACTCCTCACTTCTCGTTCCTCACTCTACACCTGCGTCGGCGGACAAGCAAGGCTTGTCCCTACGCTCACTCCTCACGCCTCGTTCCTCCCTCTGCACCTGCGTCGGCGGACAAGCAAGGCTTGTCCCTACGCTCACTCCTCGCTCCTCACTCCTCACTCCTCACTCCTCATTCCTCATTCCTCACTCTCCTATTGCCTATTGCCTCATTCCCTATTGCCTAAAAACACTTTCCACTTTCCACTGTCCACTGTCCCCTACCCAAACGCCCGGTAGAGGAAGGTCACAACATGGGCGCGGGTGCAGGTGAGGTCGGGGCAGAAGGTGGTGTCCGTCATGCCCTTGGTGACGCCGGCGGTGACCGCCCAGTTCACGGCCTGCTCATAATACGAGCCGCGCACCACGTCGGTGAAGGTGCTTCCGCTCACCACCGGCAGCTCGTCGCTGCCCGCGATGATGCCGGACGAGGGCCGGCCCTTGGCCCGCCAGAGGAAGGTCACGACCTGGCCGCGCGTGCAGAGGCCGTCCGGCTCAAAGGTGGTGGCCGTCATGCCGGTGGTAATGCCGTAGCGCGCGGCCCACAGAACGGCCTCGGTGTAGAACTTGCCGTAGGGCACGTCGGTAAACGGGTTGCTCGTGGCGTTCGGTCCGGGGCTGCCCCGGGTGCGCCAGAGGAAGGTCACCACCTGGCCGCGGGTGCAGGGGCCCTCCGGCTCGAAGGTCGTGGGCGTCATGCCGTTGGTGATCTTTTTCCCCACGGCCCAGAGCACCGCGTCGTAATAAAAGGTGCGGGGCACCACGTCGGTGAAGGGATTCGTCGGCTTGGGATCGTCCGGCCCGATCGGGATGATCGGCAGCTCGTCCCCCATCGTCCGCCGGGCAGGCGCGGCCGCCGCGACGCCCGGCAGCAGGCTCAGAAGCATCACGGCGCAGAGCAGCAGCGCCACAACGCGATATTTTTTGCTCATGATTTGCAGCCTCCTTTCATTTTCTGTCTTCATCCTAGCATTTCTGCGCAGAAAAATCAACTGCCTGCCGTGAAAAATCGCTTTGCCGGCGGTTTTTGGTTGCATTTCCGGGAAAACTGTGGTATTGTATATTAGATTATAATGTCATACGTATGCGCTGCGCGATTGAGGTTCTTATGATTGATCTGCATTGCCACATTCTGCCGGGGGTGGACGACGGGTCGGCGCAGATGGAGATCTCCCTGGACATGGCCGCGCTGGCAGCCGCCTCTGAGATCGGCACCATCGTCGCCACGCCCCACTGCAACACCCGCGATCAGCGAAAAAACTACCGTTCGCCCGAGCTCGACGCGGCCTTTGCCGCCCTGCAGCAGGCGATTGACCGCGCCGGCACGCCCGTGAAGGTCCTGCCGGGCAGCGAGGTGCTGCTGCGAAACGACGTGGGCCTGCTGCTGGATACCCAGCCGCTCTACACGCTCGCCGGCTCCCGCTATCTGCTTGTGGAGTTCTACTTTGACGAGGACCCGCGCTTCATGGACGAGGCCCTCGCCACGGTCCGGCGCCACAGCCTGATCCCGGTGGTGGCCCACCCCGAGCGCTACTTCTGCGTGCAGGACATGCCCCGGATGGCCGAACGCTGGTACGAGCGCGGCTATCTTCTGCAGCTCAACAAGGGCAGCATCCTGGGCGATCTGGGCGAGCGCGCCTACGACACCGGCCGCGACTTTCTGCAGCGGGGCCTGTGCCACGTGATCGCAAGCGACGCCCACCACGCCGCCTGGCGCACGCCGTCGTTCCTGCGGCTGCTCGACGAGCTGGACTATTTCTTCCCCCAGGTCCCGGCCGAGCTGCTGCTCGAGCGGAACCCCAGGCGCATCATCGAAAACTGCATCCTCTGATTTCTTCTGAAAATTCTGTTCATCCCCCGGGCCTGCGGCCCGAAAAAGGAGTGCTCCTATGCTTCTGAAAATCATCCGCATTGTCCTGGTCACATTCTTTGTGCTGGCTCTGCTCGCCACCGGGACGCTGATCATCTGGCATTACACGCACGACGACATCTCGCCCCCGGTCTTTGTCTCGGATTACGACATGCTGGTGGTCCACGCGAGCGCCGACGACGAGATCCTGCGCATGGGCCTGCGCGCCTACGACAACATGGACGGCGAGATCACCGACCGCATCATGGTCAAGTCGGTCTCCCCGCTCATCAGCACCTCTGACGCGCTGGTCACCTATCTGGTGTTCGACGAGGCCTCCAACGCGGCCACCTTTACCCGCACGATCCGCTACCTCGACTACCACATGCCCCGCTTCTCCCTCTCCAAGCCCCTGGTCTACAAGGTGGGCGACAAGATCACCCTGCTCGACCGGCTGACGGCCGAGGACGTGATCGACGGCGACATCTCCGGGCGCATCCTGCTGACGCAGTCCACGGTCTCGAACACCACAGCGGGCTCCTACCCCATCACGGTCCAGGTGACCAACTCCGCCGGCGACACCTCCATCCTGCCGCTGACCATCCAGGTCGAGGCCCTGTCCGCCAGCGCGCCGACGGTCCGGCTCAACGACTACCTGGTCTATCTCGACGTGGGGCAGACCGTCTACTGGCGCAGCTACATCAACTCCGTGCAGGACCCGCTGGCCGCCAACGTGCGCGTGACCGAGGTGGTCTGCAACACCGACGAGGTGGACATGGAGACCCCCGGCGTCTACGAGGTCTATTACTACTACATCGGACTCTCCGGTGAGACCGCCACGGTCATTCTGACCGTGGTCGTGGAATGAGGAGGCGCCCATGGAACAGAAAAAAACCAGCCTGAAAAAGAACAATCTGTGGGGCGAAATCGAGCCGTACTGCATCATTCAGTCGATTCTGCGAAACTTCTGGATGGTGATCATGGCGGCGGCTCTGGGCGCGATGGCGGCCTTCGTGTTCCTGTCCTTCGCGGCAAAGCCCAGCTATTCCTGCTCGGCCACCTTCGCGGTCACCACCCGCACCGGCTCCAACGCCGCCGCCTTCACCAGCGGCACCGCCGACCAGTTCGCGTCCCTGCTCACGAGCACCAACCTGCTTGACACCGTGAGCAGCGAGCTCGGCATCGACCGCAAGACGGTCTCGGTCAAGGCCTCGGCCGTCTCCGGCACCAACCTGATCCGGCTGACCGTCAGCGCCGACGAGCCCAAGACCTCCTACGAGATGGCAAACGGCATTCTGCGCCACTACTCGGACTACTCCCAGTACGTGTTCTCCTCGGTGGTCCTCAAGGCAGTCCAGATGCCCGACATTCCCTCCTCGAAGACCTCCGTCTCCGGCAACCGGCGCACGATCATCCTGGCAGCGCCCGCCGGCGCGCTGCTCATGGCAGCGCTTCTGGGCGTGCTGCCCGTCATCTCCGGCACCGTGCAGACCAGCGCCGGCGCCCGCAGCCAGATCGACGGCACCCTGCTCGGCCTGATCGGCCACGTGCGCAAGCGCCGCTCGCTGCGCATGATCCTGTCCAAAACCAAGACCTCGCTTCTGATCTCGAACCCGGCAACGGGCTTCGGCTATACCGAGGCCATCGGCCAGGTGGTCAGCCAGCTCGAGCACGCCAAGCGCAAGCACGGCAACAAGGTCTTTCTCGTCACGAGCGTGAGCGAGAACGAGGGCAAGTCCACGGTGTCTGCCAACGTCGCGCTGGCGCTTGCCAAAAAGCACAAGAAGGTGCTTCTGGTCGACTGCGACCTGCGCAAGCCCGCCATGCACCTGATCTTCGAGCAGAAGCCCGACAGCAGCAAGACGCTCAGCGCCCTGCTCAAGTCCACGCTCGACCCCAATCTCATCATCCAGGCGCTGCAATACCGCAAGAACGACAACCTCTTCTGCCTCTTCAGCGCCGCTGCGCGCCGGCAGGGCGCGGATCTGTTCGCCACGCCGAAAATGCGGCAGCTGGTGGAGATCCTGCGCAAGAATTTTGACTATGTGGTGCTCGACTCGCCGCCGCTTGGCTACTTCTCCGACAGCGAGCAGCTGGCCGCCCTGGCCGACGCCGCGCTGCTGGTGGTCCGGCAGGACGGCGTGAGCGCGCTTTCGATCAACGACGCGCTCGACCAGCTCGACAGCGCCGGCACCCACGTGCTGGGCTACGTGCTCAACGACATGCGCCGGCTGCGGCTGAACCTGCAGCGCAACGGCTCTGCCTACGGCTACGGCTATGGCTACGGCTATGGCTACGGCTACGGCAAGCACGGCTATGGCTACGGCTACGGTTACGGCTACGGCGACAAGCGCAGCGAGGAAGACATCGTCCACGCCGACAAGCTGGAGGAAACGGAGGATCGCCATGGAGACAAATAACAACCAGAGCTCCTTCAACTATACGGTATTCTTCCACAACTACCTGCTGGCCTTCCGGCGGATGTTCTGGATCCCGCTGGTGCTGGCGCTGCTGGCCGGCGCCTTCGGCTACTACCGCGAGGTGCGCAGCTACCGGCCGAGCTACGAGGGCAAGGCGGTCTATATCGTCAGCTCCAACTTTGCCGACGCCACCGACATCTCGGTCTACAGCTTCTACTCCGACTCCAGCGCCGCCTCGAAGCTGACCTCCACCTTCCCCTACGTGCTCGACACCGACGTGGCCAAGCAGCTGATCTACCTGCACACCGGCAAGTACAGCCTGCCCGCCCGCGTCACCGGCACGAGCCTGGCGGACTCCAACATCTTCACGATCACCGTGCAGGGCAGCAGCATCGAGGCCGTGCGCACCACGCTCGAGACCATTGTGGAGATCTATCCCCAGGCCGCGGCGAACATTCTCGGCAACGTGTCGCTGCAGCCGCTCGAGGAGCCGGAGGTCAACCCCGAGCCCCTCAACCAGCTCACGCCCACCCGCTCGGTGGTGCGCTATGCCCTCATCGGCCTCGTGCTCGGCCTGCTGCTGATCGGCGTGAACGCCTATCTGCGCCGCACTGTGCATACCACGGAGGATCTGCAGAAGCTGGTCAACACCCCCTGCATCGGTACGCTGCCCAACGTCCGCTTCAAGGCCCGCACCGGCGCGAACCGGAACGTGGTGCTCACCAACGAATACGTGAGCGACAGCTACGCCGACGCAGTCAACACCATGCGCTTCCATCTGCGCAAGGAACTCGAGCGCCAGGGCGCGCAGGTGATCATGGTCACCTCCACCAACCCCGGCGAGGGCAAGACGACGGTCTCCGCCAACCTGGCGCTGGCCCTGGCCGCCCAGGGCAGCCGGACCATCCTGGTCGACGCGGACCTGCGAAAGCCCTCGCAGAAGGCGCTCTTCGGCATCGACACCCCCTCCCAGGGCCTGGCCGAGCTGATCGCCGAGAAGTCGGACAAGATCACGCCCCTGGCCGTGCCGGACTCCGAGCTGCTGCTGCTCTCGGGCGACAAGAGCGCCGATCAGCCCCAGCGCTTCCTGTCCTCGCCGCGGATGAAGAAGATCTTCCTCTCCCTGCGCGAGCAGATGGACTATATCATCGTGGACACCCCGCCCTGCGGCTTCCTCTCCGACGCGGCAACGCTCTCGTCGCTGGTCGACGGCGTGGTCTACGTCGTGCGCCAGGACTTTGTCAGCCGGCCGGCCATCGCCGACGCCATGCAGCTGCTGGCCGCCACCGACGTCCGTTTCCTCGGCTGCGTGCTCAACAACACCGAGCGCAGCACCACCCGCTACGGCTACGGCTACCGTGGCGGCTACGGCTCGAAGTACGGCGGCTACGGCTACGCCTCGAAGTACTACGGCAAGCAGGAGGCCGAAGCGTCGAGCGAGGAGTTTGTGAAGTAGGCAGAGCAGTCGAAAGTGTAGGGACAAGCCTTGCTTGTCCGGCATTCGGAACGAATGCGATTTGCCAAGGGCAAATGTGCGCCGGGAAAATGCGGACGAGCAGGGCTCGTCCCTACGGCAAAAACGACGGACACTGCATCCGGTTGCCGGCATACTGCCTTCGCGTCGCAACGGCCTGCCGACATCCGCTGACCCCGCAGGGGCTGGCATCCTCGACGACCCGCCGGTATCTCTCCCACAATGACCGTTATTTCCCGCACAATATTATAATGTATATTCCCACAGGCACCGCATGGAAGCGTTTTCCCTTCCGTGCGGTGCTTTTTTCATTCTGCGGCACCGTCCGCCTGCGATGCGGGACGTCGGGGACGCCGTCCCCTACGCTTCCCTAACTCCTAACTCCTAACTCCTCACTCATTGTTCCTCACTTTCTGCTCTGCCCCTCGCGTCGCCGGACAAGCAAGGCTTGTCCCTACACATTCTGCACGCCTGATTCCTCGCTCCGCACGCTCTGCGCAACGCTCCCGTGTTGCCGGACAAGCAAGGCTTGTCCCTACACGTTCTGCGCTCCTCGCTCCTCCCTCCTCCCTCCTTGCGCAACGCTCCCGTGTTGCCGGACAAGCAAGGCTTGTCCCTACACATTCTGCACTCCTCACTCCTCATTCCTCACTCTTGCGCTGTCCTGCGTCGACGGGCGAGCGATGCTCGCCCCTACGTTCTCCTATTGCCTATTGCCTCAGCCCTATTGCCTGTGAACACTTTCCACTTTCAACTCTCCACTGTCCACTGTCCACCGTCCCCTAACCCCTCCCCCTGCCCCCTGCCCCCTGATCCCTGATCCCTAATCCCTGATCCCTCTCCCTATGTGACGGCTTTGTGAAGATGTGATAAATATGCCCGCCACAGGCGCTTTGGATTTGTGCAAGTATCTAATTGACAAATCCTGTATATTTATGGTTAAATATAGAGACATTAAACGTTATCTCCTGTAATAGGTTTGAAATCGTTATCATTTATGTATATTTTTTACCGATTTCCGAATGTTTCCGTTTTTTGCTCTGCAGACTCCCAAAACCCAGTCGGCGATTTTTATCAAATTGGCCGCGATCCGTTGTTGGGAGTCCATTTTTTTCCGGTATATTGCGTCTGGCGCGATATAAATATAAAAAATTTTTATAGAAAGGATCTGACCACATGAAGCAACTTTGGAAGCGCATGATTTCCCTGCTCCTGACGCTCGCGCTCGTGACCGGTCTGGCGGTTCCGGCGATCTCTGCCGATCCCGCCGAGCCCGAAGCGGCCGCGGACAAGGGTCTGGAATTTGTGGAGATCGACCCGCAGACTCTGAACGTTCCCAAGCTCGGGGCCGTGGAAGAGGACGCGGCGGAGGCGCTCCCGGAAGCGCCGGCCTACGGGCTCAACGACCGGGTGAGAGTCTCCATCGTTCTCGAGGCGCCCGCCACGCTGGATCTCGGCTACGAAATCCAGGGCATCGCCCAGAACGAAAACGCCACTGCCTACCGCAACCTGCTCAAGCAGCAGCAGGACGAGCTGGCCAGCCGGATCTCCGCAGAGGTCCTGGACGGACAGCCCCTGGAGGTCAAGTGGAACATCACGCTGGCCGGCAACATGATCTCCGCCTGGGTCCCCTACGGCAAGATCGAGGCCATCTCCAAGCTCGACGGCGTCGCTGACGTGCAGCTCGAGCAGCAGTACGAGCCCGCCGCCACGAACGCCGGCGAGATCGTCGCCCCGCAGACCGTGAACGCCAGAGACATGGTCGGCAACTCCGGCGAGTACACCGGCGCAGGCCGGAAGATCGCCGTCATCGACACCGGCCTGGACGATCAGCACCAGTCCTTCAATGAGGAAGCCTTCCTCCACGCCATCGAAGAGGACGGCTACCTGGACAAGCTGATGACCGCCGAGGACATCCCCGCCTCCGGCCTCAACGGCGCCGGTATCTACAAGAGTGCCAAGATCCCCTATGCCTACAACTACGTGGACAAGAACACCACCACCAACCACGAGAGCGACACCCAGGAGGAGCACGGCTCCCACGTGTCCGGTATCGCAACGGCCAACCGCTACCTGAAGCTCGACGGTGAGTTTGTCGATGCGGAACAGGCCGTCGGCGTGGTGGGCCAGGCCCCCGATGCGCAGATCTTCGTCATGAAGGTCTTCGGCGCCGGCGGCGGCGCGTACGACTCGGACTACATGGTCGCCATCGAGGACGCCATGATCCTGGGCGCGGACGCGGCCAACCTGTCGCTGGGCTCCAGCGCCCCCGGCGTCAATTACATCGCCACCCCTGCCTACCGCACGATCTTCGAGAACCTCGTGGGCAAGGACTTCAACGTGACGATCTCCATGGGCAACAACGACTCCTGGGACTCCCAGAAGCAGCTGTATGCCGACGATGTGAACCTGCACACCGGCGGCAGCCCCGGTACCTATGAGAACGCCCTGACCGTTGCCTCCATCGACGACACCGGCGTCAACGCGCCCTTCCTGCGCGTGCCCGGCTTCGACGACATCCGCTACCTCGAGGGCGGCGGCGACGCCAACAACGCCCCCATGACCACCGTGGCCGGCAGCTACAAGTTCGTCTACTGCGACAGCACCGGCGTGGACGCCAATGGTGGCGATCAGTTTGCCCCCGTGGCGGAGCTCGTGAAGGGCGCTGTTGCCGTCTGTAACCGCGGTGCCTCCTCCTTCTATCAAAAGGCCAACGCGGCCGTTGAGGCCGGCGCGGTCGCCACGGTCATCATCAACAACCAGGCCGGCACCATCTCCATGGCGCTCGACGGCTACAACTACACCAACCCCTGCGTCTCCCTGAAGCAGGAGGCCCGCGCTGTCTTCATCGCCGCTGCCACCGAGTCCCAGACCGTGAACGGCATCACCTACTACATCGGTGAAATCGAGGTCGGCGGCACCGACAACAAGAGCCCGATGAAGTACTACGAGATGAGCTCCTTCTCCTCCTGGGGCGTCCCCGGCACGCTGACGCTCAAGCCCGAGATCACCGCCCCCGGCGGCACCGTGCTCTCTCTGAACGGCTATCACAGAGCCGCAGCCGGCGGCTACGCCGGCGGCCATGACGCCTACGAGAACATGTCCGGCACCTCCATGGCGGCGCCCGAGATCCTGGGCCTGAGCGCGGTCTTCGGCCAGTACTACACGGAAAAGGGCCTGAAAGAAACGACCGGCCTGCCGCTGCGTACCCTGAGCCAGAGCCTGCTGATGTCCACGGCCGTTCCCGTCATTGAGGAAGGCTCCGACTACTACTACTCCCTGCTCAAGCAGGGCGCAGGTCTTGCCAACATCGAAGGCGCACTCAAGGCCAAGAGCTACATCCTGATGGATGAGAACGCCACCAAGAGCTACGCCGACGGCAAGGTCAAGGCCGAGCTCGGCGACGATCCCTTCCGCAAGGGCGAGTACAGCTACAGCTTCACGCTGAACAACTTCGGCGAGACCACCAACGCCTACACCCTGCGCACCGATCTGTTCACCCAGAAGCTCGAGGCGGACAACACCCTCATGAGCCATCTGACCACCGCCATCGACGCCGACGTCAGCTACACCTGGGAGCTGCTGGGCGAGGAGACGGCTGCCGGCCCCGACGTCAACAAGGACGGCAAGGTCGACACTGCCGACGGCCAGGCGATCCTGGACAAGCTCACCGGCCTCTATCCCGCGGACGCTGAATTTGACGAAGCGGTCGCGGATCTGGACGGCGACGGGAAGATCACCACCTACGACGCCTATCTGGTGTTTGCCTACGGCGAGGCCGCCGAGAGCAGCTCCGACGGCGCGTATCTGCTGCCTGCCGGCCGCAGCGCCAAGGTCACCGTGACCATGAAGCTGAGCGACGCCCAGAAGGCTGAGTTCGACGAGCTCCGCAAGGGCGGCGCCTACATCGAGGGCTTCACCTTCGTTGAGAGCGAGAACGACTCCACCCACTCCATCCCGGTGCTGGCCTTCTACGGCTCCTGGACCGACGCGTCCATGTTCAACGCCTCGACCTATGCCGAGGCCTACTACGGCGCGCCGCAGACCAGCTACTTCACCGCCAGCAACGCCAACGGCTGGTATCTGCGCTACAACGGCTCGGCCAACAACACCTGGTTCCTGGGCAACCCCTACATCAAGGAAGAGAGCTGGCCCGAGGACAAGCTGGCGCTGAACAACAACACCGTCCTCTATCAGGCCACCTACACCCTGATCCGCAACACCAGCTACACCGGCTTTGCGGTCATCCAGGAGGGCGAGGAGCCCAGCGTGCTCTTCACCTCCAACACCAGTGCAGCCAGCGTGGGCGGCGCCTACTTCAACACGCAGGCCAATACCCCCGCCTGGGCACAGACCACCGTCCGGAACGTCAGCCCCAACAAGTCCGTTGCCTCCCTGGGCCTGACTGAGGGCGACAAGTTCACCTTCGGCCTCTATGCGCTGCCTGAGTACTACGCCAGACAGGAAAACGGCACCGCCACCCTGAGCGCGACCGAGTTCAACCGCCTGCTCACCTCCGGCGAGCTGGGCAAGGGCGCCTGCCTGGGCTACACCGTGACCCTGGACGACACCGCCCCCGTCATTGACACCGCGAACACCAAGCTCAACGAGGACGGCACCCTGACCGTCACCGCGAAGGACAACCAGTACCTCGCCAACCTGCGCGTCATGGACGTGAGCGGCAAGACCGTCTACGCCTCCGTGGTGCCCGAGCAGACCGAGCCCGGCCAGAGCGTGAGTGTCACCCTGGATCTGGCCAACCAGAATCTGGGCAACGCGATCACGATCTTCGCCGGCGACTATGCCGCCAACGAGGCTGCCATGCTCGTCCGCATCGGCGAGGGCGATATCCTCATCGAGCGCGACGTCTACGTGCCCGCCTCCACCGTTGAGGACGGCAAGGAATACCTCATCGTCAACACCGCCGAGGTCGGCGCGACCAACGCCCTGGGCCGCAACAACACCTCCGTTGCGCGCCTGCAGCTGACCATCAACCCGGCCAACGACCAGGTTGCCACCCCGTTCATCAAGGCCGACGACGTTTCCAACACCGCGCTCTGGAAGGCCACCGTCAACAGCGACGACAACAGCTTCAAGCTGGACAACGGCGGCTACTACATGCGCCAGAACCGCGGCGCTCTCCAGATCCGCACCACCAACAGCAACAACGTCTGGACCTGGAACAGCGAGGCCAACCAGCTGACCATCCCCTACAATAACAATACGCTCTATCTGCGCTACTACAACAACACCTTCTCCATCAACGCCGCGGTCAACAGCGTGTACCTGTTCACCAAGACCAGCTACACCGAGGTCTTTGACGACAAGAAGGTCGAATCGCTTGTCATCTCCCCCACCTCCGCCGAGCTGTTCGCAGGCGACACCGTGCAGCTGATCGTTGATGAGCTTCTGCCCATCACCCTGGCCGACAAGAGCGTGTCCTGGACGAGCTCTGACGCGGCGGTTGCCTCCGTCGATGCCAACGGCCTGGTCACCGCAGTCGCGGCCGGTTCTGCCACCATCACCGCCACCGCCAACAGCGACGGCACCACCGCCACCGCAGCGATCACGGTTCTCTCCCGCACCCCGCTGGACGCCACCGTGAACGCCCAGGTCGCGACCGCTGCCGGCGCCAAATTCGTCAAGATCAACCTCAATGACCTGAGCATGACCGACCTGGGCAACGCAGCCGGCGTCCACTACGGCGGCGGCCGCTCCGGCAACATCATCATCGGCTTCCAGACCGACGGCAGCATCATTGAGACTGACATCACCGAAGCGGGCTTCGACAGCTATGTGCTCGGCAGCTTCGGCACCACCGCCTACAACTCCAAGGACGGCGCGCATATGCCGGATCTGAGCTACACCAGTGAGGAAAAGAGCCTGACAGAGCAATACATCTCTGTCTTCCTGGCCCAGTCCTACCTGCTGCTGTTCACCCCGAGCTACAGCATCACCGGCTGGAACTTCTCCGGCTACTCCGCACTGACCTATGCCGGCACCAACACGGCTACCGGCTCCCACTACTACTACATGCTCAACGGCAGCGGCCAGCTGCTCACCGCCTCCATCGGCGTTGATGCGGACAACCCCATCACGGTGGATGAAGAAACCGGCGAGGAGAGCCTGACCCTGATCCTGTCCACCTCCGCTGCCAACGATATCGCCGGCCTGTCCTTCGATACCAACAGCATGTCCATGTCGCTGCTGGAGACCGAGACCCTCTACGGCCTGCTGATCGCCAACTCCAGCAACCGCCGCATCTACTTCGTTGACCTGACCAAGGACACCCTCGAGGCCGTCCTGGTGGCCGGCTTCTCCGATCTGACGAGCCTGACCACTCTGTTCAACGACAACTATGACGCCCAGGTCGTCGCCCTGCCCGGCGAGGGCATCGGCGCCGAGCTGATGCGCCAGGCCGACGCCGCCGACGGTGTGAAGGCCGACGTGAAGGCCTCCCTGCAGCCCGCCGAGACCGCTGCTGCCGGCACCCTGAACGCCGTGCGCGAGGTCTACGTGACCGACGAGGACGCCCAGGGCGTCTCCGAGCCTGCCACTGTCATCGAGCTCACGGCCGACGAGGCCAACACCAACAACGCGCTGTTCGAGGTCGCCTATGCCGAGTCCCTGACCCTGGACAAGGCAGTCGTGAGCGACAAAGTCGACTACTGCTCCGTCGTCAACGAGGCCGGCAAGTACATGATCGCTCTGGTCGACATGGAAGGCAGCCTGGCCGCCGGCGAGGCCGCCGTGACCCTGTACTTCAAGGGCGAGGCCGGCACCATCGACATCACCACCAAGGAGCTCGGCAAGGACTTCGAGCCCAAGGAGGACAAGATCACCCTGGGCGGCGACGCTCCCGTCTACGGCGAGCCCGAATGGACCTGGACCGAGGATCTGAGCGCTGCCACCGCGACCTTCACCTCCGTCAACACCGACAATGTCGAGACCCTGAACGCGGCTGTGAGCTGCGAGGTCACCAAGCAGGCCACCTGCACGGATGCCGGCGAGGCGACCTACACCGCCACCGTCACCTTCGGCGGCAAGACCTACACCGACGTCAAGACCGCTGAGATCCCCGCCACCGGCCACAGCTACGGCGAGCCCGAGTGGACCTGGAACGAGGATAACACCGCCGCCACCGCGACCTTCACCTGCGCCGCCTGCGGCGATGTGCAGAAGCTCGAGGCGACCGTCGAGGTCAAGACCACCGCAGCCACCTGCACCGAGCCCGGCGAGACCGTCGCCACCGCCGCAGTCGAGTTTGACGGCGTAAGCTACTCCGACGTCAAGGTCACCCCGATCGAGGCCCTGGGCCACCAGTGGGACGAAGGCGTTGTGACCACCGAGGCCAGCTGCACCGAGGCCGGCGTCATCACCTACACCTGCTCCCGCTGCAGCGAGAAGCGCACCGAGGCCATCGACGCCACGGGCCATACTCCCGAGGACGTGGCTGAGGTCCCCGCCACCTGCACCGAGCCCGGCTGCACCGCCGGCA
>CADBKF010000041.1 GCA_902795195.1 Oscillospiraceae bacterium
ATCACCTGCATCGCCGTGGTCGTGGTGACCAAGGTGCTCGCCGGGAAATCCCGCAGCTTCTTCGTGGCCCAGCAGAAGAGCCTCGGTACGGTGAACGGCTACATCGAGGAAATGGTCAGCGGACAGAAGGTCGTCAAGATCTTCAACCATGAAGAGGTCTGCAAGCAGGAATTTGACAGTTACAACGACACGCTGCGCGACGTTGCCTACGACGCAGGCCGGTATTCCTCCGTGCTGTTCCCGATCAACGCGAACCTCGGCTATGTCCAGTACGCGATCCTCGCCATCGTCGGCGGCGCGATCAACATTCTGCTTGGCAATCATGTGCTGTCTCTGGGCCAGCTGATGGCCTTCATGCTGCTCTCGCGCAGCTTCAACATGCCGATCTCCCAGATCTCCAACCAGATCAATGCCATCGTCATGGCGCTGGCCGGCGCTGAGCGGATTTTTGAGATGATGGATGAGGAGCCGGAGGAGGACGAGGGCTATGTGAGCCTCGTCAACGCCAAAATCGGTGCCGACGGGTCCATCACGGAGACAGAGGAGCGCAGCGGCCACTGGGCCTGGAAGCATCCGCACAGCGCGGACGGCAGCATCAGCTACGAAGCCCTGCGCGGCCACATCGAGATGGAGCACGTCACCTTCGGCTAT
Organism: Oscillospiraceae bacterium; assembly: GCA_902795195.1. Classification (GTDB taxonomy): domain Bacteria; phylum Bacillota; class Clostridia; order Oscillospirales; family Oscillospiraceae; genus JAFRPC01. The sequence goes on from CADBKF010000041.1 coordinate 652, forward strand.
GTGCCGGAGAAGACCGTGCTGCACGATGTGACGCTCTATGCCGAGCCCGGGCAGAAGATCGCCTTTGTCGGTGCCACCGGTGCCGGCAAGACCACGATCACAAACCTCATCAACCGCTTCTATGACATAGAGGACGGCAAGATCCGCTATGACGGCATCAACATCCGGAAGATCGGCAAAAAGGACCTGCGCCGAAGCCTCGGCATCGTGCTGCAGGAGACCAATCTCTTCACGGGCACGGTCATGGAGAACATCCGCTACGGGCGGCTGGACGCCAGCGATGAGGACTGCATCCAAGCGGCGAAGCTCGCCAACGCCCACGATTTCATCACCCGGCTTCCGGACGGCTACGACACGCTGCTGACCGGCAACGGCGCCAGCCTCTCCCAGGGTCAGCGCCAGCTCATCGCAATCGCGCGCGCCGCCGTGGCGGATCCGCCGGTCATGATTCTGGACGAGGCGACCTCCTCCATCGACACGCACACCGAAGCGCTTGTGCAGGCGGGCATGGACGCGCTGATGAAGGGCCGCACGGTCTTTGTGATCGCGCACCGGCTCTCCACCGTCCGCAATTCCGACTGTATCATGGTACTGGAGAACGGCAGGATCATCGAGCGCGGCAGCCACGACGACCTGCTGGCGCAGAAGGGAACCTACTACAGACTCTATACCGGCGCCTTCGAGCTTGAATAAAAACGATCCCCGCACCCAACGGTGCGGGGATCGTTTTTTCTTTCATGATACACTGCATGCTTCCGGCTTTCTCAGGCCGCCATGCTTTTGGCCTTATGGATCCACTTTCCACTTCTGAGGCGGCCGATCAGCCAGACGGACTTGATGATGTAGTCGATGCGAAGGGCGATCAGCACCCAGAACACCGGCCATTTCCAGACAATACCAACCAGGTAGCCCAGTGGGATCGATACGAGGATCTGGAAGGCAATGTCGGCAACCATCAGGAATTTGGTGTCGCCGCCGCCGCGCAGGATGCCCTTGGAGAGTGCCGACTGGATGGACTGGAAAAAGACCACAATCGCGCTCGAGCGCATCATGATGACGGCGATCTCTCTGGTGGAGGGCTCGATCCGAAACAGGCCGACGGCGGGCGTGCCCAGCAGCAGCACCAGGACAGCGGCAGCCAGGCCGATTGCGACGCTCATCAGCGTGAAGGAACAGCCCTGCTTCTGCGCCTTTTCGAACGCGCCGGAGCCAACGCTGTGGCCGATCATGACACCGGAGGCGCTGGCGACGCTCATCGTGGCAATACTGCACATCCGGTCCATCACATTGACGATGGAATAGGCGCTGACGATTTCGCGGCCCATCCGTCCGAGGATCATCGAGACCACGGTCGCGCACAGACCCAGGATGGTGTCGCTGATGATGGCTGGCATGCCGAGGCGCCGGAATTCATCCAGCAGCTTCAGCTTCGGCAGCTTGAGGATGCCGCGGAGCCGGTAGTGCAGCTTGTCTTCGATCCGCAGCATGTAATAGAAGCAGACCGCAAACTCCACGACTCTTGCGCAGAGGGTGCCGACGGCCGCGCCCATCACGCCCATGGCAGGCATACCCAGCTTGCCGAAAATAAAGACGTAGTTCGCAAAGAGGTTGACGACGAAGGAGATGCAGGAGACCCACAGGCCCAGACGGGCGTTGCCTGTGGAGCGGATGATCTGCGACATGACCAGGCTCAGCCCGTGCGGGAGAAAGACCAGCGCCGTCACCCGGAGGTACTTCGCACCTTCTTCGATGACCTCGGCGTCGTTGATATACAGCCGCATGATCTTCCCGGGGATCAGCACGCAGCTGATTGCAAACAGCGTGCCGATCACCAGAACGATCTGCATGCACAGATCGAAGACACGGCGTACCGTCGCCTTGTCCCCGGCACCCCAGTACTGACTGGCCAGCACGAGCCCTGCTGCGCTGATGCCCATGCACAGGAAATTAAATATCGTATAAAACTGATTGGCCAGGCTGGAGGCGGAGATTGCCACCTCGCCCAGCCGCCCCACCATCACGGTGTCCATCATGTTGACGCCCTGATTGATGAGGCTCTGAATGACCACGGGGATGATGATGGTCAGCGCGCTTTTGTAGAAGGCCGGTTCTGTGATGAGATACCGGTCCACAAGCCTTCTTCCGGAGTTTTTCATGGCTGGTGATCGTCCTTTATCTGTTTTGTTGGCAGAAGCATAGCACAGAAAACAGGCCAATTCAACACAAACCGGAAAAGCTTATAGTAATTCGGAACATTGTTTATAACGGTTCCTGCAAACAAAATGCTATAATAAACCCGTAAAAGAAAACAAAAAAACGAAAGGGAGATTACAGCATGAGCAAGTTCAACAACGAGTTTGTCAAGGGCGTTTTGAAGACGCAGGGCACCCGCTTTGTCAACGGAGAAGGACAGGAGATCATCCTGCACGGCTATGGCACGGCCAACTGGGAGAATGTCGAGGGCTTCATGATCGGCGGTCCTCCGACCCCCATCGACGTCTTCAAGTTCTACCTGTTCCCGGGACCCGGACGCGACCACAACCCCGAGCGCTGGACCACCCGCCGCACCGTCAGCCAGACCATCCGCGAACTCTGCGGCAGCGAGTATCTGGCCAGCTTCTGGGATCGCTGGGAGGAGAACCATCTGCGTGAGGAGGACATCAAGCTCATGGCGGAGCTTGGCTACAACTGCGTGCGCGTTGTACTCAATGCCAACGCCCTGTTGTATGAGGAGCCCGGCATCCACTTCAATGAGAAGGGCTTCGGCCGTCTGACAAATGTCATTGACTGGTGCGAGAAATACCGCATCTATGTGATCCTCGACATGCACGGCGTGGTCGGCGGCAACAACGGCGCTACCGGCGACGGCCTGTTCTGCGAATATCCCAGCGTCTTTTTGGACGAGGAGAGCACCGAACGCCAGATCCTGCTCTGGGAAGAGATCGTCCGCCGCTACGGCAAGCGCTGGATCATCGCAGGCTACGACCTGATCAACGAGCCTGTTTCCTCCCCCGTGCAGCATGAGTACATCCCCCTGCTTGCCAAATACTACGACGAGTGCATCCGCCGTCTGCGTAAGCTCGACAAGGAGCACATCTTCTTCCTCGAGGGTGCGAAGTTTGCCCGCGACATGCGGATTTTCGACCACAACTACGACCCCGAGTGCAACAACTGGGCCATCTCCATCCACCTCTACGGCGCGTCGCCCGAGATCAAGGACTTGTATCCCTGGCTGCTCAAGTGCCGCGAGTACAACGTCCCCCTGTGGCTCGGCGAGTGCGGCTCCAAGCCCATTCACAACGGCGTCTTCTACGACATCTGCGCTCACTACGGCGTGGCCTACACCCCCTGGGCCTGGAAGACGGCCATGGGCGGCCCCCACGCCCCCGGCTCCATCGGCCATCCGCTGCCGAAGGACTGGGACAAGATTCAGGCCTTCATCCTCGGCGGCCCGCGTCCGAGCTATGCCGAGTCTCAGCGCATCATGGACGAGTATATTGAGCTGACCAAGCTCGAGCACTGCACCGTCAACTATGAAAACGCGCGGCTGAGCGCCAAGCATCCCAACATCACCCTGCCCGGCGCCGGCTATGATATGTTCCTCGAGGACGGCACACGCTACTACGGCAACTGGGAGCTCAGCAACTATCTGGACTTCCGTCTGGAGGACCACACCAAGCTCGTGTGGGCCACCGACAAGGCCAAGCCTTACCCCGCCTTCAACTGGTACGACGATCCCAATGTCCTTCGCTATGATCCGCTGGAGGATCTGGCGCTGGAGCTGCAGGCCGGCGAATTCGCCAACTACACCGTCCGCGAAGTTGAAAAGCCCTGCCATGTATGCGTGGAAGGCGTCGGCGAAGGAGAAGCGGAGCTCTTCTGCAACGGAGAGAAGCTCGGCACGATCCGGCTGCCCGCAGGCGATCTGCTCGCTCCCGTCCGCAGCGAGACCTTGACCATCCCCGCCGCTGAGGAGGCCGTGGTGAAGATCAGGGTGACCGCCGGCACCCTGACCATTCGGAACGTCCGCTTCGAATACTGATCGTCGGATCCCGGGAGGCAGCTATGTATCCTAGAAAACTGACAAGATCGGTGATCTCCAACCCGGACTATCCGGTGGTGGAGACCTCGAAGGGCCGACTCCGCGGGCTGTGGGAGGAGGGCGTGTTCCTCTTCCGCGGCGTCCGCTATGCGCAGGCGAAGCGCTTCCACCTGCCGGAGGAGGTTCCGGCCTGGACGGGCACGCGCGAGGCCATCATCTACGGCCCGGTCTGCCCGGAGATGCACACCCCCATCGCACATGACCAGTTCAACGTACCGCACTACCATTATGTGCAGGACGAGGACTGCCACTATCTGAACATCTGGACCAGGCATATCGAAACAGGAGCAAAGCGGCCCGTGATGGTCTGGATCCACGGCGGCGGTTTTGCCACCGGCTCCGCCATCGAGCTTTACGCTTACGACGGGCACGAGCTGTGCCAATTCGGAGACGTGGTCGTCGTCTCTGTCAGCCACCGGCTCAACTGCCTCGGTTATCTGGACCTCTCCGCGTATGGGGAGGAATACCGCTATACCGGCAACCTCGGCCAGGCCGACCTTGTGGCGGCGCTCAAATGGGTCCACGAAAACATTGCAGCCTTCGGCGGCGACCCGGAGAATGTCACCATCCTGGGGCAGTCCGGCGGCGGAGGAAAGGTCAGCGCCCTTCTGCAGACGCCCGAAGCCGCCCCGTACTTCCACAAGGCGGTCATCCAGAGCGGCCTGTTCGACGACGCCCATGACCTCACCCCGGAAAAGTCGCAGGCTATGGCCGCGAAGATCGTCGCTGCGCTCGGCCTTGGCGAGATCCATGAGATCGAGACGATTCCTTACTATCAGCTCGCGCGGGCAGCCAAGAAGGTGTCCGACGAGATGGACCGCGAGCTCGGCTTCGGCCTGCATTTCGGCCCGGTCAGAGACGGTGACTTTTACCTCGGCTCCGGCGAGGAGAATCCATTCCTGGAGGCCACACGCCGGGTCCCGCTGCTGGTGGGCAGCGTGCTCGGTGAATTCGACCAGAACTACAACCAGGTCTACGCCCCCGGCAGCAAGAACGACTGGGACGACGAGCTGGTCTGGAAGCTGCTGCGCCAGGCCTTCGGCGACAAGGCCGAGGCGGTCGTCGCCGCCGAGCAGAAGGCCTATCCCGGCTCCAAAATCGTGGACAGTCTGTACATTAACCGCGCCTGCCGTGTCCCTGCCAGAGACTTCTGCCGCAAACGCGCGGCGGAGGGCTGTGCCCCGGCCTGGAACTGGCTCTTCAATCTGGAATGCCCCTTCAACAGCGGCACCATCGCCTGGCACAACGCAGAAGAGGCCTATATGTTCCACAACGCCAATTATCTCGAGGCCTCCTATATCCCCGGCGTATCCGAGCAGCTGCAGGACATCATGACCGGCGCCTGGGTGGCGTTTGCCGAAACCGGGGATCCCAACCATGTGGGCATGCCGATCTGGCACGCAGCCACAGAGGAAAACGGCGCCTGCATGATCTTCGACCGTGAGGTGCGCGAGGCATGTCACCACGACGACGAGCTGATGGCGCTCCTGCCCCGCAAGGCGATCGTCGGAAAGAACGACCGCCGTCCGCCGTCCACCTTCGGCGGCGGGCCGCGGCAGAGCCTGTAAGGAGGATACGCCTATGTACATGAAGAAGCTGACATCTGCGGTCGTCTGCACCTATGACGACCCTGTGGTTCAGACCCGATACGGCGCCCTGCGCGGCCTCAAAACCGAAGGCACCTACATCTTCCGCGGCGTGCCCTACGCCAAAGCCAGACGATTCCATTTTCCGACGGAGCCCGAGCCCTGGGAGGGCGTGCGCGAGGCGTTCCAGTTCGGCTATGTCTGCTGCGAGCTGAACACGCCGGTTCCCCATGACCAGTATCCCGTCCCGCATTTCTTCTATCCGCAGAGCGAAAACTGCCAGGTCCTGAACATCTGGACCCAGCACACGGACCCGGATGCCAAACGTCCGGTCCTGGTATGGCTGCACGGCGGCGGCTGGTTCTCCGGCTCCTCTGTCGAGCTGCTTGCCTATGACGGGGAAAATCTGTCGAAGACCGACGACGTGGTCGTCGTCTCCATCAACCACCGGCTCAACGTTCTGGGCTATCTGGACCTTTCCGCCTACGGGGAGGAATACCGGGATTCCGGCAACGCCGGCCTTGCAGACCTCGTGATGGCGCTCAAATGGGTGCACGAAAACATCGCGGCCTTCGGCGGGGATCCGGAGAACGTCACGATCTTCGGACAGTCCGGGGGCGGCGGAAAGGTGGTCGCGCTGATGCAGACCCCGGCTGCCGACGACTATTACAAGCGCGGCATCATCCAGTCCGGCGGACCCACGGGCATGGGCCCCGGCGGTGCGGCGGAACACCGCAGGCGCTCACAGCGCTGCGCCGAGCTGATCCTGCACTATCTGCATATCGCCCCGGAACAGGTCCGTCAGATCGAGACCGTCGACTGGTACGATCTGGCGCAGGCCACGATGAACGCAATCTGGACGATCCAGAACCAGGAGGGCGGCCGTGTCGGCTGGGAGCCCCATCCCGACGGCAGCTACTACCTCGGCCACCCGCTGGACTTCGGCTGGCGCAGGGAGTCGCTCGCCAAGCCCATGCTCGTTGGCTCCGTGCTCGGCGAGTTCTCCGGCAACTTCGGCACCGATATCGGCGACGGCATCAAGAACAAATGGGACGCCCGGCAGATCGCGCAGTATTCTGCGGAGAAGTTCGGCGGCAAGGCGGAGCATATGGCGGCGCTGTTCCAGAAGGCCTATCCCGACCGGAATCCCGCAGACCTGTTGTTCCTGGACACCCGTCTCAGAAGAGGCTGCCTGAACTTCTGCCGGGAGCGCGCCAAAGCGGGCGGTGCCACCTGGAACTGGCTGTTCAATCTGGAGTCCCCCTTCAACTATGGCACGGTTCCCTGGCACAACGCCGAGGAACCCTATGTCTTCCGCAACGCCGCCTATATGGAGGCGCAGTACATTCCGGTGGTCTCCGAGCGGCTGGAGGATCAGATGGCCGGCGCCTGGGTCCAGTTTGCCCGAACCGGTGATCCCAACACGGACAAGCTCCCGGCCTGGCCCCAGGTCACAGCAGAATCCGTGCCGACCATGTGCTTTGACGAAACCACCGATCTGCGCGTCGACCACGACAGGCAGCTCATGGAGGAATATCCTGACCCCGTGTTCAAGGGCTTCCCCGGAAGCGGAAAAATGTATGCCATGTTCGGCGTGAAGCCTGAAGCATAATACTATTATCCGATAAAACGCTTTAAAAAGATTTGCGAGGCAGATTTGTGCCAGACGAGGCGGAGGACGCAGGCGGGCTGACGCCCGGCAAGGACGTTGGATAATAGTATAAGGCCAGCCCACAGAAAATCCGGCTGTATCCGGCTGATCGGTAAGAAACCCGGAAAAACCCGCATTCGATGCGGGCTGATCCAACCTGAATTCACCGCGCCTGCCGGGGAACCAGGCGCTGAAAGCTCGCACGCTCGCGCATGTTCCTTTCTGCATGCATCTGTGCTTTTTCCAATCCCCTCCTTTTCTCTTTGACCAACACCAAAACCGTTCCCCACTCCTCCCAAGCGCCGAGGCCAGCCCCTCGGCGCTTTTTTCGTTCATCAGGAAAGTGGAGTATGCCAAGGAAAGTTGATTATGATACGGACCTTCCATGAAGCGATTGAACATCACAGAAGCATCTCAGTATTTCGGCATCGGAGAGAAAAAACTGCGAGGCTTGATCGAGCAGAATCTGGGCACCGGCTTCGTCCTCCAAAACGGAGTGAAATATCTGATCAAGCGGAAGCAGTTTGAGGAGTTTCTGGATCGGACGAACTGTGTGTGAGTTCCTTGCACAAAATCGAAAGATCATGGTGGAAATCCTGCCTTTGATATGCTATATTTTCAGTGTCATACTGCAAAACATGGTATAATTTCGCACAAATTGGAGGAATTTGGACGTGATCAGAGTCTTAATGGTTTGCCACGGCAATATCTGCCGCAGTCCGATGGCGGAGTTTGTGATGCGGGAGCTGGCGCGGGAGCGGGGGCTGGCGGCGCGGGTGGAGATCGCGAGCGCCGCGACCTCGACCGAGGAGCTGGGAAACCCCGTCTATCCGCCCGCGCGGCGGAAGCTGGCCGAGCACGGGATCTCCTGCGCCGGCAAGCGCGCCGTGCAGATGCGCAAGGCCGACTACGAGCGCTATGACCGCATCTTCTATATGGACGCCTGGAACCGGCGCAATATCCTGCGCATCACGGGCGGCGACCCGGCGGGCAAGCTCCTGCCGCTGCTGGACGACCGGGAGATCGACGACCCCTGGTACACCGGGGACTTTGAAACGGCGTACCGGGACATCCTTGAGGGCTGCCGCCTGCAGCTGGACCGGCTCTTTCCGCGCTGAAGGCGCGATGTGCCTGACCCGGAAATACAGATGAGCCCGGTGATCCCGCTGCGCTGTCTCTTGTAGGGGCCGGCGTCCCCGACGGCCCGTTTCCCGGTCCGGACGGCTGCTGCGGGGCGTCGGGGACGCCGCCCCCTACAGCATGACCGAGCAGATAGCGGCTCGCCGAGAGCAGAAAAAATTTTGCCAAATCCGCCCCGGAAACAAAGAAACTTCTTGACAAACAGGCGGTTTATATGATAATATCTTATGGCTGAAACGCGCGGGTGTAGTATAACGGCTAGTACAACAGCCTTCCAAGCTGTGGGCGTGGGTTCGATTCCCATCACTCGCTCCAGCAGGAAGCTGCATTCCGCACAGCGCAAATCCGGAAGCGGCGTTCGACGTTTTCCGGCAGAAACGCAAGGGTGGAACGAATCCATATGCGCCAGTAGCTCAGCAGGATAGAGCAACTGCCTTCTAAGCAGTAGGTCGGGGGTTCGAATCCCTCCTGGCGTGCCAACGCTGCAGCGGCTCGGCGGCCGCGCGGCGCAAGTGAATATGGTGGGTGTAGCGTAGTTGGTTAACGCGTCAGATTGTGGCTCTGAAGACCGTGGGTTCGAGTCCCATCACTCACCCCATACAAACAATGCCCTTTCGCCTTGCCACAGGGCGAAAGGGCGTCCTTCCATCTATGCGTACCGGTTTCGGGCGTTGCACCCGCGGGCGCAGCAGACATTGGGCTGTCGCCAAGCGGTAAGGCACCAGACTTTGACTCTGGTATGCGTAGGTTCGAATCCTGCCAGCCCAGCCAAAGCAGCGGTTCATGCCCTGCATGCACCGCCAAGCTCCCGCCATATGGCCGGGAGACATGATCCGTTAGCTCAGTCGGTAGAGCAACTGCCTTTTAAGCAGTGGGTCCGGAGTTCGAGTCTCCGACGGGTCACCAAAAGCGCCGCCTGACGGCGGCAAAAGCGCCGCTTGACGGCGGCAAAAGCGCCTCCTGACGGCGGCTAAGATAAGAGATAATAGATAATAGATAAGAACGAACAGATATGGAACGCAGCATTGCGGCGCTTTTGTTCTATTCTCTATTACCTATTATCTCTTATCTTTTATCTTTTATCCAAAGAAGCATTTCATAGAAAAGAAAGGGTGTTTCATATGGCGCAAGACAGCGTGTTATTGGAGAAATCCCTCCGGTTCGCGGCGCGGATCGTAAAACTGCACCGGTACCTCACGAAAGAAAAACATGAGGGAATCATCTCCAAGCAATTGATCCGCAGCGCGACCTCCATCGGCGCCAATGCGAACGAGGCAGTCTATGGCAGCAGCACCCAGGACTTCCTGGCAAAGCTCCACATTTCTCTGAAGGAGACCGCAGAAACAGAGTATTGGCTCAGGCTGCTGCAGCTTTCAGAATATCTTACGGAAAAAGAAGCCGCCTCTCTTTTGAACGACTGCCTGGAGATTAAACGCATCCTGATTGCCTCGATCAACACCACGAAGGCGAATTTGAAATAGCGGCATCTTAATTGTATGCCCCTTCCAAAAGCGCCGCCTGACGGCGGCTAAGATAAGAGATAATAGATAATAGATAAGAACGAACAGATATGGAACGCAGCATTGCGGCGCTTTTGTTCTATTCTCCATTATCTCTTATCTATTAGTCTGAATCGAAAAGCACAATGATCTGAGCCTCAGAATTCCATAGTAACGGCACCTTCTTTGCGCAACCGTTTCATACGACCGTCAAAGGCCCGGTGCGGGTTCTTCTCCTTCTGTCAGATACAGCTCCTCCGCTTCCTGCTGCGCGCGGATGAGCAGGAAGCGGGCGGTTTCCGGTTCACCCGATTCCACCTTTTCCAGCGCATCGGTGATTGCGTTGAACAGCAAGTGATACAACTTCTCATAGTTCTGCATACTTTCACCTCCACAACACCATTATAAGGGATATTCCCATAAAATGCAATATGGGAATATCCCTTGCGCTATGATGGCGCAGGGTGATATTGTGCTACAGTTGAGACTTCGTGATCTGCGGGAGGATCGGGACCTGAAGCAGCAGGCCCTGGCAGAGCTTTTGCAGGTGCATCAGACGACCTATTCCGACTATGAGCGCGGAAACCTGAATATACCGCTCGCGGCTCTGGATACGCTGGCCGACTTTTATGGCGTCAGCGTGGATTATCTGCTGGGGCGGACCTCTGTCCGGGAGCCGTACCCGCCAAAATAGCTGGTTTTACATAGCTCTTCCAAAAGTGCCTCCTTGCGGCGGCGCAGAGAATAGATAATGGATAACAGATATTTGGTTCTGCTTCGGCGGTGCTAATGTACGATTCTCTGTTATCCATTATCTGTTTTCTTTTTACTACCAGCTCCTCGCTCCTCGCTCCTCATTCCTCGCTCGCTGCCCTGTCCTGTGTCGTCGGACAAGCGAGGCTTGTCCCTACACTTTTCACTTTCCACTTTCCGCTGTCCACTATTTCCCAGCTCCTCGCTCCTCACTCCTCGTTCCTCGTTCCTCGCTCGCTGCCCTGTCCTGCGTCGTCGGACAAGCGAGGCTTGTCCCTACACTTTCCACTTTTCACTTTCCGCTTTTCGCTGTCCACTATTTCCCAGCTCCTCGTTCCTCATTCCGCACGCCTCGCTCCTCGCTCCTCACTCCTCACTCCTCACTCCTCGTTTCTCACACCTATTCACTATTACCTATTCCCTGGCCCCTGGCCCCTAACCCCTGACCCCTGAATCCTTACTCCCCCGTTTTACACATGCGGCTTCAAAATACTACATATTCCGCACTTTACAGGCCGGAGCGGGCTATGGTATAATAAACTATAACCGTCTGCTGCGGCGGGCGGCGCGGAAAGAAAAACAACTCGTATGGCTTGGAGGTAAGCTATGGCCAGCTGTCTGACCCTGAAAAAATCAAACTGCAAAAACTGTTACAAGTGCATCCGGCACTGCCCCGTGAAATCCATCCGCTTTTCCGGCAACCAGGCGCACGTGATGGAGGACGACTGCGTGCTGTGCGGCTCGTGCGTGGTGGTCTGCCCGCAGAACGCCAAGCAGATCGTGGACGAGACCGAAAAGGTCAAAATCCTGATCCAGAGCGGCGAGCCCGTATACGTGAGCCTGGCGCCCTCCTTTGCGGCCAACTATGAGGGCATCGGCATCCGCGGCATGGAGGCCGCCCTCAAAAAGCTGGGCTTTGCCGGCGTGGAGGAGACCGCCCTGGGCGCCACCGTGGTCAAGCGGGAGTATGAGCGCCTGCTCCGCGAGGAGCAGCGCGATATCGTCATCTCCTCCTGCTGCCACTCGGTCAACCTGCTGATCGAAAAGTATTTCCCCGAGATCCTGCCCTTCCTTGCGGATGTGCAGTCGCCCATGCAGGCCCACTGCGCCGCGATCAAGCGGGCGCATCCGAACGCCAGGACCGTCTTTATCGGCCCCTGCGTGGCCAAGAAGGACGAGGCCCAGCGCTACAGCGAGCTGGTCGACGGCGTTCTGACCTTTGAGGAGCTCTCCGCCTGGATGGCCCAGGCGGGCGTGGTCCCGGCGCCGGTGGAGGAGGAACAGAACGACGAAGGTCTGGCCCGGCTCTTCCCCACCTCGGGCGGCATCCTCAAGACCCTCACCGAGCACGTCCCGGGCTATGCCTATCTGGTCGTGGACGGCATGGAGAATGTGATCGAGGCCCTCCAGGACATCCGCCAGGGCCGCGTCCACCGCTGCTTTATCGAGATGTCCGCCTGCCCCGGCTCCTGCGTGAACGGCCCCGTGATGGAGCACCGCAAGTCCCTCATCACGAGCAGCCTGGCCGTGAACACCTACGCCGGCGAGAAGGACTTCCCGCTTGAGCAGCCGGAAGCAGTGCTTTTGCGCAAAGACTTTGCCAACCTCACCCGGAAAAAGGATCAGCCATCGCCGATGGAGCTGCAGAAGATCCTCAAGCAGATGGGCAAAACCAAGCCCGAGGACGAGCTCAACTGCGGCACCTGCGGCTACAACACCTGCCGGGAGAAGGCCGTCGCCATTTACCAGGGCAAGGCTGACGTCTCCATGTGCCTGCCCTTCCTCAAGGAGCAGGCAGAGCACTTCTCCGACAGCATGATGCGCAACACGCCCATTGCCATGCTCGTGCTGAGCGAGGATCTGGAGGTCCAGCAGCTCAACCTCATGGCGCAGAAGCTGCTCAACATCCGCTACCCCGGCGACGTGCTGGGCGACCAGATCGTGCGGATCCTCGATCCCACGCCCTTCGTCCAGGTGCAGCGCACGGGACGGGACATCCGCGACCAGCTGGTGTATCTGGCCGAGTATGACCGCTACGTGGAGCAGACCATCTTCAGAAACCAGGAGACCCACAACATGCTCTGCATCCTGCGCGACGTGACCGAGCGCGAGGAGGACCGTCTGCGCAAGGACGATCTCAAGCGGCAGACCGCCGAGGTCGCCGACCAGGTGGTCAACAAGCAGATGCGCATCGTCCAGCAGATCGCCTCGCTTCTCGGCGAGACCGCCGCTGAGACCAAGATCGCGCTGACCAAGCTCAAGGAGTCTGCAAACGATGAATAAATACTGTGCCGACATCGGCTATCTGAGCATCAACCACTTCGGCGAGGAGCTCTGCGGCGACCACGTCGAGGTGGTGCCCCACGAGCCGGATTCCACCGTGGTGGTCCTGGCCGACGGGCTGGGCAGCGGCGTGAAGGCCAGCATCCTCTCTACGCTCACGGCCAAGATCATCTCCACCATGCTGGCAGAGGGCGCGTCGCTGGAGGACTGCGTCAACACGATCGTGGACACGCTGCCGGTGGACTCGAAAAACGGCGTTGCCTACTCCACCTTCACGGTGATCCACCTGCTGCGCAACGAGATCGCCGAGATCATCGAGTACGAGAACCCGGCGGCGATCCTGATCCGGGACGGCGGGAATTTTGAGTTCCCCCGGCAGGAGATGAGCGTGGGCGGCAAGCGTGTGCTGCGCGCCGCTGTCCGACTGCAGGACGGGGACGTGTTCATCGCCATGAGCGACGGCTGCCCCTATGCCAACTTTGAGAAGGCCTACAACTACAACTGGCGGCGCGAGGACATCATCGCCTTCATGGAGCCGCTCACCCTGGCGGGCTACACCGCAAAGACCCTGGCCACGATGCTGGTCGACGAGTGCTACACGCTCTACGGCGGTCAGCCCAGGGATGACGCCACGGCCTGCGTGGTGCGCATCCGGCAGCGGACACCCATGAACATCCTCTTCGGGCCCCCGGCCAACCCCAGCGAGGGCGAGCGGATGATGCGCCTGTTCTTCTCCCGCGAGGGAAAGCACATCATCTGCGGCGGCACCACCGCCTCGGTGGCCTCGCGCTATCTGGGCGCGCCCGTGGTGCCGATCAAGGGCAGCGAGGGCCCCGGCGTGCCGCCGATCTCCGAGATGGCAGGCGCGGATCTGGTCACCGAGGGCGTCATCACGATGAACCGCGTCGTGGAGTATGCCAAGGACTACCTCGCCGACAACCACAGCTACGAGCAGTGGAGCTTCAAGCGCGACGGCGCGAGCCTGATCGCCCGGATGCTCTTTGAGGAGGCCACGGACATCAACTTCTACGTCGGCCGGGCCATCAACCCCGCCCACCAGAACCCGGACCTGCCGATCAACTTCAACATCAAAATGAACCTGGTCAAGGAGCTCTCCGAGGCCCTGCAGACCATGGGAAAGCAGGTGAAGGTCAGCTATTTCTGACCGCCTCGCCTGCAAAAAACCCGCGGATCACGATTGCGTGATCCGCGGGTTTCCATGTGTCAGAAGACTACCGGAAGTTATGCAGCTGGTTGAACCGAGCGCATTCCCAACCCCGTCATTGCGAACCAGTGACCGACGTCACTGGTGTGGCAATCCGTCCTCCTTGCAAAGAGGCATGCGGACGGCAGATTGCCGTTCCTCCGCGTGCAGTGCAGCATGAGACATTCCGTAGTGGCCGATGCCCACATCGGCCATAAAGGTGCGATACGCAACGATGGCTTATGGCCGATGTGGGCATCGCATCGGCCACTACGGATATATTCTCTGGCGGGCGACAATTACCAATCCTGGCGCTCCAATTACCTGGTCCCGCCTCCGGCGGCCCTATTTTCTTTGGTTCTTGCCCAAAGAAAATAGGGGAAAAGAAAGGCCGCTTTCCTTCACGTAAGCTTTCCCGGCAACCATCGTACCGCTATGCGTGCTGCTTGCTTTTTGGTACCCGGGAAGGGATTTGACTGTGGTTCTATCCCCGCGCTACCCCGCGACGCAAAACGGGCTTGCGTGAGACGCCCGTTTTACTGCTATGCCAGCCTTTTGCAAACCGCGCACGGTTTGCCGGCCGCATTTCATGCGGAAAAGGTTTTGGCGTCATACAGAATTTTCAAGCCTTCGGCTTGTGCACGGCGAGGCCGTGCAGCAGAAAACACGAGTGTTTTCTGCAAAATTCGATGATCGCGCTGGCTTTGGCCCGAGCGGGGTGCTCTACACCATCGGCCTTCATCCAACTGCCGTATGATAATACGAAAAGATACGTAACACAAGCCTTGTTGACGGTCAAAAACCCGCGGATCACGATTGCGTGATCCGCGGGTTTTTGAATTGTTATACGCCGGAGTAGGCCAGAAAGCCGCCGTCGATGGGGAGCGTCACGCCGGTGATGAAGCCGGCGGCGTCGTTGTTGAGGAGAAACAGCATCGCGCCGGCCAGCTCGGTCTCGCAGTTGCCGAAGCGGCCCATGGGCGTCGCGGCCAGGATCTTCTTGCTGCGCTCGGTGGGGCTGCCGTCGGGGTTGTAGAGCAGCGCCTGGTTCTGGTGCGTGGCAAAGAAGCCCGGGGCGATCGCGTTCACGCGGATGCCTGCCCTGGAAAAGTGCACGGCCAGCCACTGCGTGAAGTTGCTCACCGCGGTCTTGGCCGCGGAATAGGCCGGGATCTTGGTCAGCGGCCGGTAGGCGTTCATGGAGCTGACATTCAGAATGTTGCAGCCGGGCCGGCCCACCATCTGCCGGGCAAAGGCCTGCGTGGGGATCATGGTGCCGATCCAGTTGAGGTTCAAAACCATCTGCACGCCGGCGCCGTCGAGGTCAAAAAAGCTCTTGGTCTCGTCGTCCAGATCGCCGTTTTCAAAGTATTCCTTGTCGGTGGTGGCTCTGGGGTTGTTGCCGCCGGCGCCGTTGAGCAGGATGTCGCAGGGGCCGAAGTCAGCAAGCACCTGATCGGCCACCTGATAGCAGACATCCCGGTTCGTCACGTCGCAGGCATAGGACTTTGCCGTGCCGCCCTCGGCGCGGATCTCGTTCTCCACGCGCAGGGCGTTCTCATAGGTCCGGTTGAGCAGGGCGACCTTCGCCCCGGCCCGGGCCAGATCCTTGGCCAGCACCGAGCAGAGCACGCCGCCGGCCCCGGTCACCACGGCGACCTTGCCGGAAAGATCGGTGTTGAGTATGTTGGAATGCATCGCGCCGCGCCTCTGCTCAGTCCCAGGTCTTCGCGTCGGGCAGGGAGGCGAAGAAGTTCTCAATGTAGGCGTCCATCTTTTCGGCGCGGTAGCTGCCGTCAATGAAGCTCGCGAGCGCCACGTCGCCCAGCTCCTTCCAGCTGGCGTTTTCGTTGCCGGGGACAATGGGGAAGAACTCCACGCCGTTGTCCTGGGCGGCCTTGAGGTCGCTGGCGGCGTCGCCGACCTTGAGCACGTGGTCCACGTCATAGCCGCCCTTTTCCAGCGCCATGCGGATGCTCTGGGTCTTCGTTCCGGTCTGCTGGCCGGCCACGCAGTCAAAGTAGTCGATCACGCCGCAGGCGGTGAGCTCGCGCACGAGGGCGTCGTCCGGGGTGGCTGAGACGATCATCACGTCGGCGTATTCGCGCAGCTTGGAGAGCGTCGGCTTGACGTTGGGGAAGGGCAGGATGTTGCGGACGATGCGGCGGATGTTCTCATCCACCTCCTCGCCCCAGCGCGCGGCGCGCAGCAGCGTGTCGTCCTGGATGTTGTTTTCCTCGCAGTAGCGGCGCAGGGCCGGGGAGCTGAGGCTGGGCGTGACCTCGATCCACTTCCGCAGGGAAGTCAGATCGGGCTTTTTCAGGCCGACCTCCTGCACCTCGGGCCGCTCAAAGAGCAGATCGAGCGTGCGGACCAGGGCAGGGAAGCGGTTCCAGCCGCGGGAACGGGAATAGAGGTTCACAAATTCCGCCGCCTTGCGGGCGTATTTGGAGATGGGCTGCAGGTCCCACACGTTGACGGTGGCGGGGCAGAAGCACTCCTTGTGCTTGAGCTCCATGTTGTCGAGCAGGCAGCCGTCGGAGTCGACGCAGACCAGAAAGTCGTGCTTGCGAATGAGATTTAAGGTGTTTTCAGCCATGGCGGGTCTCCTTTTTAGTGGTTGGTGGTTCGGAGTTGGGAGTTGGGGGTCAGCGCCTGATCTGCTGCAGGGCGGCGTTGACGTGGCGCTTGATGTTGGGGGAAATGAAGGGGCTGGACAGGGTCAGCAGCTGCTCCATGGGGATTTCCAGCGCCTCCAGCTTTTCGGGGTGGGCGCGCAGGTCCAGGATGAAGTCGCTCTCGTCCTTGCCCGGGCGGTTCACGCAGCCGATCACAACGGCCCGTGCCTCGGCGTTCTGCATGAGCTCGCACACGCGGTCCTTGAGCGACCAGCAGTCGGATTTGAGGCCGTCTGCGTCAAACCAGTTGAGGATGCCGCCGCCCTTGAGAACGTAGCTTTCCTCGGGCGCGTCCACGTGACGGATCGTGATCTCGTCGCGCAGCGTGCCTCTGACTGCCTCGATGCGATGCGCGCCGGAGATTGGCACCCGAAAGGAGAACTTGTGCCGTCCGGTCTGGGTGCCGAAGGGCTTTCCGTCCACATAGAGGCTGACCTCGGCTTGGTTGCTGTAGACGGTCACGTCGGTCACGTCCTCGTGGCGCTTTTCATAGCGCCGGCCGCAGAGGTGGAGGAAGGGCTCGCTGGACCAGTGGGCCTTGTAGAGATAGAACACGTCCTTTTTGGTCTTGCGGTCCATCGTGACCAGGCCCTTCTGGTTGACGCCGTGGGTGCCGCCCTCGTCGCGGTTGGCCGCGCCGAAGTCGAACATGTTCCAGGCGTAGCTGCACCACAGCCAGGGCCTGGCCTCGACGAGCGCCAGAATGTGCTCGTGGTAGACGCGCTGATATTCCTCGGTGTAGTCGCCGCGTGTGGGCGTGGACGTGTGGTAGGCGGGGTTGGTGTCGCAGCCGTATTCGGTGAAGCCGATCGGCACGTCGGGGTTTTCCTGATGGAATTTGTCGAAGAAGACCTCGTTGTCCTCGAGCTTACCGACGTACCAGCCGAAGTAGATGTTGTAGGCGGTGGCGTCCGGCAGGCGGAGGAGCGGGTCGCGGGTGTCGAGCATCATGACGTTCGCCATGACCGTGGGCCGGCCGGGGTCGAGCCGCTTGACCAGCCGGTTCAGCTCGACGTGGTTGTCCCGCAGATCGTCGGTCAGGCCCTGCATCGTGATCTCGTTCGACAGGCCCCAGCAGACGATCGCCGGGTGGTTGTAGTTCTGTGTGATGAGCTCGCGCATCTGGGAGAAGGTGTTCTCCCGGGCACTCGGCATGTGGGCGGAGATGTAGGGGATCTCGGCCCAGGCGACCAGGCCGTAGCGGTCGCAGAGCTCGTAGAAATACTGGTCGTGCTGGTAGTGGGCCAGGCGGATGGAGTTCGCGCCCAGCTCCCGGATCAGGGCCATGTCCTCGTCGTGCTCTTGTTTCGTGAGGGCGTTGCCCAGGCCTTTCCTGTCCTGGTGGCGGCTCACGCCGCGCAGGGGATAGGGCCGGCCGTTGAGGATAAAGCCCTTCTGCGCGTCGATGCGGAAGCTGCGGCAGCCGAATGAAGCGGAGATTTCATCCAGCACTGCGCCGCGCTCATCCAGCAGCGCGGCCTGTGCCGTGTAGAGGAACGGGTCGCGGAGGCCGTCCCAGAGGCGGGCGTTCTCGATCCGGAATTCCGCTGCCGCATGGCCGTTTTCGGAGGGGACGGTCTGCGTCCGGCCGTCCACAGTAAAGCGGACCGTGCCGCCGTTCTGCCAGCTTTCGACGGTGACGCGGTAGTCCGCGCCGTCCTGCACGGGGGTGATCTTGATGCCGGGCGTGCCGTCCTTGACGAGCTCAAAGTGCGTCTCCGGCACGAGGATCAGGTTGACGTCCCGGTACAGGCCGCCGTAGAAGGTGAAATCCGCCTGCTGGGGATAGACGCGGTCGTTTGCGCTGTTGTCCGCAGCGACGCAGAGCAGCTCGCCGCCGCGCAGCTGCGGCAGCGGCACGCGGAAGGTGGAGTAGCCGCCGTCGTGATGGCACAGATGCCGGCCGTCCAGATACACGTCTGCGCTGGCGTTGCAGCCGCGGAGCTCGAGGAACGCAAGCTGACCGGGCGCCGTGCATTTGCCGAGCACCTTGGCATACACGCCGGTGCCGCGGCGGTATTCCGTGCCGCCCCGGGTCAGCTCGGCATTCCAGGTGTGGGGCAGATTCACGGCCTCCCAGTCCGCCGGAAAGGCCGCCGGAAGCTCTGCACCGAAGCGGAAGGCCCAGCCCTGGTTGATGTTGATGATTGTTCGCATAAAAAGCTCCTTTCGGGGCGGGGTGTCTCGAAGAATTGTATTTATATTGGTCGATCAATTGGTATATGTTGGGTTGCCTGATATTGGCTGTAGGGACGAGCCTCGCTCGTCCGCGCATCCGAAGGATGCATTTTCCGAAGGAAAATCGGTGCAAACCAATCATTTGCTGGACGCAAACGATGTGTGCTTCGCACACCGGACGAGCAATGCTCGTCCCTACAGATAAAATCGAACTGCCCGATCAATTCCAATTTGCTGCTTTCAGAAGGTCAGCGCAGATGTTTGAGCTCTGCTTCGACCCGGGCGACGCCTGCGGGGTCCAGGCCCAGCAGCATGGCAAAGCGGCGGAAGCTGATGTAGCTGAAGAAGGGATTGGCGGTGAGCATGTTCACCTTATCGGGAAATTCCTTCTCGATGGCAGCCCTTGCGCCCGGATGGGCGGCGAGGATGTCGCAGCGGGTGTCGAGACCCGGCCGCTTCTGCTCCAGACCGCCCCAGAGCAGGTTTTCGCCGGACCAGATGTGCTCCAAGAAGCGCACGCTCATGTCGAGCCACTTGGCCGCGTCCGGGTTCTCATCGCCGGTGGCGTGGGTGGCAAGCGCCAGGCCGTGGTCGCCACTGACAAACAGGTGGCTTTCGCAGGGCACGCCGGCCTCCACCAGCGCGGTTGCCATTTTCAGGGTGCTGATACAGGGCACCGTGGCGTCCGGCTGCGTGGCAAAGAGGAAAGCGGGCGGCGTGTTCGGGCCAACCCGTTGAAGCCCAGACGGTCGCGCAGAAGGTCCTGCAGCAGCTCCGGGGAGAGGGTAGCGGGGAGGATGTCGTCGTCGGTCATGCCGGGGCGGAGCTTCTTTGACCAGGCGGGCATGCAGATGTGGCCCACCATGACGCTCTCGACGCCGGCCTCAAACACAGCCCGGTAGACCTTGCCGAAGGACTTTTCCCATTCCTCGACCGTGAGGTCGTTGCAGCCGAGCACCAGGTGCTGGTCGCGCTCCTCGACGCCGTCGCCGGGGAAGTGCTTGCAGCAGCAGGCAAGGCCGTGCTTGTGCGCGCCCTCCATATAGGCGATGGAGTCGGCGATGACCTCGTCCGGGTCGTTGCCGAAGGCGCGGTTGTTGACGATGGTGTTGCGCCAGTTGTAGACCACGTCGGTGATCGGCGCGAAGGTCCAGTTGACGCCGATGGCCTTGGCCTCCTCGGCGGCCTTGTCGGCCATGAGGCGGGCGACCTCGGGCCCGGCGGCGCGCCCATGGCGGGGCCGGTTGCCAGCAGCGTGCCGCCCTTGAGGGACTTCTCGGCGCCGGCCTCCAGGTTGGCCGCGATCAGGACGGGAATGCGGCTGTGCTGCTGGTAGTATTTGTTCTGCTCGTACTGCTCCTGCAGGGTGCCGCCCTGCCAGCGGATGCCGCCGACATGGTAGCGGTCGATCATGGTCTGGTAGAACTCGGGCGTGTGGCGGTAGTTCATGCAGATAAAGAGCTGGCCGATCTTTTCCTCCAGGCGCATGGAGGCCAGGGTGGACTCCACCCAGGCAAGCTGCTCGTCATTTAGATAAAATGGTTTCTCACGAAGGTTGACCATAGGATTCTCCTTTTTATGTCGTTGTGATGAGCGTGGGGACGAGCCGTGCTCGTCCGCGGACAGGCGAGGCTTGTCCCTGCAGCTCAGGATCCGCTTTTTAAGAAAGGGCCGCCGGATCGGGGTGAATCAAGCGGCCCATATTCGGGTTCTGTTATGCGGCGGCCAGCTCAGCCTTGCGCTGCTTTGCCAGCTCGATGCGGGCCTTGCGGGCACGGTTGAGGGCGGCCTTGTGGCGGTTGGCCTGGAAGACCAGGAAGCCGATGAAGATCAGCATGTTCACGACGGAGTTGACAGGATCGGAGAACTCCATCAGAGACAGGCCGTACTTGAAGATGGTGAGGGTCAGGGCAGCGGTGAGGATGCCGACGGAGGAGTCGGACTTTTCGCCGATGTAGCTGCCGAGGATCATGGCGAACATGTTGGCCGTGACAACGCCGTTGGAGGTGTTGCCGAGGCCGGCGGACATCTGGGTGGAGAAGGACACGTCCAGCACGCCTGCGATGCAGACCAGGGCGCCGGCCAGCGTGTAGCACTCCACCGCGTGGCGGAAGATGTTGATGCCGCTGTTGCGGGCGATGAGCTGCGAGCCCTGCACGGCCTTGGTCTCATAGCCGAGACGGGTGTAGTTCATCAGAATGTAGACCAGAACGGCCATGATGACCACGACCAGAATCTGGAACCAGCTCTCGGTGAGGATGCCCATGCCGGAGACGCCGAAGAGGTTCAGGCCCTTGCCGCCGGAGACGAGGTAGGGGATGACCTCCCAGATCAGCGCCATGCCGACGCCCAGAACCATGGGCGGCACGCGCAGGCTGATGAAGGCAAGGCCGGTGAGCACGCCGAAGAGGAAGCCGAAGGCCACCGCAAAGACCAGCAGCCACAGGCCGGACAGGCCCAGGGCCATGGCCAGCAGGCCGCCGAGAATGGTGCCGGCCATACGCTGTGCGCCGAGGGACAGGTCGAAGCGGCCCTCCTTCAGGTTGAAGGACATGGCATAGGCGGTGACGGCGGTGATGCCGGTGTTGCGGATGACGGTTTTGATATCGAGGGCGGTGGCGATCACATGCTTGTTCTTGAACAGCAGGCACAGCAGCTCCATGACAAGCCACGTGAGCACCGGGAACGCGACGGTGAACAGAATATCCTTGAGCTTACTGCTTTTTTTCATGGTTTCACCTCTTGTTTCTTGGGTCTCCCGGGGCGGATGCCCCGGGAGCGTTGGGGTGCTTTTCTCTGATTAGTTCAGGCCCTTTGCAGCCAGCAGGGCGTCGAGATCTGCGATCTCGGCCAGCTTGGCCTCCAGATCCTGCCAGGTCACGCCGGGCTGGGCCAGCGCCAGCAGGTCCTCGGCAGTCAGGATGTAGAGCTCGGGAGCGGTGTTGAGCTTTTCGGCCTTGGCGTAGGTGTCAGCGCCGAGAACCGCGTAAGAGCGGACGCCCAGCAGGATCGCCTGGCCGTTGTCCTTCATGGAGGCAACGTCGCCGTTGTAGGCATGCATCAGCTCGATGCAGTTGATGGCGCAGGCCAGGGGCAGGTCGTTGAGGATGGCGCCGTTGAGGACGGTGTCGCCGGTGGGGTCGGTGGTCTCAAAGCCGGTCTTGGTCTGCTGCTCGATCTGGGCAGTGCCGATGACCTTGATGTCCTTGCCGGTGGACTGCTCGACGTCAGCGATGGCGTTGGTGAAGGCAGCGAAGGAGAAGACAGCGGCGAAGATGTCATAGTTGCCGGTCTGCAGCACAGGCAGCAGGGCGGTCACGGCGTCGCCGGGGTTGCGGCCGGGGTAGAGGTAGATGTGCACGTCGGAGTTGCCGGTGTTGACTTCGCCGGGATCCTGCTGGTTGACGAGGTCGGCGATGGGCTTGTCATAGGTCAGACCGTAGGTTTCCTGGAAGGCTTCGAGAACGCCGACTGCGGAGTAGAAGTGGGAGGCAGCGCCCTGGCCCTTGTCGCCGCCGACCGCAGCGCCCTCGAACAGGACGACAGAGTGGGGCTGACCGTCGGACAGGATTTCCTTGAACGCAGCCTTGTAGGCTTCACCGACGGACTCGGGAGAGGCGCCGCACTGGCCGACATTGTGCTCGAGGCCAGCAACCTCTTCGACCCATGCGGAGTTCTGCGTGGCAAACCAGATGCCCCATTCCTCAGCCTTGTGGGCGCCCTGGGCGATGGCGTCGTTGGAGGTGACGAGGTTCACGATGCCGTCGCAGCCGGCGGCGTAGCACTGCTCCATGAAGGCGATCAGGCCGTTGGCGTCAGAGAGCTTTTCGGAGTAGATGAATTCCATGTTGAAGGTGGGGCCGACGATGGTTTCCAGATAATTTCTGGCGATTTCCCATGCCTCGCCCTCGTGGACGGTGGCGACGCCGACCTTGTGGTGGACGCTCAGATCCAGGCCTTCGGGAACGGCAACGGGTTCAGCGTTGGCTTCGGTGTTGGTGTTGGCGTTGTTGGCTTCGGTGCTGGCGTTGTTGTCAGCGGGGGCGGGGGTGCTGTTGCCGGAGCAGGCCACGAGGCCGAGCACCATCACGACAGCAAGCAGCAGGGCGATGATTTTTTTCATTTTTGTATTCTCCTTTAAATAATTTTTTAATTGTATTTTCATTCTGATCACTGATTACTGGATACTGACTACTGAACACTCAAATCAGCCTTCGGGTGCGGGCAGGCCCTTCGGACGGACCTGGGACACGGTGACCAGGGCCAGGAACGCGACGCCGCGGATGGCCTGGATGATGGTGGAGTCGACGCCGGCCATCAGAAGGCCCTGGTTGAGGACCACGACGGTCAGGGCGCCGACGACGCCGGAGTAGACATAGCTCTTCGAGCCGCCGAAGATGCTCATGCCGCCGAGCACGAGGGCCAGCATGCAGTCCATGTTGAGGCTGGGCAGGGTGGAGGTGCCGATGGAGCCGCCGCGGATGATGGCGAGCACCGCGCCGATGCCGCAGCCGACGCCGGCGATCAGGAAGGCGATGAGCAGGTACTTGGACTTGGAAATACCGGTCTGCTCTGCGCAGAGGTTGTTGGTGCCGATGAAGCGGAGGCTGCGGCCGATGTCGGTGAAGTGGAAGAGCACCACGCACACCACGAAGAACAGGCCGAAGCCGATGTACATGACCTTGCCCTGAACGAGCGCCTGCACGACCTCATAGGGCATGGACACGGTGGCGCCGCCGAGGATCGCCTGCTGCAGGGCCGAGAGCAGGGTCATCATGACGATGGTGACGTACATGACGCGCACGCCCAGCGCCGTGGAGAGCAGGGCCGAGATCGTCATCAGAATGACGCCCAGACCGATGGCCACCACAAAGAGCACCACAAGAGAGCCGGTTGCGTTGTAGGCCATCAGGGCCAGCGTCGCGGTGAGGATGGTGGTTGCGCCCAGAGACAGCGAGACGTTGCCGGAGGCGAAGATGAACGCGCCGCCGGTGGAGACGGTCGCCACCACGAGCGCCTGCTCGACGATGATCTTGAGGCTGGCCGGGTTCGTCAGGCGGCCCTTGGTGATCACGCCGAAGACCAGGGTCAGCACGATCAGCAGGCCGACCGGCATGATCTGGCTGAACAGGCGGCTTTCGAGAATCTTCTTGATGGGATTCGCTTTTTTCTTTTCCATGGTTGCCGCCTCCTTAAATCATGTAGTCGATGAGGGAGCTTTCGGTGGGGTTCTCCGCGCGCATGACCTCGCGGGTCACCTGGCCGTCCTTCATGATGAGGATGCGGTCGCACATACCGATGAGCTCCTGCAGCTCCTCGGAGATCAGCAGGATCGACTTGCCGGCCCGCTTCATCTCGGTGAAGAGCTTGTACATGGAGGCCTTGACGCCGACGTCGATGCCGCGCGTCGGGCAGTCGAGCACGAGGATCTCCGCGTCCGAGGCGACCCACTTGCCGAAGACGACCTTCTGCTTGTTGCCGCCGGAGAGCGTGTTGACCATGTAGTTCTTGCCGGCGCATTTGATCTGCAGATCCTCGATCTGCTTGTCGACGTAGCGGGCTTCCTTCTTGAAGGAGATGAGGTTGCCCAGCACCGCGTTGACCTTGTAGCCGGTCGAGGCGATGTTCTCGGCGATCGTGCCGGACAGGCCGAGGGACTCGGTGTCGCGGTTCTTCGAGACATAGGCCATGCGGTGGTCGATGGCCACGCGCGGGCTCTTGATCACGGTGCCGTCCTTGACCCGGACCTCGCCGTCGAGCACCTTTTCGATGCCGAACAGGGCCTTGCCGACCGTGTGCATGCCGCACTCGGCCAGACCGCCGATGCCGAGGATCTCGCCCTTGTGGAGCTCCAGATTCAGGCACAGCAGGTCCTCGAGCGTGGTCACGTCCTTGGCCGTGAGCACCACCTCGTCGGAGTAGCCCTCGTAGTCGGAGCGGTAGTAGTCGCCCTTGAGCTCGCGGCCGACCATCATCTGGCGGATGCGGTTGGGCTCGTACTCGCTCTTGTCGAGCGTGCCGATGATGACGCCGTCGCGCAGCACGGTGAGCTTGTCGCAGTGCTCCATCATCTCATCGAGGTCGTGAGAGATGAACATCACGGTCTTGTTTTCCTTCCGCTGGTTTGCCATGACCTTGTAGAGGAACTGGCGTCCTTCCAGGGAAAGCGCGGTGGATGTTTCGTCGACGATCAGAATCTCGGGCTTCCAGTACATGCATTTGGCAATCTCGATGATCTTGCGCATCTGCATGTCCAGCTTACCGGTGCGGTCGCTGGCCTTGAATTCCTTGATCCCGAGCTCGTCGAGCAGCGCCTGGGCCTTGTTGGTCAGTCCGGCGCGGTCGATGAACGGCCCCTTCTTGAACATCTTTTCGTGCCCGAGGAAAATGTTCTCCGCCACGGTGATGTTCGGAATGGTGCCTGCCTCCTGTACGATCATGCCGATCCCGTGTTCCTGTGCCTCGAGCATGGACGTGGGCTTCCAGGGCTGGCCCTTGTAGGTCATATCGCCCTTCGTGGCCGTCTGCATGCCGGCGATGATGGACGAAACGGTCGATTTGCCGCTGCCGTTTTCGCCGATCAGACCGTAGACATGGCCGCGCTCGAGTGAGAACGACACATCGTTCAAGGCTACCGTCACGCCGAAGTTTTTGTCCATGTGGATGACTTCCAGGATCGTCTGCTGATCCGCCATTGAGCAACTCCCTCCTTTGATTTTCTGTTTTTGCGCTGAGGTTTGGATGTTTGTATTATAACAGGCAGTTTTTCAGATGTGAATTGCATGGATTACACATCTACATTGCAAATCGTCTCTTTCAAAGTGGCAATTTCAATAATGTGACGGCGTTTTCACGGCAGATTTTTCGGTAACTTGCCTCAGAGAGCTGTTTGCTGAACAGGTAGTAGTCCAGCATCTGGCCGATGGGGAAGAGGAGCTCGGTGTTCAGAAGGTCCGTGCCGAAGAGCAGCCGGTCGGAAAACTCCTCCAAAAAGCGCAGACCGAAGGCCGGATCGCGCAGGATCGCGTTCGAGCCGGAGTTGGCAGAGAGGTCTGCATACAGGTTCGGATAGCGCCGCAGCAGCGCCACCGCGCGGCCCTCGCGTTCGACGGGCCCGAAGGGGAAGCCGTTGAGGGCAGGACCCGGCAGCTGCGGGTCCACGGGGCCGAGCTCGTACCAGAAGGGCTGCGAGTGGCCGATGAAGATCGTGTCCGGGTGCCGCTGCAGCGCGCCTTCGAGCCCGGGCAGGCCCTTTTCGTCGATCACGCCGTAGGCGTTCGTGCCATAGGGGCTGATGTGGAACAGAAACGGCAGGCCGAGCTTGCCGCAGCAGGCCAGCAGATGATCCACCTTCGGGTCGTCAAAGCGCAGCAGCGTGCCGAATTCGCCCACGCCGACCGCGCCTTCGGCCTTGTACTGCGCCAGCGCGTCCAGGGTGCGTTCGGTCCCGTCGGGCTCGACGTTGCAGAACCAGGAGAAGTGGTCCGGGTATCTGCGGCAGACCGCGCGGGCCTGTGCGGTGTTCAGAACGCCCGGCAGCGCGCCGGTGCTGCCGTGGTTGATCGGCGCCGGGAGGATCACACAGCGCCCGATGCCAAGGACCTCGTCCAGGGCGATGCGGGCCTCCGGCGTAAAGCAGCCGGTCCCGTCGCCCAGATGGCAATGCACATCCAGGCGCTGCACCGGCTTGGAAAACGGACGATATTTTGGCTGATCCATAAAGACGCCTCCTTTTTTTCTCTATTGTAGCATCCGGCGCAGGATTGATGAATTGCAAAAGATTTAAAATCAGATTGCAAATCATCCATAATTGTGGTAAGATCAGAAAAATGGAAAGGAAGTGACCGGATGGATTTTGAGGTACGTTATCAGGATCTGACCTTCAAGCACACCTATTCGGAAAAACCGGATCTGAGCGAGGCGCGCTTCAAGGAGCATTTTCACACGACCTATGAGTTTTTGTACTTTGTCCGCGGCAACGCCGACTACATGGTCGAGCACCGCCTGTACAACATCAAACCCGGCTCGCTTTTGATCGCGAAGCCGGGTGAGTATCACAATATTGTCTTTCGGTCCGACGAGCCCTATGAGCGCTATGTGCTGCGCTTTCCGTCGGTGTCCATCTACCCCTATGTGCGCCGCCAGCTGGAGAAGACCAACACGGTCTACTACATCGAGGGCACCATGCTGGCCGACGCGTTTACGAATATGGACAAGCACATCATGTCGGTTCAGAAGGATCTGCGGGTCGCGCTCTGCTACGGGGTGCTCAACGTGATCACGGCGCATCTGATCAGCTCCCAGGACCTCATCCGCCACGCAGACTACGTCAACGAGGAGGCCCACACGGTTGTCAAGTTCATCGAGGAAAACCTGCCGGAAATCCACTCCGCCGAGGAGATCGCCCGGGCGCTGCACATGTCCAAATCCGCCCTCTACAAGGTCTTCACCCGGCAGTTCAAGACGCCGATCATGACCTACGTGCGCACGCAAAAGTGCATGCTGGCCAGAGATCTCATCCACGACGGCATGAGCGCCACCGAGGCCGCGGAGAAGCTGGGCTTTGCCCACTATTCCTCCTTCTACCGGGACTATATCCAGGTCTTCGGCAGCCCGCCGACGGAGCGCAGAGCCTGATGCGCAGCCATTTTACGGTCGCCGCTTCTTCCGACCGCCGGCCAGCTTAGCCGCCAGCGCGCCGAGAAAGGCAAAGGCGACCAGGATCTCCAGGTTCTCGGCAAAGACCAGCACCGCCGCCTTGTCATAGTCCAGAAAGGCGAAGGGCGTGCGGAAGAACATGTAGTCCGGCAGGCCGTTTTTCACGAACAGCCAGAGGCCGACGCCTGCGACGAGGCCGCAGAGCAGAGCAAGAACTGTTTTGACCCTGCCGCTCCATTTCAGCCCCGCCGTCATGGCCGGGATGTGGAGCCCCAGATGGAAGCCCATCAGCACAAAGCACCAGTACGACAGCGCCAGGTGCAGCTGCCGGGCAAAGGAGACCGGCAGCATGCCGTACAGAAACGGCACCGCGTGCGCGCTCATGGACATGCCGCACAGGGCAGTCAGCGTGATTGCACCCAGCAGAAGCGTGTTCACGACCACCGTGAGGACGCGGTAGGCGTTGTATCTGCCCTTAAAGAGGCCGGCATACCACCTGCGGTTGAGGATGTGGTGGACGATCAGCAGCAGCGTCATCAGCATGCCGCCCCACTCGTGCAGCACCTCGCCGCAGACCTGATAGGCCATCAGGCACAGCAGCACCAGCGTCATGCACAGGTCCACGATCCATTTGAAATTGCGCTGTTTTGTTCCGCCCATGGGAAGTCCTCCCTTTAGTTCAAACTTTCAATCCACTACCGCAGCGCATCCTCGGAGGGGCCAGCGCCGAAGCGTCTGCCCTCCAACCAATTACCGCTGCCGGCGTTTTCCGCCAGGTTTTGGCCGCTCCTGCCGATGCCGCTGCCGCCCGAGGTGCAGAACGGGATCACGGTGATGCCGTCAAAGTCATAGCGCTCGACAAAGGTATCCAGAATGCGCGGCTCCTCGCCCCACCAGATGGGGTAGCCGATATAGACGGTGGTATAGCCCGCCAGCGAAATCGCCTCGCTCCCGATCTCGGGGCGGGCGGTTTTGTCGTTTTGCTCGAGCGTTGTGCGGCTGCTGCTGTCGTGCCAGTCGAGGTCCGCGTCGGTGTATTCCTGCGCGGCCTTGATCTCATACAGATCCGCACCGGTGATGGCGGCGATCTGCTCGGCCACGGCCTTCGTCGTGCCGGTGGCGGAGAAGTAGACCACCAGCGTGTCCGCCCCGGCAGCCTCCGGCTCGGCAGCCTCGCTTTCCGGTGCGGTTTCCATGCTTGCAGCCGCCCCGGACGGCTCGCCGGCCTGTCCCTCCGCAGCCTGTGCATCGGTCTGGGCGGGCGCAGCCGCAGCCTGCTCGGTCTCAACAGAAGCGGCAGCGGCAGCCTGCTCTGCCTCAACAGGCGCAGCCGGGCTTCCCTGGCAGCCGGCAAGCGCCAGCAGAAGCACCAGCACCAGGCCTACGATCAACATTAATTCCAATGTTTTCCGTCTTTGGTTCATGCTCGATTCCTCCAATTCCACTATTGACATTGTGTCAACCACTTTATACACCACTATTGACACCGTGTCAATAGCGAGTTTTTTCTTTGCGCGCATTTGCTCTATTGCGCAAGAATTGGAATTTGTCGAGGAAGATTCAAATACCACTGTAGGGACGAGCATTGCTCGTCCGCGCATCCGAAGGATGCATTTTCCGAAGGAAAATCGGTACAAACCGATCGTTTGCTGGACGCAAACAATATGTGCTTCGCACACCGGACGAGCAATGCTCGTCCCTACAGACAAAATCGAACTACCCAGCAAAATTCTTTTTCAAATGACTATTGACGCGATGTCAGCAACGTGCTATAATGAATTTGTTGACATGATGTCAACAAACGATGAATGAAGGAGAACTGTTATGATCAAGGGGACCCCCGAGCTGATCGCCGCGCGGCGGGAGGAGATCATCAACGCATGCCAGCGGCTGTATCAGACCCTGAGCTTCAAGGAGATCACCCTCAAGGAAATCGGCGCGGAGACCTCCTTTTCCCGTCCTACCATCTACAACTATTTTCAGACCAAGGAGGAGATCTTCCTGGCCCTCTACGAGCGCGAGTACGCGCTTTGGAACGCGGATCTGGAGGCGCTTCTGGAAGAGCACGAGACCCTCACGCGGCCGGAGCTGGCAGAGCTGCTGGCCCGTTCGCTGGAAAAGCGCGAGCAGCTTCTGAAACTGCTTGCCATGAACAACTACGACATGGAGGCCAACAGCCGCCCCGAGCTTCTGGCGTCCTTCAAGCGCGCCTACGGCAAATCCCTGGAGAACATGGATCGGATCCTGCAAAAGTTCTGCCCGGAGATGGACGCGGCGCAGCGCAAGGGCTTCCGCCTGGTCTTTTTCCCGTTCATGTTCGGCATCTACCCCTACGCCGCGGTGACGGAAAAGCAGCGCAGCGCCATGCAGGAGGCGGGCGTGGACTTCGACTATCTCTCGATCTATGAACTGACCCTGGCCTGCCTGCGCAGGCTGCTGGGCGAATCGGCATAATCACACAACCGGCCCCTCGGCGGCCGGAGGCTTAATACTAAAATCCAATCAAAACATTTAAAATGTTTTGATTCACCAGATGCGATTGCATCTGGTGCCCGCACAGCGTGCGGGGGATTTTTACGTACCATACAGGATCCATGCAAGCCATAATGGCTTGCATGCTGCGGCGCAAGCGCCGCAGTCCATCAAACGATTTTCAATCGTTTGATGGAAGATCCGTATGAAAACCAACAGGAGGAAATCAAAATGGCTGAAAAGATCGTACAGACCGCAGGCAGAAACCAGCTGGGGGACTTTGCTCCCATGTTCGCCCATCTCAACGACGACGTGCTCTTCGGCGAGGTGTGGAACGAGACGGCCATCGACGTCAAGACCAGGTGCATCATCACGGTCGTCTCGCTCATGGCATCGGGCATCACGGATTCGTCCCTGAGCTACCATCTGCAGAACGCCAAGGCCCACGGGGTCACCAAGGAGGAAATCGCCGCCATCATCACCCACGCCACCATGTACGTCGGCTGGCCCAAGGGCTGGGCTGTGTTCCGCCTGGCCAAGGAGGTCTGGAAGGAGGAGGCTCCGGCGCTGACCGAGAAGGATCGGTATCAAAACGAGATATTCTTCCCGATCGGCGAGCCCAACCCCTACGGTCAGTTCTTTGTGGGGCAGAGCTACCTCGCGCCGGTGTCGCGCGAGCAGGTGCCGATCTTCAACGTGACCTTCGAGCCCGGCTGCCGCAACAACTGGCACATCCACCACGCCAAATCCGGCGGCGGCCAGCTGCTGATCTGCGTGGGCGGCAGAGGTTACTACCAGGCCTGGGGCGAGGCGCCCGTCGGGATGACGCCCGGCACCGTGGTCAACATCCCGGCCGGCGTCAAGCACTGGCACGGCGCTGCGCCGGATGCCTGGTTCTCCCACCTGGCCATCGAGGTGACCGGCGAAGAGACCTCCGCCGAGTGGCTCGAGCCCGTGGACCCCGAAGCCTACAGCAAGCTCTGAGCTGAATCAAAAAAACAGCGAAAACCAAGCGGTTTTCGCTGTTTTTCAGACTGTCAAAGAACCGCTGTTTTCAGATGGAGAAAACAGCGGTTCTTTTGTCGAATATTGAGAAATTAAGACATTTCATCAAGAAAAGCCGGAT
>CADBKF010000042.1 GCA_902795195.1 Oscillospiraceae bacterium
AAGCCGTAAATTCAATCCGTCGCGCAGCGACACCGCAATTCGCGCAGCGGCTTCATTCGCGGCGCAAGCCGCAGCTTCATTCCTTCATTCGCGACCACAAGGAGCAGCTTCATTTCCCCTGCAAATCCCAACGCCCACCTATCTGTCTTTGTTTTTTGCCTATGAGATTCTGCATCTACACTCTCGGCTGCAAGGTGAACCAGTACGAGACGCAGGCGATGGAGCAGCTGCTGACCGGACAGGGGCACGAGATCGTGCCGCCGGAGGCCGACTGCGACGGCTGCATCGTCAACACCTGTACCGTCACCGCCGTGGCCGACAAGAAAAACCGGAATATCATCCGCCGTCTCCGCGCCCGGCATCCGGACGCGGTGCTGGCGGTCTGCGGCTGCTACGGCCAGGTCCGGCCCGAGGATCTGCGCGCCCTCGGCGTGGACGTGCTCTCCGGCAGCGGCGGCAGGGAGGCCTTTTTGCAGGCCGTGCTCGCCACCTGCCAGGACCGGCAGCCCAGAGAGCTGCTCGATGAGGCGCTCAAGCGCCGCAGCTTCGAGCAGCTGCCCGCCGGCGGCCTGGCCGTGCGCACCCGGGCCATGCTCAAGGTGCAGGACGGCTGCAACAATTTCTGCTCCTACTGCATCATCCCCTATGCAAGAGGCCCGGTGCGCAGCCTGCCCTTGCAGGACGTCGTCGCGCAGGCCCGGCAGCTGGCAGAGGAGGGCTACCGCGAGATCGTCGTGACCGGCATCGAGATCGCCTCCTGGGGCTGGGACTTCAAGGACGGCAGCCGGCTTGTGCAGCTGCTCGATGAGATCTGCCGGGCCGTGCCCGACACGCGCATCCGCCTGGGCTCTCTGGAGCCGCGGATCATCGACGCGGAGTTCTGCCGCATCATGGCAGAGCACAGGAATCTCTGCCCGCACTTCCACCTGTCGATGCAGTCGGGCAGCGACACGGTGCTCCGGCGCATGCGCCGCAAATACGACACCGCCCGTTATTTTGAGAGCGTGCAGCTGCTCAAGCAGGCCTTCCCGGGCTGCGCGGTCACGACCGACATGATCGTCGCCTTCCCCGGCGAGACCGAGGCGGAATTTGCCGAGAGCCTGGCCTTTATTCAGAAATGCGCCTTTGCCGACATGCACATTTTCCCGTATTCCCGCCGCCCCGGCACCCCGGCCGATCAGCTGCCGGGCCAGCTGCCCAACGCGGTCAAGGAGGCGCGCTCCCGCGCGGCCATCGAGATTGCCGCCGGGATGAACGAGGCCTTCCGCAAGGGCATGGTCGGCACGGTGCAGGAGGTTTTGTTCGAGGAGATGGACGACGCGGACTGCACCGGCCACGCGAAAAACTCCGTCCGCGTGTACCTCCCCGGCCCCAACCGCCACAACCAGGTCCTCCCGGTCCGCATCACCGCCCTCTACAAGGACGGCCTTTTGGCGGAACTGTGAGCCCGCCGAACTCCGCTGTTCGCAGAACAGGATTTACAGCGGTATTTCTAAGGATTTGCAGCGAAGTTCGACCTTTATTGTAGGGACGAGCCTTGCTCGTCCGCGCATCCGAAGGATGCATGTTCCGCAGGATCGTCGCTGCAGGCCGATCGTTTGCTGAACGCAAACGATGTGTGCTTCGCACACCGGACGAGCAAGGCTCGTCCCTACGGTGAAATCTGCGGCTGCGCTGCAGCATCCGTCTGCGCTGCAGCATCCGACCGCGCTGCACCCGGTGGTTTTTGACACGCTGATATTTCAATTTTCCGGAAAACAAAATTTCATTTCATCCCGAAGGGATACCGAAACTTTCCACTTTCCACTTTTAATTTTCAACTCCTCCGTTTCGCCGGAACAGATCCCGGCGGGAACTTTTCTCGACCGTATACGTCAAATCACCAATCCACTCTGCGGCGGCCTGCGGGCTGCTGCGGAAAAAGGAGAACACAGTATGGAAAACAACCGGAACCAAGCCTCCGGCAGGGGCTACCAGCCGCGCTTCCTCGCGCCGGAATCCAAGCCGAAAAAGACCCGCCGGGCGGCCTTGAGCATCCTGCTCTGCGTGCTCGCCGTGGCGGTCCTGGTCGGCGGCACCGTTTTCGGGATCAAGCTGCTGAAAAACCGCACGCCGCAGGAGGAGCTCAGCGCCACGGAAGCTGCCCCCGAGACCACCGAGGCACCCGAGACCGAGCCGCCCGAGACCGAGCCGCCGGAGACCGAACGCATGCCGCTGCCGCTGCGATACCACCCGGCAAAGAAGGAATACGAGCCGGATGAGTCGCTGCTGTACGCGCTGAGCGTCAACCCCGAGATCCTCGGCCGCATCAGCTACGGCGACGTGGACCCGCAGTACATCGTCTACACGAGCAACAACAGCTACTACCTGAGCCACGACGCCTTCGGCAACTGGGACAGCGAGGGCGCGGCCTTTGTCGACTGCCGCTGCTCGGTCCATCCGCGCGACACGAATCTGCTGGTCCACGGGCACAACATGAACGTGGCCAACAGCGGCTACGGCAAGGCCTTTGCAACGCTCTTCCGGTTCCGGAACAAGGACTACCTGGGACAGTACCCGATCTTCAAGCTCGAAACGGCGGAGGACGTGCAGTATTACGTCCCCTACGCCCTGCCGCAGGTGGAGACCTGCCCGGGCATGCCGGGCTACTATCCCATCGTGCAGACAAACTTCTACTCCGACGAGGCCTTCTACAACTACACCGGCTTCTTCAAGAACAACTCCCTGTTCAAGCTGCCGGTGGACGTGGAGCCCAGCGATCAGCTGCTGACCTTCTCGACCTGCATCAACGACGGCAGCTCCGCAACCGAGCTGCGCCTGCTGGTCTGCCTGCGCCGCCTGCGCGACGACGAGACCGTGGAGGATATGGAGGCGCTGATCCAGACCGCGTTCGGCGTGCGGCAGCTGGAGCTTCTGCCGGAGGCCCAATTCCTGGATCAATAATTCATCATTTCATTAGGCAGGCGTGCTGAACAAGCAGCACGCCTTTGCCGAATTTTGGAGGATTCCAAATGAGTACCATTTCCGCAATCATTCAAGAAGTCAAAAAGGCCGTCAAGGGCAAGGATCAGGTGCTGATCTGGATGCTGATGGCGATCCTGGCCGGCGGCAACATCCTGCTTGAGGACATCCCCGGCGTGGGCAAGACCACCATCGCGCTGGCCTTCTCCCGGGCCATGGGCCTGGACTACGGCCGCGTGCAGTTCAACCCCGACGTGCTGCCCTCGGACATCACCGGCTACAGCGTGCTCGACAAGCAGACCGGCAACCTGGTCTACAAGCCCGGCGCGGTGCTCTGCAACCTCTTTTTGGCAGACGAGCTCAACCGCGCCACCTCGCGCACGCAGTCGGCGCTGCTCGAGGCCATGGAGGAGGGCCAGGTCACGGTGGACGGCGTGTCCCACACGCTGCCCAAGCCGTTTTTCGTCCTGGCCACCCAGAACCCCACCGGCGCTGCCGGCACGCAGCTGCTGCCGGACTCGCAGATGGACCGCTTCATGATCCGCCTGAGCGTCGGCTATCCCAAGCCCAAGGATGAGCGGGACATGCTGCGCTCGCGACTGGGCGGCGTCGAGCCGCTGACCCAGGTGCAGCAGGTCATCTCCCGGCAGGAGCTGCTGGGCATGCAGCAGACCGTCGCGCGGGTCTATATGAAGGACGATATCATCGATTACATCGTCGCCCTGGTTGCCCGGACGAGAAATCACCCGCAGCTGCGCCGCGGGGCCAGTCCCCGCGCGACCCTGGCGGTCGCCGCCATGGCGCGGGCTGCTGCGGTCATGAACGGCCGCGACTACGTGCTGCCCGAGGACGTGCAGACCGTCTATGCCGGCACCGTGGCCCACCGCGTGCTGCGCACCGCCGAGACCGCCGCCCAGGAGGTGCCGGAGACCGCGATCCTCAACGCTCTGCTGACCCAGGTCAGCGCGCCCGGCTTCTGATATGGCGGTCAACTGGATCATCTACCTGGTCTCGCTCTTTGCGGCCATCTGCTTCTACATCGCGGCAAGCCCCGTCTGGTTTTCCTGGGTGGTGCTGTTTATTTTGCTGATCCTGCCGCTTCTGAGCCTGCTGCTCTCGCTGCCGCAGATGCTGCGCGTGCAGCTGCGCCTGTCCGCACCCGAGCGCGTGGAGCAGGGCCGGCGGCTGGTGCTGGAGCTGATCCCGACCAGCCTCGCGGTGCTGCCGCTGCCGGAGCTGCGGCTGCGGCTGTGCCTGCAGACGCAGGGTGACGAGCACGTGGAGTACCGCTATCTGCGGCACATTCCCCGGGAGGGCGGCACCGTCTGGCTCGAAGCCGAGCAGCCCGGCCTGTTTCTGGCCGGCGTCTCTCAGCTCCGGGTCTATGACTATCTGGGCCTGTTCGGCCTGCCGCGGCCAGCCCCGGCCCAGACCCGGACCGCCGTGCTGCCCCAGCCCGTACAGCCCGACCCGCTGCCGGATCTCACGGCCTTCCGGGTCGTGCGCCTGGCGGCGCTGCCGCAGGGCAGCTTTTCCGAAAATCACGACCACCGGCCCTACCGCGAGGGCGACAATGTGCGCTCGATCCACTGGAAGCTCTCGCAGAAGACCGATGATCTCATCGTGCGCGAGCCCGTGGCCCCGGTGCGCCTGCGCAGCTACCTCATCGTCTCGCCGCCGCGGGATCTGCCCGCGCTGCAGAGTGAGCTTGCCCAGCTGCGCTATCTCAGCACCTGGCTGACCGACCGGGAGCTGCCCCACACGGTGCTGTGGATGGAGCAGCAGGGCGTTCACTCCCGGGAGATCGCCTCGGCT
This sequence comes from Oscillospiraceae bacterium, assembly GCA_902795195.1. Lineage (GTDB taxonomy): Bacteria > Bacillota > Clostridia > Oscillospirales > Oscillospiraceae > JAFRPC01. Next base: position 4,777 of record CADBKF010000042.1, read on the forward strand.
GACGAGGTCGAGCCCATGCTGGCCGAGGCCTGCGCCGCGCCGCTGTTTCCCGCGGGCGACCGCTCCATCCCGGCAGAGGACGCCGACTGGTGCTTCCGCATCGTCCCGGAGGGGGAGGTGGCGGAATGAAAAAAACCAACTGGGTCCAGCTGCCGCTGGACTGGCTGCTGCTGTTCGGGATCGTGCTTGCCGCGGTCAAATGCCTGCAGACGGCCTATGAGCTGCGCGTGGATGCGCCGCTCTGGCTGTGGGCGCTGTGGCTTACGGGCCTGTTTTGCGTGGCCTTCCGGCTCAGGCGCCCCTGGATCCCGGCGCTTGCCGCGCTGCTGCTGACGGCGCTGGTCTGCTGGTGGCTGCGCCATGCGCTGCGCACGAATCTCAGCCAGCTGGCGCACACCGTGCTCAACGCGGTCGCCGGCGGCTACGCCTGGGTGGACGACGTGTTTTCCATCCGCCCGCCCGTCGGGGAGATCGACTTTTCCCCGTCCTTCCTGCTCATCACGGCCGGCATGGCCCTGGCCTGCTGCGCCAGCGTGGTGTGGCTGCGCTCGACGCTGCCCTGCGTGCTCTTTTGCCTGGTCTGCGTGGCGCCTTGCTTCTTTTTGATCAACACCCCGCCGGATGTGATCTGGCTGGTGCTGCTGGTGGCGGGCCTCTTGGTGCTGAGCTTCTCGCAGGGCGTCCGCGGCCGCGGCAGCGAGGAGAGCGTCCAGGCGACGCTCTATGCCCTGATCCCGGCGGCGCTTGCAGTGGGCCTGGTGCTCTGGCTCTACCCGCCTGCCAGCTACGAGCCGCCCCTGGATTTCGAGCAGCTGGCCGAGCGCCTGGTGGACGCCGGCGAGCAGATCAGCAGCAACATCGACTTTTCCGGCGGCAGCGCCGACCGCGTGGACCTGCGCTCGCTCGGGCCGAAGCTCCAGCGGACCTACACCGCCCTCACGGTCACGGTGGACGCGCCGGTGGACGGCACCTTCTACCTGCGCGGCAGAGCCTATGAGCGCTTTGACGGCGCCGGCTGGGAGCCGGGACCGCACACAGAGTCGGACAGCGGCCTTCTGGGCACCGATCCCGGAGGCGCGGCGCTGACCACGGTGCGCGTCCAGACGCCCCGGACCTACAGTGAGCTCTATGCGCCCTACCACATGGCCGATCCCGGCCTTGTCACGGTGTTTGACTATTATCTTCCCAACGACGACAGGCTGCGTGACTACAGCTTTCAGATGCTCCAGGGGCAGGGGAAGGCCTCGCTGCTGAGCCGGCAGGGGAGCATGATCCGGCAGGATGCCTACGAAAACTGCCTGTCGCTGCCGGACGAGACCCGCGCGTCCTTGCAGCGCATCGCCGCGGCCAACGGCATCATGACCGCCGCCTCGGTCGAGGCGCTGGCGGATCAGATCGTGTCCTTTGTGCGCCAGAGCGCGGTCTACAGCCTTTCTCCGGAGCGCCCGCCGAGCGACGAGGACTTCTGCACCTGGTTTCTGACCGAGGCCGAGAGCGGCTACTGCGTCCACTTTGCCTCCACCGCGACCGCGCTGCTGCGGGCGGTGGGCGTCCCGGCGCGCTATGTGGAGGGCTATGTCACCCGGATCGAGCCCAACACCGAGACCGTCGTGCAGGAGCGCCAGTCCCATGCCTGGGTGGAGGTCTACCTCGACGGGCAGGGCTGGGTGCGCTATGACCCCACGCCGCCCGACGGCGTGGCCGACAGCGCTTCGCCGCAGGGCGCCGGCGCTCCGACCGAGCAGACCGAGCCCACCGCGCCTGCGCAGACGGAGACTGAAGCGACCGAGCCGACAGAGCCCGCAGAACCCACGGAGCCCGGGCAGGACCCCGACTCCACGAACGGCGCAGAAGCGCCCACCGAAGCCGAGGGTGAAGCCGCACCCGGCAGGCCCGGAGGCTTCCCCGGCTGGCTCTGGTGGCCGTTTGGCATGGCGGGCCTTGCGCTGGCGCTGTGGAGCGTGCGGCTGCTGCGCAGCCGGGCGATGCGCCGCCGCTACGCGCTGGCAAGCGGCAACGAGCAAGCGGTGCTCGACTGGAGCCGCTACGAAAGGCTCTGCAGGGCCTTGAAAACCGAGCCAGCCTCCACGCTGGAGGACCTTGCCAAGAAGGCGCATTTCAGCCAGCATGAGCTGGAGATGCCCGAACGCGAGGCCCTGGCCGCCGCCGTGCGCACCCAGCGGGAAGCCCTGAAAACCCTGCCGCTGCCAGGCCGCATGTGGTACAGTTATTGGCTTATTTGAAGTGGTTAGTGGATTGTGGGTAGTGGAAAGTTGACAGTTGACAGTGGAAAGTTGTGGTATGTTTCAAATTTCTAATTTGAAACATCAATTCAAATCATTCCGAAGCCAGAATGGACTGGCCCATTGTTTCGACTCATCCTTCAGGTTTGTCATTCTGAGGAGCGCAGCGACGAAGAATCTGACTGCGCGTCGGAACACCGACACTTTCCACTTTCCACTGTCAACTTTCCACTCGCTCGCACCGGCATACAAAAAATCCCGGATTTCTGAGAAATCCGGGATTTTGTGTATATTTGTGGTCTACGGCCGCCTGCCGCCGCCGAAGCCGCCCATGCCGCCGTTCATGCCGCCCATACCGCCGCCCATCATCTGGTTGGTGATCTGGTTGACCTCCTGGCCGTTGACGATGATGGTGCCGCCGGTGTAGCTGACGCTGCCGTCGTAGTCAAAGGGGCTCTGGCCGGTGATGTCGATCGTGCCGCCGGTGATGATCAGATTGCCGTTGGAGTCGACGGCGTCGGTGTCGCCCTGGCCCATGGTGATCGTGAGGCTGCCGCCGCAAATCTCAACCGTGGGGGTATAGACGGAAGACTTGCGCGCGCCGTTGATGCCGTCGTCGCTGGCGGCGATCGTGACGCTGCCGTCATTGAGCTGCACCCAGGTGGCCTCAATGCCCTCGGCTGCGGTAAGGTCGATGCTGCCGCCGTCGATCTGGACGATCGTGGTGGCGTGGATGCCGTCGTCGCCGGCCTTGACGCTCAGGCTGCCGCCGCAGATGTAGACAAAGCCGGTGCTGTTGTCCTCGTCGTTCTCCGCGTGCAGGCCGTCCTTTTGGGCGCTGATTGTCAGGTTGCCGCCCGCAATGCAGATGGATTCGTTGGCCTCGATGCCGTCGGAAACACTGCTGATGCTGACGCTGCCGCCGGTCAGCTTCACGTCATCCTTGCCGCTGATGCCGTTGTCGGTGGAGCTGATGTTCAGGGTGCCCACGCCACCCAGCACCAGATCGTCCCGCGAGAAGATGACCGCGTCGGTGTTGGTCGTGCCGTCGGCGGTGAAGCTGCCGGTGACACTCAGGCTGTTTTCGCTGTCGGTTGTGGTGATGAACACCTTGTCGGCGTTCTTGACGTAGATTGCCGGGCGCTCGTCGTTGGTGATGGAAACGCCGTCGAGCACCAGCTGGACCTTGTCCTCGTCGCCGGCCTCCACGATCACGGTAACGTTCGTCACGCTGCCGGAGAGAACGTAGACGCCCTCGGTGCTGACCGTCACGTCCTGGCCGCTCGTCAGTGTGAGGGTGACGGCCTCGCTCAGATCGGCCGTCTGGGTGAGATCGCGCGTGGAGAACAGATCCGAGGTGTCCAGCGCCCCGCCGGAGACCAGATTGTCCAGCGTGACGGCGGTATCGCCGCTGCTCTGTGCGCTGCCGGCGGCCTGGGTCGTTTCGGCAGTCTCTGCCGGAAGCTCGTAGGATGTCTGGACGACGGCGGCCTCCGTGGCTGCTGCTGCGGCGTCAGTCTCAATCTCCGTGCTGCCGCTCAGGCTGCCGAGCAGGGAGCAGCCGGTCACCGAAATCGCCAGCACACCCGCCAGCGCCATTGTCATATACTTTTTCCACATGATTCATCGCTCCTTTCAGTGCGCTTTGTTTTTGTTTGTGGCCTCAGTATAGGCCGGAAACCTTAAGCGAACCTAAAGCAGATGTGGACAAAGTATGAACTTTTACAACAACACAGCCGCCCCGGCCGGGACGGCTGTGTTGTTATTGTTGCGTGTTCATGCTGCCCATCTGGTAGCCGGTGAGGTCGACGCTCACATAGCGGAAGCCCAGCTCGCGGAGCGTCCGGCTCACCAGGGCGGCGGTTTTTGCCTCCGTCAGGCGGGAGATCAGGTCCGGCTCCAATTCAATGCGGGCCAGCTCGCCATGAACACGGACGCGGACCTTGGAAAAGCCCAGCCCCATTAAGAACTGCTCGGCCTGCTCCACCCGGGCCAGGCCCTCCTCGGTGATCGCGTGGCCGGTGGCAAAGCGCGTGGCCAGGCAGGCCATGGCGGGCTTGTCCCAGGTGGGAAGCCCCAGATCATGCGAGAGCTGCCGGATCTCGGCCTTGGTCAGACCCGCGTCCAGCAGGGGGCTGCGCACGCCCAGCTCGCGGATGGCCCGCATCCCGGGCCGGTAGTCGCCCAGATCGTCGGCATTGGAGCCCTCAGCCACGCAGGCAAAGCCGTTCTCCCTGGCCGCCGCGCAGATCTGCGTAAAGATCGATTTTTTGCACAGGTAGCAGCGATCCGCGGGATTCTCCCGCACGCCGGGGATCGAGAGCGCGTCCAGCTCCAGAACGATCAGCCGGATGCCCCGGCTGCGGCAGAATTCCGCCGCCTCCTGCTGCTCTCTTTGCGGCACGAACTGCGAGCGCACCGTGATCGCGGCAGCGCGATCGCCCAGCACGCGGCTTGCCACTTGCAGCAGGCAGGTGGAGTCCACGCCCGCCGAGAAGGCCACGGCCACGCTGCCCATCCGGCGCAGCGCTTCCTCGAGCGCGCGCCGCTTTTCCTCAAGCGTCGGCATGGCGTGAGCCCTCCACCAGCTGCCGGGCCGCATCCAGGCTGCAATCCTGCGCCTTGGCGACCCGGGCCAGGTCCTCAAATTCGTACTTTTTCCGGCAGACGCCGTAGCCCTCCGAGATCTTGGCCCGCACCTCGCCCCAGGGGGTGGGGACGGTCTCCGTGCGGCGCGAGAGCGTCGCGCGCGCCATGCGCTGCTCGCGCACGCCCAGCGTCGTGGTGTGGGCAAAGAGCAGCGAAAGCATGAGCTCCCGATCCGCAGGACGGCAGAGCAGCGAGAGCATCGTGCCGGGCCGGCACTTTTTCATGCCGATGGGCGTGGTCCACACGTCCAGCGCGCCGCCATCCAGCAGCCGCTCCATCGCAAAGCCGATGGCCTCGGCGCTCATGTCGTCGAGATTGCAGGCAAGGCAGAGCGCCTCGTCCGCGCGCTCCCCGGTTTCTCCCAGGATCGCCCGCACGCAGTTGGCCCGCGGGAAGTCCTTTTTGCCCATGCCGTAGCCCACGGCCTCGGGGGTGAGGGCGGGCATGGGGCCGAAGCGCGTGACAAAATGCTTCAACAGCGCCGCACCGGTGGGCGTGCAGAGCTCGCCCTGAATTTCGCCGCCGTAGATCGGGATGCCCTTGAGCAGCTCCGCCGCGGCGGGCGCCGGCACCGGCAGGATGCCGTGGGCGCACCTCACCTGGCCGCTGCCCACGTGCACCGGCGAGCAGACGATCTGCGCCGGGGCGAGCGTGTGGAGCAGGAAGCACACCGCGGAAATGTCCGCCAGCGCGTCCATCGTGCCGACCTCATGGAAGTGGATCTCCTCGACCGGCACGCCGTGGACCTTGCTCTCGGCCGCAGCCAGCAGCTCGTAGACCGCGAGAATGTCCTGCCTGACGGCCGCCGGGGCGTTCAGATGGTCCTGGACCAGATGCCGGATGCCGGCCATGCCCTGATGGCTGTGGCCGTGCTCGTGTTCATGCCCGTGCGAATGCTCGTGGTGGTGCGCATCCTCGTGTTCATGCTGGTGCTCGTGCAGATGCTCGTCCTCCTCGGCCCCCTGCACCAGAACCCGCATATGCGTGCCGCCGATGCCGCACTTTTCGGCGTGCTCGGCGACAAATTCCACGCCGGGGATCCCCAGCGCGTTGAGCTGCTGCACGCCGGCAGCCGGGTCCGGCAGCAGCTCGAGCAGCGCCGCGCTCAGCATATCGCCGGCCGCGCCCATGCCGCAGTCAAAATACAGTGTTTTCATGCCTTCGCCTCCATGTGGTTGATCATGCTGGCCAGGTAGCCCGCGCCGAAGCCGTTGTCGATGTTGACCACCGAAACGCCGCTGGCGCAGGAGTTGAGCATGGACAGCAGCGCCGAGAGCCCGCCGAACGCCGCGCCGTAGCCCACCGAGGTGGGCACCGCGATGACCGGGCAGTCGGCCAGACCGCCGATCACGCTGGCAAGCGCGCCCTCCATCCCCGCGATCGCGACGATGACCGAGGCGCCCATGATGTCCTCCCGGTGGTCCAGCAGCCGGTGCAGGCCGGCCACGCCCACGTCATACAGCCGCGTCACGCGGTTTCCCAGGCACTCGGCGGTGAGCGCCGCCTCCTCGGCCACGGGCACATCCGAGGTGCCGCCGGTGGCGATGACGACGGTGCCGATGCCGTCCGGCGCGGGCTTTTGCCCCAGAAAGGCGAAGCGGGCAGTTTCGCTATAGAACAGAGGCCAGCGCGCCTGCAGCAGCGCGGCGGCCTCCGGGCTCAGCCGTGTGATCAGCACCCGGTCCTGGCCGTTTTGCTGCATGACCTCCAGAATGCCGGAGATCTGCTCGGGCGTCTTGCCGGCGCCGTAGATGACCTCGGCCGCGCCCTGGCGCACCCGGCGGTGCAGGTCCACCTTCGCAAAGCCGATGTCCTCATAGGGCGCGAGCTTGAGCCGCAGCACCGCATCATCCACGGACAGCGTGCCCGCCCGGACCGCCTCCAGGATCTGTTTCACCTCAGTTTTCATGCCAAACACACCTTTTTTGATATTTTTTCCATTATACCAGAAACAGCCGGTTTTGCAAGCCCCAAACGGGGATACGGCGGAACGGATTTTTTGTCTTGCGGAAGGCGCCGCATCTGTGCTATACTGAATTGAAATGAAATACAGCAAGGGAGGCTGCACCATGGAGGAACACAGCCACAGCCACTATCATTCGCCGGAGGAGAAAAAGAAGCAGCTCGACCGCCTTTCCAAGGCGATCGGCCACCTGCAGCACGTGAAAAAGATGATCGAGAAGGACGAGGACTGTGCGGATGTGCTGATCCAGCTCTCGGCGGTGAACTCCGCGCTGCGGGGCCTGGGCAAGCTCATCATCAACGAGCACATGACCCACTGCATCGCCCACGCAATCGAGGACGGCGACCTGGAAATGGTCGAGGAATTCCAGAAGGCCGTGCAGAAGTTTATCTAGGAGGACAGGCATGCGTATCACGTATCGCAGCGCGGAAGCCGCCGATGCCGCGCAGCTGCTGGAATATCTCAAAGCAGTGGGCGGCGAGACGGACAATCTGACCTTCGGCGCAGCGGGGATCCCCTTTACGCCGGAACAGGAGGCGGCACTTCTCGAGCGGCTGGCCAAGAGCCCGCACAGCCGGTTTTTCCTGGCACTCGACGGAGAAAAGATCGTGGGCAACGCCTGCGTCAACGGCAGCGATAACCCGCGCTTTCGCCACAGGCGCAGTCTTGCTGTTACGGTGCTGCGCGCCTACTGGGGCCGGGGGATCGGCAGCAGACTCATGGAGCAGATGATCGCCTTCAGCCGGGAGGGCGGGGCAGAGCTGCTTTCGCTGGAGGTGCGCGCAGACAACGAGAGAGCCAAAGCGCTCTACCGGAAATACGGCTTTTCCAGCTATGGCACATTTCCCAAATATTTCAAACTGGACGGGCGCTGTTATGATGTGGACTGCATGACGCTGGACCTCACCGCGCAGGCGCAGCCGGACCGCAGTTGAGCGGTCCGGCTGCATCGGCAGAAGTAGACAGGGGGGTGGAGAATGCATTTTGTCAACGCAAAGGGGATCCTGAGCGGCAGCGGCGAGCGGGTCGGAATGAACATCTATCGGGGCTGCACGCACGGCTGCATCTACTGTGACAGCCGCAGCAAGTGCTATCAGTTTACGCACGCGTTCGAGGACGTCGAGGTCAAGCAGAACGCGCCGGAGCTGCTGGAGCAGGCACTGCTCGCGAGGCGGCGCAAGTGCATGATCGGAACCGGCTCGATGTCCGATCCGTACATGCACTGCGAGGAAAAACTGGGGCTGACCAGAAGATGCCTTGAGATCATCCGCGATCACGGCTTCGGCGCTGCGATCCAGACAAAATCCGACCGGATTTTGCGGGACCTGGACCTGATCGACGAGATCAACCGCCGCGCCAAATGCGTGGTGCAGATCACGCTGACCACTTGGGACGAGGCGCTCTGCCGGATCCTCGAGCCCCATGTGTGCACGACAAAGCGCCGCGTCGAGGTGCTGCAAAAGCTGCAGGAACGGGGCATCCCGACCGTTGTGTGGCTCACGCCGGTGCTGCCGTATCTCACCGATACGGTAGAAAACATCACCGCGATTGTACAGGCCTGCGCCGATGCGGGCGTTCGGGGCGTGATCGACTTTGGCATGGGCCTGACGCTGCGGGAAGGGGATCGGGAGTACTATTATGCCGCTCTGGACCGGCATTTTCCGGGCCTCAAGGCGCGCTACATCCGGGAATACGGAACGGCTTACGAGCTGCCGAGCCCGAAGGCCGCGCAGCTGCGCGCAGTGCTCGAGTGCATCTGCGCGCGCAGCGGTATGCTTGCAAGCCCGGATGCCTGCTTCCGCTTCATGAGCGAGCTGCCCGAGCCCTACCCACAGCTGAGCCTGTTTGGCTGAAAAAGAGACAGAATAGACAAAAAAACAGCCGATTTCACAACGAAATCGGCTGTTTTTGGAGCTACTGGCCGGACTCGAACCGGCGACCTGCTGATTACGAATCAGCTGCTCTACCGACTGAGCCACAGTAGCAGATGGTCGGCAGTTGGGGAAAAATCGCGGGCGAACCAAACGGAAACGAACCGCCCGGGAGATTACCGGACAATATTCTACCACAAAAACAGGCGGCAGTCAATCTTTTTCTTTGGAATGAAACGAAATTCTTTTTTTCTTTCTTTCAGGCTTTCCGGCTTGCACAGGAGAGAAAAATCATATATAATGAGAAAAAGACGTTCAACCGCTGCAACTGTTAGGAGGAAGCGCATGAAAATCGGAATCATCGGCGCAGGCGCGTCGGGCATGGTCGCGGCGATCGCCGCGGCGGACGATCCGCGCAACGAGGTGCTGCTCTTTGAGCGGCAGGCCCGGGTGGGCCGCAAGCTGCTGGCCACCGGCAACGGACGATGCAATCTCTCCCACTGGAACGCCGGCGTGGAGAACTATCACGGCAGCATGCCGGGCTTTGTCGAGCCGGCCCTGAAGGCCATGGACGTGAGCGATACGCTCCACTTTTTCCGCGGCCTGGGGCTCTACACCGTGGCCGAAAACAGCGGCCGCATCTACCCCTATTCCGACCAGGCCAACAGCGTGGTGGACGTGCTGCGCTTTGCGCTCGAGCGGCCCAACATCCGCCTGCTGTGCGGCAAGGAGATCAGCTCGGTCAAGAAGACCAAGGAGGGCTTTGCCCTGCGCGCGCAGGACGAGCGCTTCGAGGTCGACCGCCTGGTGATCGCCTGCGGCGGTGCGGCCGGCACGAAGCTGGGCGGCGGCCTGTCGGGCTATCAGCTGCTCAGGAGCCTGGGCCACCACTGCACGCGCCTGTACCCCTCGCTCGTGCAGCTCAAGACGGAAACGGACCCGATCAAGGGCCTCAAGGGCGTGCGCGCGAACGCCGGCATCGAGCTGCGCTGCAAGGACAGCGTCCTGGCCAGAAGCCGGGGCGAGGTGCAGTTCACCGAGTACGGCGTCTCCGGCCCTGCGATCTTTGACCTGTCCCGGGCCGCAGCCACCGCGCCCGAGGGCTCGACGCTGCACATGGATCTGCTGCCGGAGCTCACGGCGGACCGGCTGCTCACGGCGCTGTGCCTGCGCATCGTGCGGCTGCCGAACCTCAGCTGCGCCGATCTGCTCACGGGCATCCTGCACAACCGGCTGGGCCGGGTGGTGCTGCGCTCGGTGGACATTCCCGAGACGCTGCCGCTGCACGCGCTGCGCTGGGTGCAGCTGGCGGCGCTGAGCGAGGCGGTGCACGATTTTACCCAGACGCTTACCGGGACCATGGGCATGGACGGCGCACAGGTGACCGCCGGCGGCGCCGAGGTCCGGGAGTTTGACCCCAAGACGCTGGAAAGCCGCATCGTTCCCGGCCTCTACGCCTGCGGCGAGGTGCTCGACGTGGACGGCGACTGCGGCGGCTACAACCTGCAGTGGGCCTGGTCCTCGGGCCACCTGGCAGGAAAAAGCGCCGGCGGGGCGAAGGCGTAGGGATCAGGGATCAGGGATCAGGGGCTAGGGGTCAGGGATTCAGATCGCCTGGATGCCTTATCTGAGCAGAAGCCCGTTCAGACGATCAATATGTCATTCTGAGCGCAGCGAAGAATCTAAGCACTCAATCGAGGGTGCATTTCAGATTCTTCGCTGCGCTCAGAATGACATAGATGGAAGTGCGGCACAGGCACTGTGACACTGCAGCGCTTCCGTGTGATGTAGATTACCTGATGCTTGACGTCTGTCTCCTATTGCCTATTGCCTATTCCCTATTGCCTTTACAGATTCTTCGCTGCGCTCAGAATGTCATGGACGGCGGGCCTTTCGGCGCTCAGGGGACTGCGGCAAAGCCGCGCTCGAGGTCGGCCAGGATGTCGTCGATATGCTCGGTGCCGATGGACAGCCGGATCGTGCTCGGCTGGATGCCCTGGTCCTCCAGCTCCGCTGCAGAGAGTTGGGAGTGCGTCGTCGTGGCCGGGTGGATCACCAGAGACTTGACGTCCGCCACATTGGCCAGCAGGGAAAAGATCTGCAGTGCGTCAATGAAGGCAAAGGCCTCCGCCTGCCCGCCCCGGATGTCGAAGGTGAAGATGCTGCCGCCGCCGTTCGGGAAGTATTTCTCATACAGCGCGTGCTGCGGATGCGCCGGCAGAGCAGGGTGGTTGACCGCCGCGACCTTCGGATGCTTCGACAAATATTCCAGCACCTTTTTCGTGTTTTCCGCGTGGCGCTCGAGGCGCAGAGACAGGGTTTCAATGCCCTGCAGCAGCAAGAAAGCGTTGAAGGGGGAGATGGCAGCGCCGGTGTCGCGCAGCAGGATCGCGCGGGTGTAGGTGACAAACGCGGCCTGTCCGGCTGCCTGGACGAACGAGATCCCGTGATAGCTGGGGTTCGGCGCGGCCAGGTTGGGATATTTTTCCGGTGTCCAGGTCATGGATGTCCACGAAGGTGGTCTCGACGCCGTACTGCGGAAGCGTGTGGGCCAGCAGATGGAAGCTGCCGCCGTAGATCGTCTTCTGGGCGACGATGTGCTCTCCCTTCTGCGCCAGCGCCTCGATGGTATAGGTGATGGCCGCTGCGCCGGAGGCCACGGCCAGGGCTGCGACGCCGCCCTCGAGCGCCGCCACGCGCTGCTCGAGGACATTCTGGGTGGAGTTGGTCAGTCTGCCGTAGATGTTGCCGGCGTCGGCCAGGCCGAAGCGCGCCGCCGCATGCGCGGAATTGCGGAACACATAGGACGTGGTCTGATACTATTATCCGATAAAACGCTTTAAAAAGATTTGCGAGGCAGATTTGTGCCAGACGAGGCGGAGGACGCAGGCGGGCTGACGCCCGGCAAGGACTTTATTGGATAATAGTATGATAGATCGGCACTGCGCGCGCGTCGGTGGCAGGGTCCGGACGCTCCTGACCGACATGAAGCTGCAGGGTCTCAAAATGATAGTTGCTCATAGCTGCACCTCAAGTTCTTCTTGATTTCCAAGTATTCATATGGTAATATTAGGATATGGGGGTGTAAAGCGATGAAGATTTCGACAAAGGGACGCTACGCGCTGCGGATGCTGGTCGATCTGGCCGAGCATGAGGGCAGCGGCTATATTTCGCTCAAGGACATTGCCGAGCGGCAGGGGATTTCCAAGAAATATCTCGAGCAGATCATTCAGGTGTTCAATAAATCTGACGTGCTGCGGGCCAACCGCGGCGCGCAGGGCGGCTACAAGCTGGCAAGGCCGGCAGCTCAGTACACCGCCGGGGAGATTCTCCGGCTGACCGAGGGCTCGCTCTCGCCGGTGGACTGCGTCGACCGCGACCTGGGCGACTGCCCGCGCAGCGCCTACTGCGCCACGCTCCCGCTGTGGCAGGGCCTGAGCCGGGTGATCAACGAGTATCTCGACAGCATCACGCTGCAGGACCTGGTCGACCAGCACCTCGGCGGGGATGATTATGTGATTTGAGGGATCAGGGATCAGGGATCAGGGGTCAGGGATCAGGGATCAGGGATCAGGGATCAGGGATCAGGGATCAGGGATCAGGGATCAGGGATCAGGGATCAGGGATCAGGGATCAGGGATCAGGGATCGCTTGGATGCCTTGCCTGAGCAGAGGCCCGGCTGCCTGTTCAAGGTGCCGCCCATGTCATTCTGAGCGCAGCGAAGAATCTGACTGCTCTTTTGAACGCAGTCCTTTGGATTCCTCGCTGCGCTCAGAATGACATAATGGGAAGTATGGACAGACAAAAACACCTTGCGCGTGCGTCAGTGCTTCTTGATGCAGTTCTCCTATTGCCTATTGCCTCATCCCGATTGCCTTCTGAATCACTCCGCAAACATCGGGGTGGACAGGTAGCGGTCGCCGGTGTCGGGGAGCAGGACGACGATGACCTTGCCGGCGTTCTCCGGGCGCTTGGCGAGCTCCGCCGCCGCCCAGACCGCCGCGCCGGCGGAGATGCCGACGAGCAGGCCCTCCTTCCGGGCCAGGCTTCTGCCGGTGGCGAAGGCGTCCTCGTTCGCCACGGGGATGATCTCGTCATAGACCGCGGTGTTGAGCGTCTCGGGCACAAAACCTGCGCCGATGCCCTGGATCTTGTGCGGGCCGGAAACGCCCTTGGACAGCACCGGAGAGGTAGCGGGCTCTACCGCCACGACCTTGACGTCCGGGTTCTGCGATTTCAGGTATTCGCCCACGCCGGTGATCGTGCCGCCGGTGCCGACGCCGGCCACAAATATATCGACCTTGCCGTCGGTGTCCGCCCAGATCTCCGGGCCGGTGGAGGCGCGGTGGGCAGCGGGATTGGCCGGGTTGTTGAACTGCCCGGGGATGAAGCTGTTGGGGATCTCACGGGCGAGCTCCTCGGCCTTGGCGATGGCGCCCTTCATGCCCTTGGCGCCTTCGGTGAGCACGAGCTCCGCGCCGTAGGCCTTGAGAAGGTTCCGGCGCTCAACGCTCATGGTCTCGGGCATGGTCAGGATGATGCGGTAGCCTCTGGCCGCCGAGACCGCAGCCAGGCCGATGCCGGTGTTGCCGGAGGTCGGCTCGATGATGACCGAGCCGGGGCCCACCAGGCCCTTGGCCTCGGCGTCGTCAAGCATGGCGCGGGCGATGCGGTCCTTGACGCTGCCGGCGGGATTAAAATACTCCAGCTTGGCGAGAAGCTCCGCGCCCAGGCCGTTCGCCTTGGAGAAATTGTTGAGCTTCAGCAGCGGCGTGCCGCCAATCAGATCGGTGATGGACTGATAAACTTTCATGGTGATATAACTCCTTTCAGATTAAAACACATATTTCCTATCTGCTTAGTGGGAATTATAGCAGAGCCCTCAGCGTTTGTCAAGCCCCATTTTCACAAAAATGGGGTTTTCTTTCGATAAGCGCTGTGATACAATATAAAAAAGTTCTGCACGAAATGCGGCTTGCTGAGTCGAGGGATCAGGGATCAGGGATCAGGGATCAGGGATCAGGGATCAGGGGTCAGGGATCAGGGGTCAGGGATCAGGGTTGGAGTTTTCCATATCTGGCGATATGGAAAAGAAATGAATCAGCGCAACCGGCCTGAAGACGCAGCATTCAAATTATTATTTTCAAATGGCAATTTGAAAATACATCCCCTGATCCCTGACACCTGATCCCTGATCCCTGCATACGCCGCCTTTTCAGGTCGCGGAACAGTGATGATAGATTTGTGGAAGGGGGGCAATCACATGCTGACAATCCGGGATTTGACGCTGCCGGCGGCGCAGGACGCGTCGGCACTCTGGGCGCTGGCCGCGCGGGCGCTGAAGGTGCCGGCCTCGGAGCTGAGCGCACTGGTCATCCGCAAAAAGTCGCTCGATGCCCGAAAAAAGGACGATATTCGATATATTTACACCGTGGATGTTTCCACCCGGCACAGCGAGGCGCGGACCTTGAAGCAGTGCCGCAACCCGAAGGTGAGTCTGGCCAAGCCCTTTGTCTACCGGATCCCGAAGTGCAAAACGCCGCCTGAGCTGCGCCCGGTCGTGGTGGGCTTCGGCCCGGCGGGAATGTTTGCGGCGCTGTATCTGGCCCGGGCGGGGCTGCGGCCCATTGTGCTCGAACGCGGCCTGGACGCCGAGACCCGGCAGAAGAAGGTGCGCGAATTCTGGGAAAGCGGTCGCCTGGACCCGGACTGCAACGTGCAGTTCGGCGAGGGCGGCGCCGGAACCTTTTCCGACGGAAAGCTGAACACCGGCACGAAAAACGAGCGCATCGGCTGGATCCTCGAGCAGCTGGTCCGCTTCGGGGCGCACGAGGACATTCTCTACGACGCCAAGCCCCACGTGGGCACCGACGTGCTGGTGCATGTGGTGCAGAACCTGCGGCGCGAGATCGAGCGCCTGGGCGGCGAGGTGCGCTTTGCGCATAAGCTGACCGGCCTTGTACAGGAGGGCGGCGTGCTGACCGGGATCGAGCTGGAATCGCCTGCCGGCCCACAGATCCTGGCCTGCCGGCAGCTGATCCTGGCGCCGGGCCACAGCGCGCGCGATACATTTGAGCGCTTGCTGGCCCAGGACGTCCCGATGGAGCCCAAGCCCTTCTCCATGGGCGTGCGCATCGAGCACCGGCAGACGGCGATCAACGATGCCCAGTACGGCCCGGACTGGCAAAGGCTGGGCCTGCCGCCGGCGGACTACAAGCTCTCGGTGCACCTGCCCGAGGGCGGCTCGGCCTACACCTTCTGCATGTGTCCGGGCGGCCATGTGGTGGGCGCGGCCTCCGAGGCGGGCGGCGTCGTCACCAACGGCATGAGCAACCAGGCCCGCGAGGGCGAAAATGCCAACGCCGCGGTGCTCGTCACGCTGCAGCCCGAGGACTTTCCGGATCAATCCACGCTCGGCGGCATGTACTGGCAGCGGCAGATCGAGCGGCGGGCCTTCGAGGCCGGCGGTTGCAATTACTGCGCGCCCTGCCAGACCGTGGGGGATTTTCTCGCGGGCAGGGACGGCACCGTCCCGGGCGCGGTTCAGCCCAGCTATCGCCCCGGCGTCACGCCCTGCGATCTGCACGCGGTGCTGCCGCCGCAGATCACCGGCGTGCTCGAGCGGGCGCTGCCGGAATTCGGCAGGAAGCTCAGGGGCTTTGATGATCCTGAGGCGCTGCTCACCGCGCCGGAGACGCGAAGCTCCTCGCCCGTGCGCATCCTGCGGGATGACACGCTGCAGTCGCGCCTGCGCGGCCTGTATCCCTGCGGCGAGGGCGCCGGCTATGCCGGCGGCATCGTCTCGGCAGCCGTGGACGGCCTGCTCTGCGCCGAAGCCCTGGCGACGGAAACAGTTGAAAGTTGACAGTAGAAAGTGGATGGTGAGTTTTCAGTATTCAGTGTTCAGTGTAATGTGCCGAACCGGCCGGAATTCCGAACCGGCAGGAAAACCGGCGGTGTAGGTTTGTCAATCATACTTTACAGGTTGGAAAAGAACAAAGGACGTCCTTAGGGGAACGCCATTTCAAGGGTCGCATCGGGAAGTTGTTATATAC
>CADBKF010000043.1:0-7201 GCA_902795195.1 Oscillospiraceae bacterium
AAGACCGGCCATGACTGCCCGTGCGCTGCCTTCACCGATATGCCCGAGTTCGGCACCACCGAGCACGACGCGATCGACTGGGCCTTCACGCACGACCCGCAGATCACCAACGGCACCTCCACCACCGCCTTCAGCCCCGACGCCACCGTCACCCGCGGCCAGGCCGTCACCTTCCTGTGGCGTGCCGCCGGCTGCCCGGCGCCCGAGAGCTCCAGCAATCCGTTCGGCGACGTGAAGGCCGGCAGCTACTGCTATGACGCAGTCCTGTGGGCTGTGGAGCAGGGCATCACCAACGGCACCTCCACCACCACCTTCAGCCCGGGCCGCCCCTGCCAGCGCGCGCAGATCATCACCTTCGTCTACCGCGAGACCACCTTCGCTCCCAACGCCGACTGCACCCGTGCCGCCGTCGTGACCTACCTCTACCGCATCTTCACCGGCGAAGGCATGCTGAACTGAGCAATTTCCAACAACCAAACAAAGGTCGTTCCTCCGACGCAAGTCGGAGGAACGACCCCGCAAACAAAAACCAGACAGCGTTTGCTGTCTGGTTTTTTCTGCCTCTCATAAGGCGTCCCGATATGTGATGCACCTGGAAAAGGCAAGCAAGCCCCCAAGTCTGTCATTGCGAACCAGTGCGCACACTGGTGTGGCAATCCGTTCCCCTTGCGGCGAGGTACGCAATCGGCAGATTACCGTCCCTACGGGTGCAGCCTGCATCGGCGGGCGAGCAATGCTCGCCCCTACAGGTGCGGTGCAGTTCTTAACCGCTGTAGGGGACGGTGCCCTCGACGTCCCGGCATTCGGCACGAATGCATTCGCCGCCAGGCGAATCACCAAGCCTTGTGCTATCGCTACCTGGATCAGCCTCCGGCTTGTGCACGGCGCAGCCGTGTGGCAGAAAACACGAGTATTTTCTGCAAAATTCGATGATCGCGCTAGCTTTGGCCCGAGCGTGGTGCTTTGCTCCATCGGTCTTTGTCGAACTGATTCAAGAGAACAAAACCGGAAGCTCCTCGCTCCTAACTCCTCACTCCTCATTCTTCTGCCTCTATGCTGCGGGCCGTCGAGGACGCCGGCCCCTACGCCGCTCTCCGATTGCCTGCAAGCACTTTCCACTGTCAACTTTCAACTGTCAACTTGCTCTCCAGTCTGGCAGCAGCTTCTCGGGTCTCTGCGGGGTCGCCGAAGGCGGAGAAGCGGAAGAAGCCCTCGCCGCAGGCGCCGAAACCGGCGCCGGGAACGCCCACGATCTGCGCCCGCTCCAGCAGGCGGTCGAAAAACGCCCAGCTGTCCAGCCCGTCCGGGCAGCGCAGCCACAGATAGGGCGCGTTTCTGCCGCCGCAGTACCAGATCCCCAGCCGGTCCAGGGCCTCGGCCAGCACCCGGGCGTTCTCGCGGTAGACCGCCAGGGCGGCCTGCGTCTGCCGCTGGCCCTCCGGCGTGAACACCGCCGCAGCGCCGCGCTGCAGGATGTAGCTCACGCCGTTGGTCTTGGTCGTGCGGTCGCGCACCCACATCGGGTGCAGCTGCTGCCCGTCCCGCACCAGCGCGCGGGGCACCACGGTGTAACCGCAGCGCGTGCCGGTGAAGCCCGCGGTCTTCGAGAGCGAGCAGATCTCGATCGCGCATTCCTGCGCCCCGGGCAGCTCGTAGATGCTGTGCGGCACGTCCGCGTCCTGGATGAAGGCCTCGTAGGCCGCATCGAACAGGATCACCGCGCCGATCTCGTTGGCAAAATCCACCCACTGCTGCAGCTGCGCGCGGGTGTAGGCCGCGCCGGTGGGGTTGTTGGGCGAGCAGAGATAGATGAGCTCCGCCGTCTGCCCGTCCGGCAGCGGCAGAAAGCCGTTTTCCTGCCCCGCGCTGCGGCGGAGGATCGGGTGGCCCGCCATGATGTTGGTGTCCACATAGGCGGGGTAGGCCGGCTCGAGCACCATCACGCGGTTGTCCGGGCCAAAGAGGCCCAAGAGGTTCCCCAGCTCGTCGCCGGCGCCGCTCGTGATGAAGATCTCATCGGCCTGCAGCGACACGCCCCGGCTTCCATAGTGCCGCGCGATGGCCTCGCGCAGAAAGGCGGTGCCGCATTCAGGCTGATAGCCCCGGAAGCTCGCCTTGTGCGCCTGGTCGTCCACGGCCCGGTGCAGCGCCTCGATCACCGCCGGGCAGAGCGGCTGCGACACGTCGCCGATGCCCAGCCGATAGATCGGCTGCCCCGGATGCGCCGCCTGATATGCCGCCGTGCGCTGCGAAATATTGTAAAATAAATAGGAATCTCTGAGATTCTGATAGTTGTGATTCAGCTGTACCATGCCCGTCTCACTCTCCACTTTCCACTGTCAACTCTCCACTGTACACGAACTCCGCCGGGCCGGTCATGGAGACCCGGAACTTCCGGTCCACGGTGATCTGCAGCTCGCCGCCGTCGAGCTGCACCCGGATCGGCGCATCGAAGGCGCAAAGGCCCCGGGATACGGCTGCAGCCGCTGTCGCGCAGGCGCCGGTGCCGCAGGCCAGGGTGACGCCGCTGCCCCGCTCCCAAACGCGCATCCGCAGCCGGTTTTCGCCGGTCAACGCCGCAAGCTCGAAATTGACGCCGCCCGGAAAGCGCGGATGCGCCTGCAGCGCTGGGCCGACGCTCTGGAGCATGTCGTCCGAAATTTCCGGCACGAAGCACACCGCGTGCGGGTTTCCCATGTCCACGCGCAGCACCGTCAGCGCGCGCCCTGCCGCCGTGATGGGTTCCGGGTCTGATACAAGCGCCGTACCCATTCCGACGCGGATCGACGCGACCCGCTCGCCCTCCAGCTGCAGCTGCAGCGTTTTGATCCCGGCGAGGGTCTGCACGCGAAGCTCAGTTTTACGGCAGAGGCCGCGCTCGTAGAGGTATTTTCCCACGCAGCGGATGCCGTTGCCGCACATCCTGGCCTCGCTGCCGTCGGCGTTGAAGATGCGCATTTCGGCGTCCGCGCAGTCAGAGGGCAGGATCCAGATCATCCCGTCGGCGCCGGGCCCGAAGTGCCGGTCCGACAGCCGGACGCTCAGCGCCGCCGCGTCCTCCGGCAGCCGCTCCGCCCGGACATACAGATAATCGTTGCCCAGACCCTGCATTTTGGTGAATTCCATACTGTGGCTCCTTTTCTGTCCCTCTCCGCGTTGAGGGGCGAATGAAGCTGCTCCCGATGGTCGCGAATGAAGGAATGAAGCTGCGGCTTGCGCCGCGAATGAAGCTGCTTCGCGAATTGCGGTGTCGCTTGCGCGACGGATTGAATTTGCGGCCTGCGCCGCGGATTCTGTAAAGCAGCGTCCCGTAGTGGCCGATGCCCACATCGGCCATAAGGCCCCGTTGCGTGTCGCACCTTTATGGCCGATGTGGGCGTCGGCCACTACGAGTGCTGTGCTTGGAATTACAATTTGTTTTTCAATTGGCAAATTGAAAAACTCCACAATTCGGCGAAGCTGGCTTCATTCGGGCGAAGCCCGGCTTCATTTTTTCATTCTTTCATTTTGCTTGCGCCTTCGGTGCAAGCAGCTCCCGTACCACGGTGGATGCGATCAGAAGACCGGCCGCGGCGGGGACAAAGGCGGTGGAGCCGGGGATGTCGCGGCGGGTGGAGCCGCTTGCCTGCGACTCCGCCAGCGCGGCCGCCTCCATCTCCGGGTCGGGCCGCAGGGGCTCCTCGAGCGAATAGACCACCTTCAGACGCCGCACCCCGCGCTTGCGGCACTCGCGCCGCATCACCCGGGCCAGCGGGCAGACCGAGGTCTCGTAGATGTCGCCCACGCGCAGCTGCGCGGGGTCGAGCTTGTTGCCGGTGCCGAGCGCGCAGATGATGGGCGTTCCGGCGGCCTGGGCGCAGCGCACCAGCGCCAGCTTGCCGGCCACGGTGTCGATGGCGTCGACCACATAGTCATAGGAGGAAAAGTCAAATTCCGCCTCGTTTTCCGGCAGGAAGAAGCTCCGCCGCTCGATCACCCGGCAGTCGGGGTTGATCTGCCGGATGCGCTCGGCCGCCGCGGCGGTCTTGGGCAGACCGACCGTGGAATCCAGCGCCAGAATCTGCCGGTTGAGGTTGCTTTCGCTGAGCAGGTCGTGGTCCACCAGCGTCAGGGTCCCCACGCCGGAGCGCGCGAGCGCCTCGACCACGTAGCCGCCCACGCCGCCCAGACCGAAGACCGCCACGTGGCAGCCGTGCAGCCGCGCCATGGCCGCCTCGCCCAGAAGCAGCGCTGTTCTTGAAAATCTCGCTTCCATCGCATTTCCCTCATGTTGCAAAAATATTTCCTACTATTTTACGTGGTTTTCCCCGTTCTGTCAATAATTTCACAGAAATTGTTGTCAATCGGCAAAAAATCGGATATAATTGGAAGACAGACAGAAATGAGGGATGTTTATGGAATTTCGGGTACTGGCCGTCGGGGACGTCTGCGGCAGCGGCGGGCTGGAGTTTCTGCGAAGGCGCCTGCGGACGATCCGCCGCGAGCGCCGCGTGGACTTCTGCGTCGTCAACGGCGAAAACGCCGCCGTGGTCGGCATCACGCCCGCCCAGGCCGACCGCATTTATGAGGCCGGGGCAGACGTGATCACCCTGGGCAACCACAGCTTCCACCGGCGGGAGATCGGAAACCGGCTCGACGACGACCCCTATCTGCTGCGCCCGGCCAACGAATCGCCGCTCTTTCCGGGGCGCGGGCTGGGGGTCTACGACACCAAGGCCGGCCCGGTGGCGGTCCTCAATCTGCTGGGCCGCTGCGGCATGGATTTCCGGCCGGACAACCCGTTCTTGCTGGTGGACCGGCTGCTCAAGGACCTGGACACCCGACTGATCTTCGTGGATTTCCACGCCGAGGCCACCTCGGAAAAGCGCGCCATGGGCTTCTATCTCGACGGCCGGGTCTCCGCCGTCTGGGGCACGCACACCCACGTGCCCACCGCCGACGACGAGATCCTCCCCAAGGGCACCGGCTACGTGACCGACCTCGGCATGACCGGCCCGCGCATTTCGGTGCTGGGCATCCGGCCGGAGCAGTCGATCACGCAGTTCCGCGGCGGGCTCAGCAGCCGCTTTGAGAGCGCCGACGGCCCCTGCAAGCTCGAGGCCGTGCTCTTCACCGTGGACACGGCCAGCGGAAAAACCCTCGCCACAGAAAGGATCATCGACCATGATTAAGCTGATTCACGCGGCGGATCTGCACCTGGACTCGCCCTTTGCCGGGCTGCGGCCCGAGCAGGCCCGCCAGCGGCGGGACGAGCAGCGCGCCCTGCTCACCCGCCTGGCAGACGAATGCAACACCCGGGACTGCCAGCTGCTGCTTCTGGCAGGCGACCTCTTCGACGGGGCGCATGTCTACCGCGACACCGTCGAGGCGCTGATCGAGGCCCTCGGCGCCTGCCGCGCCCGGGTCTTCATCGCCCCGGGCAACCATGACTGGCTCAGCCCCGGCAGCCCCTACCGCACCGCCGACTGGCCGGAAAACGTGCACATTTTCACCAGCGAGACCATTGAGTGCGTCACGCTGCCGGAGCTGGGCTGCCGCGTCTACGGCGCGGGCTTCTGCCGCGAGCATCCCGGCGCGCTGCTCGAGGGCTTTTCCGCCGAGGACGACGGGCTTTTGAACCTGATGGTGCTCCACGGCGACCCCACCGGCGGCGCGGAATACAACCCTGTGACGAAGCAGCAGATCGCGGCCTCCGGGCTGGACTATCTGGCCCTGGGCCACATCCACCGCGGCGGGCAGCTGCGGGAGGGGCGGACCCTCTGCGCCTGGCCCGGCTGCATGATGGGCCGCGGCTTTGACGAGTGCGGCGAAAAGGGCGTCTACTGCGTCAGCCTGGAGCCGGGCCGCTGCGAGGCCGAGCGCGTGCCGATGGGGGCCCGGCAGTACGAGATCCTGGAGGTCCGCGTGGGCGAGGACCCGCTTGCCTCCATACTGGCCGCCCTGCCGGAGGACGCAACGCGCGATATTTACCGCATCATCCTGACCGGCGAGAGCGAGGGCATCGACCGGGCCGCGCTGGAAGGGGCCCTGGCCGGCCGCTTTGACGCGCTGGAGCTGATCGACCGGACGCAGCCGCCGCTCTCGCTGTGGGCCGCGGCGGAGGAGGACAGCCTCAAGGGCCGCTTCCTGGCCGGGCTCAAGGCCCGCTATGAACAGGCCGCGCCCGAGGATCGGGAGACGATCCTGCTGGCCGCGCGCTACGGTCTGAGCATTTTTGAGGGACGGGAGGTGCCGCCGCTGTGATCATCGAAAAAATGACCGCCCGCTTCGGCAAGCTGCAAAACGACAGCCTGACGCTTCAGCCCGGGCTCAACATCGTGGAGCTGCCCAACGAGGCCGGCAAATCCACCTGGACCGAATTTCTGCTCTCGATGCTCTACGGCGTGGACACTGGCGAGCGGAAAAAGGCCGGCATCGTGCCGGTCAAGGAAAAATACCGCCCCTGGGAGGGCGGCGAGATGTCCGGTTCCGTCGCCCTGGAGGCCGACGGCAAGCGCATCACGATCGAGCGCAGCAGCACCGCCAAGGCGCCGCTGTCGAAATTCCGCGCCTATGAGACCGAAAGCGGCCTGCCGGTGGCGCTCAGCGCCGCCGACTGCGGCCGCACCCTGGTGCACGCCGAGCGCAGCGTCTACGAGCGCAGCGGCTTCATCCGCCAGCAGCAGCTGACCGTGACGCAGGACGCCGCGCTCGAGCAGAAGCTGGCCTCCCTCGTCACCACGGGCGACGAGAACATGGCCTATTCCAATGTCGAAAAGCAGCTGCGCGGGTTGAAAAACAGCTGCCGTCACAACCGGACCGGCCTGATCCCCGAGACCGAGCAGCAGCTCTCCGAGGCCGAGGGCCAGCTGCGGCAGGTCTACGCCGTGCAGGAGTCCATGGCCGAGGCCGAGGCCCGGCGGCAGAGCCTGCGTGAGCAGCGGGCCGTCCTGCAGCACGGAAAGACGGTCTGTGAGGCGCTCGAGGCCGAGCGCCGCCACGCCCGCGTGACCGAGACCGAGGCCGAGCTGCAGCTGGCCGAGGACCAGTATCAGCACCTTCTGGCCCAGTGCGAGCTGCTGCCGCCGCAGGCGGAGCTTGAGGCGCTGCTGGCCGACGTCGACCGCGCCGCGCAGGACGGCCGGGAGCTGGAGATCCGCCGATCCTACGCCCCCGCCCCGCCGCAGATGGCGGCGCTGCCGCAGGCGCTGCGCACCACCGA
>CADBKF010000043.1:7225-23093 GCA_902795195.1 Oscillospiraceae bacterium
GTTTTGTACATCCTTCTGCAGCGCAAGGCCAAGGCCGCCTATGCCGAGGCCCAGGCGCAGCTCGGCCGCCTGCTGCGCAGCTACAACGCCGAGGGGCCCGAGGACTTTGCCCCCGCCGCCGAGGCCGCCGAGCAGGCCTACCGCGACTTTGAGGCCGCCACGGCGCAGCGGCAGAGCGAGCAGTCGGCACTCGATGCGCAGGGCCAGGCCCTGCAGACGCGCATCGATGCGCTTTTGCAGCGGGTGGACGCCTTCGGCGCCCGGACGGAGGACCTGAACGTGGCCCGAAAGAGTGTGGAGACCGCGCTCAAGACCCGCAGCTCCCTGGATGCCGCCCGCTTCCGCGTCAATCAGCTCAAGACCACGCTGGCAGACCGCCGGGCGCTGGCCGGGCCGCTGCCGCAGATCGACCCGGGCGACCGGGTCCGCTACGGCGGCGCCGACCCGATGCAGCTGGCTGCCGCGCTGGGCCGCTGCGAGGCGGAGCTCTCCGCGCTTCAGACCCGGCTCGACACCGCAGCCGGCCGCCTCTCGGCCATGGGCGACAGCCTGGCCCTGGAGGCCGGGATCGCCCGCTCAAGGGAGCGCCTGGACGAGCTCAACCAAAAGAACGCCGCGCTCAGCCTGGCGCTCGACGCGCTGGGCGAGGCCAACCGCGAGCTGCAGGCCCGCTTCTCGCCGCTGGTGTGCCAGCGGGCGGCGGAGCTCTTCTCCCGCCTGACCGGCGGCCGCTACGAAAAGGTCCTGCTCTCGAGCGACATGAGCGTCTCGGTGCAGGAGCCCGGCGTGCCGGTGACGCGGCTGTTGCAGCTGCTCTCCGGCGGCACGATCGACCAGCTCTATCTGGCCCTGCGGCTTGCCATCAGCGAGCTGCTGCTGCCGGAGGCGCCCATCGTGCTCGACGACGCGCTTGTGGCCTTTGACGACGAACGGGCCAAAGTCGCGCTGCAGGTGCTCGCCGAGGAGGCGCAGTCCCGCCAGATCCTGCTCTTCACCTGCCAGAGCCGGGAAGGCAGGCTCGCAGCGGCGAAATGATGCATCAAATACACATCGAATACATCAAACTGACAAATAATTTCATTTTTCTGCAAAAACCCTCTTGCCAAGCGGCTTCCGATGGGGTATAATGGGTTGAATTTTTGAGAGAGACGGCGCTTTTTCGTTTCTTCACTATAGGAAGTGCAACATGGCAAACGCAAAGAAATCAGAAAAATCGATGGAGGAGCTGGCCGGTCCCATCTCCGCTCTGGTGGCCAAGGGCCGCAAGGAGGGCATCATCCAGTCTGCCGACCTGGAAAAGGAGCTCTCCAAGCTCGAGTGCACCGAGGAGCAGATCGAGCGCGTCTACGAGCTGCTCGAGGGCATGGGCATCCAGATCGCCGGCACCGAGCTGGAGCTGGACAACGACCCCGTGGGCGACCTGTCGAACGCCGAGGAGGAGCCCATCATCGACCCCGTGGAGCTGGCTGCGGAATACAACCTCGACGACCCGGTGCGCATGTACCTCAAGGAGATCGGCCAGGTCGATCTGCTCAGCCCCGAGGAGGAGCTGGAGCTGGCAAAGCGCGTGTCCGAGGGCGACGCCAAGGCAAAAAAGCAGCTGACCGAGGCGAACCTTCGTCTGGTCGTCTCGATCGCCAAGAAATATTCCGGCCGCGGCCTGCACATCCTGGACCTCATCCAGGAGGGCAACACCGGCCTCATCCGCGCGGTCGACAAGTTCGACTACACCAAGGGCAACAAGTTCTCCACCTACGCCACCTGGTGGATCCGCCAGGCCATCACCCGCGCCATTGCCGACCAGGCCCGCACGATCCGCGTGCCGGTGCACATGGTCGAGGTCATCAACAAGGCCACCCGCTGCAACCGCAAGCTGGTGCAAGAGCTGGGCCGCGAGCCCACCCTGGAGGAGATCGCAGACGAGCTCAATCTTCCCATTGAGAAGATCATCGAGGCCAACCGCACCGCCGCCGACACGCTCTCGCTCGACACCCCCGTGGGCGACGAGGAGGACACGACCATCGGCTCCTTCGTCGAGGACGACAACACGCCCGGCCCCGCCGACGCCACCTCCAACGCGCTGCTGAGTGAGGCCCTGGCTGAGATCCTGGGCACTCTGACCCAGCGCGAGGCCGACGTCATCAAGATGCGCTTTGGCATGTACGACGGCCGGCCCCACACCCTCGAGGAGGTGGGCCAGACCTTCGGCGTCACGAGAGAGCGCATCCGCCAGATCGAAAACAAGGCCATCCGCAAGCTCCGCCACCCCAGCAGAGCCAAGAAGATCAAGGATTTTTATTCCTGAGCATGCGCGGCAAGCGTGCAAAAAAGCGTCCCGTTTCGGATGAAACGGGACGCTTTTTTGCAGGATTCAGGATTCAGGATTCAGGGGTCAGGCACCGCCTGCAAATGCACTGAACAACGATACCGGTTTCCCCGTTCGGAGTTCCTCTCAATATGTCATTCTGAGCGCAGCGAAGAATCTAAAAAAGGTCCGTTTCCCGGGCTTTTAGATTCTTCGCTGCGCTCAGAATGACATGAATGTAATTTTTCCGAACGGCGCAGGCGATTCTGTGTCGCACACGCCCTCAGGCGGTGCCTGACCCCTGACCCCTGAATCCTGAATCCTACCTCTTGACCCCTGACCCCTGATTCCTGAATCCTACCTCTTGACCCCTGACCCCTGAATCCTGAATCCTACCTCTTGACCCCTGACCCCTGAATCCTGAATCCTGAATCCTTCCCCTGATTCCTGCCTAAATCTGCTCGCCCAAAATCGACTTCGTGGCATAGGCATTGAGGGTCTGGTCGGCGGTGTGGCCGGCGAGGTATTCATAGTAGGCCTGGCTGCCGATCATGGCGCCGTTGTCGCCGCACAGGGACAGCGGCGGCATGCACAGGCGCACGCCGCGCCGCGCCGCCTCGCGCTCAAGCTCCGCCCGGATGCGGGAGTTGGCCGCCACGCCGCCCGCCACGGCCAGGGTCCTGCGGCCGGTCTGCTCCAGGGCCAGCATGGTCCGGGGCACCAGCGCGTCGCTGACCGCCCGGGAAAAGCCCGCGCACAAAGACGGCACGTCGAGCATCTCGCCCTTCTGGTCCAGCTTGTGGATGAGGTTGATCGCCGCGGTCTTGAGCCCGGAGAACGACAGATCCAGGGGACTGCCGTCGACCTTGCTGTCCGGCAGCGGGTACTTCCGGTCGTCGCCGGTGCGCGCCGCGCGGTCGAGCGCCGCGCCGCCGGGATAGGGCATGCCGAGCACGCGCGCGACCTTGTCGAAACACTCGCCAGCCGCGTCGTCCCGGGTGCCGCCGAGGATCTCCATCTCGGTGTAGCCCTTCACGTCCACGATCATCGTGTGCCCGCCGGAGACCACCAGGCACAGAAACGGCGGCTCGAGGTCCGGGTAAGCCAGATAATTGGCCGCGATGTGGCCTCGGATGTGGTGCACCGGGATCAGCGGCACGCCCAGACGGCAGGCCGCGCCCTTGGCAAAGTTCACGCCCACCAGCACCGCGCCGATCAGGCCCGGGGCATAGGTCACAGCCACGGCGTCGACCTCGTTTCTCGTGATGCCGGCCTGCGCCAGGGCTTCGTCCGCCAGGCCGTAGATGGCCTCGATGTGCTTGCGCGAGGCGATCTCCGGCACCACGCCGCCGTAAATTTTATGGGTCTCCACCTGGGAGGCGATGCAGTCGGAGAGCACGGTGCGCCCGTCCCGGACCACCGCAACCGCCGTCTCGTCGCAGGAGGATTCGATGGCTAAAATGTTCATAGTTGTACCTGGTTCTATCAGATTTTGATTTGTTTCTTCAGTATGTAGGCGTCTTCTCTCGGATGGAAGTAATAATTTTTCCGCAGGCCGGCCTGGGTGTAGCCGCGGCGCTTGTAAAGGGCGATGGCGCCGGCGTTGGACACGCGGACCTCCAGGGCGACGGTCTCGGCGCCGTTTTCGGCCAGACGCCGCTCCAGCTCCTCGAGCAGCGCGTCGGCCACGCCCTGCCGCCGGTCCTCCGGGCAGACCGCCACGTTCATGATGTCGGCTTCCTCAAAGACCTGCTGGCTGCCGCAGTAGCCCATGACCCGCTCGCCGTCCATGGCAACCAGCCACAGCGAGAGCGGATTTTCAAGCTCGCTCTCAAAGGCCCGCTCGCTCCAGGGGTCGGAGAAGCAGCGCCGCTCCAGCGCAGCCAGCTGCGGGATCTCAGCCGCGCTCAGCTTCCGGATCTCCATCTAGCCTTCCCCGCAGATCGCGGTCTCCAGCGCCTCGGGGCTTGAGACGATCACGTCGTTGCCCAGCGTCTCCAAAAACGCCCTGGACCGGAAGCCCCAGTCCACCAAAATGCAGGGCAGGCCGGAATTCCGGGCCGTCTGCAGGTCCACCTCGGAGTCGCCGATGTAGACCGCCTGCGCCTTGCTGCAGCCGAGCTGCGCCAGCGCCGCCTCCACCATGTCGGGGGCGGGCTTTTTGGCATAGCGGGGCTGCTCGCCGATCGCCACAGGCAAAACGTCTGCAAACAGGGCCCGGTAGATCTCCTGCGCCACGGGGTTGGTCTTGTTGGTGACCATGGCGGCCTTGACGCCGCGCGCCCGCAGCCGGCCTAATAGCTCCGGCATACCGGGGTAGGCCACGGTCCGGTCGAGATAGTGCTTGCTGTAGCGGTCACGGAAGTCGTCAAACACCCGGTCGGTCACGGAAAGCGGCGTACCCTCCGGCACGGCGCACTCCACGAGCCTGCGGATGCCGTTGCCGAGAAAGGCCATGACCTCGTCCTCCCGGCGCAGCGGAAGCCCCGCACGCGAAAGCCCGTAGTTTACAGCGTCCGCCAGATCCCCCAGGGTGTTGAGCAGGGTCCCGTCCAGATCGAAAATTGCCGCCTCGTAGCGCATGAAATCACCTCAGTCATTGTTCTCTTGATCAGTGGGATTATACCAGCTTGCTGCAGGAAATGCAAGCGTTCGCGGCAAAAAGTCCGGCCCGGCGCATATTTTCAGGCCGGGCTATTGCTTTTCCGGTCCGTATTTGCTATAATTATATTGTATTATGCGGTAGTATGGCCGCAGGAAAGAGGGAACAGCGATGCAAGCGTTTGTGTTGAAGGGCCACATCTGTCAGAGCAGGGACGCAGAGCACATCGAAATCACAGAAAACGGCTTTCTCGTGGTGGAGGACGGCATCTGCCGCGGCGTATTCGGCGCGCTGCCGGAGCGCTGGGCGGCGCTGCCCGTCACCGACTTCGGCGACCGGCTGATCCTGCCGGGCATGAGCGATTTGCACCTGCACGCGCCGCAGTTCAGCTTCCGGGGCCTCGGCATGGACATGGAGCTGCTCGACTGGCTGAACACCTACACCTTCCCGGAGGAATCGAAATATCGCGACCCGGCCTACGCCGACCGGGCCTACGACATCTTCACCCGCCATCTTCTTCACTCGACCACCACGCGCGTTTCGGTCTTTGCCACGGTCCACCGCGAGGCCACGACCCTGCTGATGGAAAAGCTCGACCGGGCCGGCCTGCGCGGCTTCGTCGGCAAGGTCAACATGGACCGCAACTGCGCCGATACCCTGCGCGAGGCAAGCGCCGCGGCCTCTTTGGAGGACACCGAGCGCTGGATCGAGCAGACCCACAGCCGCTTTGCCGGCATCCGGCCGATCCTGACGCCGCGCTTCATTCCCACCTGCTCGGACGAGCTCATGCGGGGCCTGCGCGTGCTGGCCGACCGCTACGATCTGCCCGTGCAGAGCCACCTGTCGGAAAACTTCGGCGAGATCGCCTGGGTCAAGGAGCTCTGCCCGTGGTCGAGCTGCTACGGCGACGCCTATGACCGCTTCGGCCTGTTCGGCGGCGAGCACGGCTGCATCATGGCCCACTGCGTCCACTCCGGCGAGGAGGAGATCGCGCGCATGAAGCAGAACGGCGTCTACATCGCCCACTCCCCGGAGTCGAACATGAACCTGGCCTCGGGCGTGGCGCCGGTGTCGCGCTATCTGGCGCTGGGCCTCAACGTGGGCCTTGCCACCGACATGGCCGGCGGCAGCCATGAGAGCATGCTGCGCGCGATGATGCATGCCATCCAGGCCAGCAAGCTGCGCTGGCGCCTGCAGGACGAGGCCGTCAAGCCCCTGAGCGTGGACCAGGCCTTCTACCTCGCCACCGCCGGCGGCGGCAGCTTCTTCGGCCGGGTCGGCAAATTTGACGACGGCTACGAGTGCGACGCGGTCGTGATGGACGACGGCGATCTGGACCATCCCCAGCCCCTGTCCGTGCGCGCGCGGCTCGAGCGGCTGATCTATCTGGCAGACGACCGGAACGTCGCGGCCAAATTCGTCGCAGGCCGGCGGCTGTTCTGATCAAAATTGTAACTTTTTCGTGAAGCCACTACACTTTTTCAGAGATTTATGATAGAATATCCTTTCAGAAAAAATACCGGCAGAGGAGGCGGGGCAACATGAGACATTGGAAGCGGCTTTTGCCGCTTGTGCTGCTGCTTGCCCTGCTGCTGAGCGGCTGCGCCGCCGTCGGCGCCGACGAGCTGTATTCCCTGCCCAAGCGCTCGGACGCCTATCTCGAGCTGCAGCAGGAGATCGAATCCGTCATGCGCGGGGCCAGCTATGCCGCGCCGGTCTCCGGCGTCAACCAGCGCTCGATCCAGAACGCCGACCTCGACGGCGACGGCCTGGACGAGGTTTTGGTCTTTGCCCGCACCGAGGGCGCCGAGCGGCCGCTCAAGGTCTTCATCCTGCGGCAGGACGGGGACGTCTATCGCCTGCTTGACACGATCGAAAACGACGGCGCCGCCTTCGACAGCGTGGACTATGTGCAGATCGACGGCAGGGCCGGCCTGGAGCTGGTGCTCAGCTGTCGCCTGGCGGACAAGGTCCAGCAGTCCATGCGGGTCTACACCGTGCGCAGCGGCAAGGCGGCGGAGCTCCTGCAGAGCGGCTGCACGGCCTACACCGTCACCGACCTCAACGGCGACGGGCTGAGCGACGTCATCACCCTGACCAGCGGCGGCAGCCGCTCGAACGGCATCGCCCAGTACTTCCGCTGGCGCGAGGACGAGCTGCTGCGCAGCGGCGAGGCAAACCTCTCCGTGAGCGCCGAGAGCGTCAAGCGCATCATCACGGGCCTGGTGGCCGAGAGCGTGCCCGGCGTGTTCGTGGCCAGCACCTACGACGACAGCAACATCGTGACCGACGTGTTCGTCGCCCCGTCGGACGGCACGTTCCGCAACGTCTCCCAGATGGACGAGAACGACCTGAGCACCTCCACGGTGCGCAGCTACTACGTCTACAGCACCGACATCGACGGCGACGGCGTCATCGAGCTGCCGGAGACCCGGCCGCTCGTGGTGCTGGCCGGCGATCCCAGCTCCCGCGGCCAGTCCTGCATTTTGTGGTACAATCTGCGGCCCGACGGCACCCATGTGGAAAACTGCACCACCTATCACAACTACGCCGAGGGCTGGTATCTGCGCCTGCCCGACGAATGGCGCAGCAGCCTGAGCGTCACCACCCGCGAGGACGAGGTCTACGGCAGCTGCACCTGCTTTGTGCTTTCGGACTATATCTCCCGGCACGAGCTGCTGCGCGTCTACATGCTCGAGGGCAAGACCGCCACCGACGCGCTCGACGCCGGCTCGCTCATCCTGCTCGAGCGCCGCGGCAACACCTACTACTGCGCCGCCCCGGGCGCAGAGCTGACGCTCGACAGCGCCACGCTCCAGGAGAGCTTCGGCTTTATTCTGACAGACACCACGCCATAACGGAGGAATTCGTATGAAAAAGGTTTTGATCTTAGAGGACGAGGTAAATATCCGCAGCTTTGTGGTCATCAACCTCCGCCGCGCCGGCTATGACGCCATCGAGGCGGGCACCGGCATGGAGGCGCTCGAGCGCCTGCGGGAGAATCCCGACATCGGCGTGGCGATTCTCGACGTCAATCTGCCGGACATCGACGGCTTTGAGGTCTGCCGGAACATCCGCGCCACGAACAAGGTCATCGGCATCATCATGCTCACCGCCCGCACGGGCGAGATGGACAAGGTGACCGGCCTCATGACCGGCGCGGACGACTACGTGACCAAGCCCTTCTCCCCGGCCGAGCTCACCGCGCGCATCGACGCGCTCTATCGCCGCATCGGCGGCGACTCCGGCAGCGACGCGGAGGTCCTCAGCCAGGGCCCCTTCGTGCTCAACACCCGCAACCGCACGCTGGAAAAGGAGGGCAAGCGGATCAAGCTCACCCAGGTCGAATACGCGATCATGAAGCTCTTTATGCAGAATCCGGGCCGCGCCCTGTCGCGCGAGGACATCCTCACGAGCGTCTGGGGCCGGGATTACGACGGCGAGCTCAAGATCGTCGACGTGAACATCCGGCGGCTGCGCATCAAGATCGAGAACGACACCGCCAATCCCACCTTCATCACCACGGTCTGGGGCTTCGGCTACAAGTGGGGCGCCTAGAACATGAAAGAATGAAGGAATGAAAAAATGAAGTCGCTGCGCGAATTTCGGTGTCGCTGCCGCGACGGATTGGATTTGCGGCTTGCGCCGCGTGTCTTGCAGCGCACTGCACCCGTAGTGGCCGATGCCCACATCGGCCATAAAGGTGCGATGCGCAACGAGGCATCATGGCCGATGTGGGCATCGGCCACTACGAACCCGAGATTGGATTTGCTTCGCTGATTCAGGAAGAGATAACATGAAAAAAGAAGTTTGGCCGGCCGAGGCGCACACGCGGCGCCGGGACGGCATCCAGCAGCGCTGGCGCTGGAACATCATGAGCCTGGTGGCGCTCATCATCATCGTTGTGGTCGTGGCCTTCTCGGCCATCACCGCGGTCTCCTACTACAGCTCGATGCGCTCGGGCCTCGAGACCAAGGCCGCCACCACCTCCTCGTTCCTCGACAGCTATCTGGGTCTCAACTATGATGAATACTACAACACCTGCATGCGTCTGGCCGAGACCTTTGCCGACAAGAACACGATCGAGCTGCAGTTCATCGACGAAAACAGCCAGCTGATCGCCTCCTCCTACGGCACCTTCCCGGTGGAGACGATCGACACCTCAGACGTGGTCTCCGCCCTGCGCACGCAGGAGATGAGCTCCTTCACCGGCGTCAACCACGCCACGGGCGAGCGGATCATCGCGGTCTGCACGCCGATGGTCTACACCGACGGCCGCATGGTCGGCTGCCTGCGCTTTGTGACGAGCACCAAGCTGGCCGACCGGCGGATCGTGGTCACGGCGCTTTTGACGCTGCTGCTGGGCCTGGCGGTGCTGATTCTGGTGTACGTGAGCAGCAACTACTACTTCCGCTCGATCCTGGTGCCGGTCTCCGAGATCACCGAGACCGCCAAGCGCATCGCCGGCGGCAGCTACGGCATCCAGATCCAGAAGAAATATGACGACGAGATCGGCGAGCTGGCAGACACGATCAACGACATGTCCAACAAGATCGGCCAGGCTGAGAAGATGCAGACCGACTTCGTCTCCTCGGTCTCCCACGAGCTGCGCACGCCCCTGACCGCCATCACCGGCTGGGGCGAGACCTTGCTTGCCGACGAGGAGATGGACCCCGCCGAGGTCAAGCGCGGTATTTCCATCATCCTGCGGGAGAGCCGCCGGCTGACCTCCATGGTCGAGGAGCTGCTGGAGTTCACCCGCATGCAGGACGGCCGCTTCACGCTCAATGTGCGCGAGTGCGACATCCGCGCCGACTTTGAGGACACGGTCTTCATGTACGGCAGCCGCCTGGCCCAGGAGGGCATCGCGCTGGAATACGAGGAATCCGACGATGACATCCCCGAGATCCCCTGCGACCCCGAGCGCATGCGCCAGGTGTTCCTCAACATTCTGGACAACGCCGGCAAGCACGGCGGGGACGGCAAGCGCATCGACGCGTCCATGCACCGCGAGGGCAACAATGTGGTGGTCCGCATCCGCGACTACGGCCACGGCATCCCGCCCGACGAGCTGGCGCACGTGAAAAAGAAATTCTATAAGGGCAGCTCCAAGGCCCGAGGCTCCGGCATCGGCCTGGCCGTGTGCGACGAGATCGTCACCATGCACGGCGGCACCCTGACCCTGGAAAACGCCGTCGGCGGCGGCACGCTGGTCACCATCAGTCTGCCGATCCCCGAGGAAGAATAATTGACAATGGACAGATGTGGAATGATTCAATTCAGAGAATTGAATCATACAAATCACGTAGTGGCCGATGCCCACATCGGCCATAAGGCCCTTGTGCGCATCGCACTTTTATGGCCGATGTGGGCATCGGCCACTACGGCTTGCTTCGCGGGACGTCGAGACGCCGTCCCCTACTGCCTATTGCCTGTTCCCTATTGCCTCCGAACACTTTCCACTTTCCACTTTCCACTGTCAACTCACAGAAAGGAGGGAGCTTATGGCAAAATCCGACAACGCTCCCAAGGAACAATTCAAAACCATGATCGGCGGTCAGGCGCTGATTGAAGGCATCATGATGCGCGGGCCCGACAAGCAGGCCGTGGTCGTGCGCACCAAGGACGGCACCACCAGCAAGCTCGAGGACATCCCCCAGCGGCACGGCATCGCCAAATGGCCGCTGATCCGGGGTCTGGTGGGCTTCCTCAGCTCCATGACCATGGGCGTCAAGGCGCTGATGTACTCGGCCGAGGCCTCGGGCCTTGCCGAGGAGGACGAGGAACCCCAGTCGAAATTTGACGAGTGGCTGGAAAAGAAGATCGGCTCGGAAAAATTCATGCAGGTGGCCATCTTCCTCGCCGTCTTTATGGGCCTGGCCTTCTCGGTGGCGCTGTTCTTTGTGCTGCCGATCCTGCTGGGCGACCTGGTCGCCCGCTTCACCCACTGCTCCGAGGTCGTGCAGCACCTGATCGAGGGCTTACTTCGCATCGTGATCTTCCTGATCTACATGATCCTGGTCTCCCGGCTCAAGGAGATGCGCCGCGTGTTCAGCTACCACGGCGCCGAGCACAAGACCATCCGCTGCTACGAGGCCAAACTGCCGCTGACCGTGGACAACGTGCGCAAGATGACCCGCAAGCACCCCCGCTGCGGCACGAGCTTCCTGTTTGTCATCATGATCCTCTCGATCCTGATCTTCACGGTGCTCTCCTATGTCCTCAACGCGATCTTCCCGGGCCTGGCCGCGCTGAAGGCGCAGAGCCTGGTGCTCTACAATCTTCTGATGATGGTGCTCAAGATCTTCGTGATGCTGCCGCTGGTGGTGTCCGTGGGCTTTGAGCTCAACCGCATCGTGGGCCGGCACGACAACTGGCTCACCCGCATCCTCACCGCGCCCGGCATGTGGTTCCAGAACTTCACCACCAACGAGCCCGACGACTCGATGATGGAGGTCGCCATCGAGGCGCTGACCATGGTGCTGCCCGAGCAGGAGGGGGCCGACCGGTGGTAAGAAAGTACAGCGAGCTCTACCTCGACGCCCGCAGGCAGCTGCTGCCCACGGAGGGCGAGCAGGCCGGCAAGGTCGCGCGGATGCTGCTCTCGGCGGCCTCCGGCAAGACCGAGGAGGCCATCATCGCCGACCGGGATCTGTACGCCTCCGAGGAGATCTGCATCCGCACCGACGCGTTCGTGCGGCGCTATCTGTCCGGCGAGCCGCTGGCCTACCTCTTCGGAGAGTGGGATTTCTACGGTATGACCCTGACCGTGACGCCCGACGTGCTGATCCCCCGGGACGACACCGCGGCGGTGACGGAGCTTGCCATCAAGCGGGCGCTGTTTCTGCCGCAGAATGCCCGGATCCTGGACCTGTGCACCGGCTCGGGCTGCATCGGCCTGGCGCTGGCCCACCGGGTCAGGGACGCGCGGATCACGCTGGGCGACGTCTCGCCCGAGGCGCTGCGCGTGGCGAAGAAGAACGTCCACGACCAGCAGCTGGGCGGCAGAGTGAGCTGCCTGCAGATCGACGTCACGAAGCCCGCCGCCCCGTTTCTGGGCAAATTCGACATGATCGTCGCCAATCCGCCCTACGTCACGAGCGCGGAGATGGAGACGCTCGAGCCCTCGGTGCGGGATTTTGAGCCGCATCTGGCGCTCGACGGCGGCGAGGACGGCCTGGATTTCTACCGGGCGATCCTGGACAACTTCACGGGCGCGCTCCATCCCGGCGGCATCGTCTGCTTCGAGCACGGCATCCACCAGGAGGACGCCGTCGCCGCCCTGCTGGCCGAGCATGGGTACAAGGTGCTGGAGATCAAACGGGACAATTCCTACATCATCCGCGCTGTCGCAGCCACGAAACCAGTTGAAAGTTGAAAGCGGAAAGTGGACAGTTGTGGAATTTTTCATATCTCGATATGAAAAATATATTCAAATCTGTCGCGAAGCGACACCGAAACTTTCAACTTTCCACTTTCCACTGTCAACTGTCCACTGTCCACTGACAATCACTCAGTATCTTAAGAACAGAGAGGTATACATACATGGCATCCAAAAAACCGACCTACACCGCGCCGACGCCGGCGGAGGATAAGAAGAAGGCGCTGGCAACCGCGCTCAGTCAGATTGAAAAGAACTTCGGCAAGGGCGCGGTCATGCGTCTGGGCGACCGGCCCGAGATGAACGTTGAGGCCATCCCCACGGGCTCTCTGGCGCTCGACGCCGCCCTCGGCGTCGGCGGCGTGCCCAAGGGCCGCATCATCGAGATCTACGGCCCCGAATCCTCCGGCAAGACCACCCTGGCCCTGCACATCGTGGCCGAGTCCCAGAAGCGCGGCGGCGAGGTCGCCTTTGTGGACGCCGAGCACGCGCTCGACCCGGTCTATGCCAAGGCCATCGGCGTGGACATCGACTCCATGCTGGTCTCCCAGCCCGACACCGGCGATCAGGCGCTGGAAATCACCGACGCGCTGGTCCGCTCCGGCGCGATCGACGTGGTCGTGGTGGACTCCGTCGCGGCCCTGGTGCCCCGGCAGGAGATCGAGGGCGAGATGGGCGATCAGTTCGTCGGTCTGCAGGCCCGGCTGATGTCCCAGGCCCTGCGCAAGCTGGCCGGCTCCGTCTCCAAGACCAACTGCACCGTCGTCTTCATCAACCAGCTGCGTATGAAGATCGGCGTCATGTACGGCAACCCCGAGACCACCACCGGCGGCAACGCGCTGAAGTTCTACGCCTCCGTGCGCCTGGACGTGCGCAAGCAGGAGGCCATCAAGGACGGCGCGGCCGTCGTGGGCAACCACGTGCGCGTCAAGGTCGTCAAGAACAAGGTCGCGCCCCCGTTCCGCGAGGCGTACTTCGACATCATGTTCGGCGAGGGCATCTCCAAGTGGGGCGAGCTCGTGGACATGGCCGTGGAATTTGACCTCATCCAGAAGGCCGGCAGCTGGTTCTCCATGAACGGCGAGCGCATCGGCCAGGGCAAGGACAACGTCAAGAAGTACCTGCAGGAGAACCCCGAGATCGCAAACGAGCTCGAGGAGCAGATCCGCGAGAAGCTCTACACCGCCAAGCCCGGCGCCGCGCCCGCGCAGCCCGCCGGCAGACCGGTGGACGTGTCGGCCGACGACTTCAACGATGAGGATTGAGGCGCTCATCCAAAGCGCCAGACCCGGCGGACGGCTGCGCATCCGCTTTGCCGACGGCAGCACGCTGGCCGTTTTGCCGTCCGTTGCGGCGGATTTCGGCCTCTGCACCGGGGACGATCTGACAGACGAGCAGCTCTCCGCCCTCCGGGCCGCGGCTGCCGAGGCCTCGGCCAAGGCCAGGGCCGTGCGCATCATCTCCACCACCGGCGTCACCAAGCGGGATCTCGAGCGCAGGCTCGTCCAGAAGGGCGAGAGCGCCGAAAACGCCAAAAACGCGGTGGACTGGCTGGACGAAATGAAGCTGCTCGACGACCGTGAGGTCGCCCGGCAGATCGTGCAGCGCGGCGCGGCCAAGGGCTACGGCGCCGCCCGCATCCGCCAGATGCTCTACGAAAAGCAGGTGCCCAGGCGCTATTGGGACGAGGCCCTGGCGCAGATGCCCGAGATGCGTGATGCGCTCGACCGCTTCCTGGAAAAGAAGCTCGGCGGCTCGACTGACCGGGCGGACGTCGACAAGGCCATCCAGGCCGCCGCCCGGCGGGGCTACAGCTGGTCCGAGATCCGCGCTGCGCTGCAAAGATACAACGCGAACCTGGAACTGGAAGAATGATGCTGTAGGGACGAGCCCCGCTCGTCCGTCTGCGCACAATCATGGACGAGCGGGGCTCGTCCCTACAGAAACAACGGAGTTGTGGTATTTTTCATATCACGATATGAAAAATGAATGGAGTCCGTCGCGAAGCGACACCGAAACTGTCCATTAAAAAGGAATCCCCTATGAAGAAAAGCGAAAAGCTGGCGTTGCTGGGTGAGGCCACCGGAAGCTACACGCTTCTTAAATGCGACTTCCGTTACAACTCCTACCCGGTCTACTATTATATTCAAGCCGTTTCTGACCGCTTCCTCTACGCGGCGGCAGAGGACGACTTCATCCTCGACGGCTTTTGCGTCGAAAAGCTCTCCGCGCTGCGCAGCGTCCGCCCGGTGGACAATCTCATTGTGCAGATCAACCGGGAACGGGAGCTGTTGAAGCAGCTGCATGCACCAACTCTGGTGCTGGACTCCTGGCAGACGGTGCTGCGCTCCCTCGCCGCGCTGGACTGCTTTGTGATTCTCGAGCAGCTGGAGCCTGCGGAGGAGGAAGCCTTCTGGCTCGGAAAAATCCAGTCGGTTGGCGCTTCATCTGTGCGCTTTTTGGCCTTCGACGGAGACGGCGTCTGGCAGTCGGTGGAGGACATCCCCTTCCGCAGGATCAGCCGGATCACCTTCGGCAGCCGCTACGCCACCGTCTGGCAGGACTATCTGGAGGTCAAAACAGCGCAGGGCTGACATTTTTCTCAATTTATCGCGAAGCGACACCGAAACTTTCCACTATCCACTTTCCACTGTCCACTGAAAAAACGGAGGAATACCATGCAGACAATCGGCTTTATCTCGCTCGGCTGCGCGAAGAACCAGGTGGACTGCGAGCAGATGATGTATCTGCTGCAGCAGGCCGGCTACCGGATCTCCGGGGAGCTGGCGGGCTGCGATCTCGTGATCGTCAACACCTGCGGCTTCATCGACGCCGCCAAGAGCGAGGCCATCGACAATATCCTGATGGTCGGCCAGCTCAAGGAGCAGGGCCTGGTGGGCAAGCTCCTGGTGACCGGCTGCCTGGCCCAGCGCTATCAGCAGGAGATCCTGCTGGAAATGCCCGAGGTGGACGGCGTTCTGGGCACCGGCGGCTACCACGACATCGTGGCGGCGGTCAAGCAGACGCTCTCGGGCCGCGTGGTCTCGCAGTTCTGCTCGATCGATGCGCCGATCCGCGAGACCGGCCGCATCCTGACCACGCCGAGCCAATACGCCTACCTCAAGATCGCCGAGGGCTGCGACAACCGCTGTGCCTTCTGCGTGATCCCGCTGCTGCGCGGCAAATTCCGCAGCCGGGCCATCGAGGACATCGTCAAGGAGGCTGAGGGCCTGGTCGCCGCGGGGGCAAAGGAGCTCATCGTCGTAGCCCAGGACACCAGCCGCTACGGCATCGACCGCTACAAGGCGCGGATGCTGCCCGAGCTTCTGCGGCAGCTTTGCCGCATCGAGGGCGTCCACTGGGTGCGCGTGCACTACACCTACCCGGACGAGATCACGGACGAGCTCATCGAGACCGTGGCCACAGAGCCCAAGATCGTCAAGTATCTGGACATCCCGATCCAGCACGTGAACGATCAGATCCTGCGCGCCATGCACCGCCGGGGCAACAAGGCCTATCTTGAGGACCTGTTCCGCAAGCTGCGCGCGCGCATCCCCGGCCTGGTGATCCGCACCAGCCT
>CADBKF010000043.1:23120-26833 GCA_902795195.1 Oscillospiraceae bacterium
TCGCCCGAGGAGGGCACGCCCGCGGCCTTAATGGAATATCCTGAAAACGAGGTGGCCCAGCGGCGGGCCGAGTACATCGCGGAGCTGCAGTCCCGCGTGCTCGACGAGTTCAACGAGCGCTTCTTTGACCAGACCCTCGAGGTCCTGTGCGAGGACTTTGACGGCACATATTACTACGGCCGGACCTACGCCGACTCCCCCGGCATCGACGGCACGGTCCGCTTCACATCCGAACGTGACATACCCATCGGCAGCTTCGCCCAGGTGCTGATCCTGGGGGCCGAGGATGGGGACCTGGTGGGCAAGGAGGCAGAATTATGACCACTGCAAGTAAATTCACCATGGCGCGGGTCGTGATGATCCCGCTCTTTATGCTCCTGTTCCTGCTGAGCCCGCAGAGCGCGGCGCTCAAATGGGCCGCGCTGGCGGTGTTCCTGCTGGCGAGCCTGACCGACCTGATCGACGGCAAGATCGCCAGAAAATACAACCAGGTGACGGATTTCGGCAAGTTCCTCGACCCGCTGGCCGACAAGCTGCTGGTCATCTCCGCGATGACGATCCTGTGTCAGTGGAACCAGCTGCCCGCCTGGGCGCTGATGATCGTGCTGGCAAGAGAGTTCGCCGTGACCGGCCTGCGGCTGATCGCCGCCGGCAACGGCACCGTGATCGCCGCCGGCATGTCCGGCAAGGTCAAGACCTTCTCCACAATGGTGGTGCTGTGTCTGTGGATCGTCAGCTGGGATCTGCCCTTGATCCGCTGGGCGCGCTGGGTCTACATCGCCGTCATCGTGCTGCCCACGCTCTACTCCGGCGTGGAATACTTTGTCAAAAACTGGTCCTGCCTGGGACTCAATAAAATGAAAAAATGAAAAAATGAAGGAATGAAGCCGCTGCGCGAATTGCGGTGTCGCTTCGCGACGGATTTGAATTGATTTTTCAATTCAAAAAGAATTGAAAAATACCACAATTCGGACGAAGTCCAGCTTCATTTCTTCATAAACGAAGTGGCTTCATTCGCGACGAAGGAGCAGCTTCATTCTCAAATCATTGGAGGCAACATGCGTTTAACGGAAACCATCCGTGCTTATCAGAAAAACGACCCGGCGGCGCGGGGCGCGTTTGAGATCTTCTTTCTCTACAGCGGCATCCACGCGATGATCAGCTACCGCTTCGCCCACTGGTTTCACACCCATCACATGAAATTCCTGGCCCGCTGGATCTCCCAGGCCTCGCGCAGACGCACCGGCATCGAGATCCACCCCGGCGCGACCATTGGCCGCAGACTCGTGATCGACCACGGCAACGGCGTCGTCATCGGCGAGACCGTGGAGATCGGCGACGACTGCCTGATCTACCAGGGCGCCACCCTGGGCGGCACCGGCATCAGCTGCGGCAAGCGCCACCCCACCCTGGGCAACAACGTCATGGTCGGCTCGGGCGCCAAGGTGCTCGGCCCCTTCAAGGTCGGCGACAACAGCAAGATCGCGGCCAACTCCGTGGTCCTGCGGGAGGTGCC
The DNA here is from genome assembly GCA_902795195.1 of Oscillospiraceae bacterium. GTDB lineage: Bacteria > Bacillota > Clostridia > Oscillospirales > Oscillospiraceae > JAFRPC01. The sequence goes on from CADBKF010000043.1 coordinate 24,637, forward strand.
GCCCAACTGCACCGTGGTCGGCATCCCCGGCCATATCGTGCGCGTGGAGGGCGAAAAGCTCGACCACATCCACACCCCCGACCCCATCGCGCTGGAGATCGAGACGCTCAAGGCGCGGATCGCGGTCCTGGAAGCGCAGATTAAAATGAAGGAATGAAGGAATGAAGCTGGGCTTCGCCCGAATGAAGCCGAACTTCGTCCTAATTGTGGTATTTTTCAATTCTGCAAATTGAAAAATGAAAAAATCTGTTTTTTCTTCGTGGCCAAACAGATACAAATTAATTTTTTATCTGTCGCGATGCGACACCGAAATTAGCGCAGCGGCTTCATTTCTTCATGAACGAAGTGGCTTCATTCGCGACGAAGGAGCAGCTTCATTTGAACATCATCACAGGAGGCGTACCAATGTATCTATACAACTCTCTATCGAGGAAGAAAGAGCTCTTCACCCCCAACCACCCTGACATCGTGAAGATGTATACCTGCGGGCCGACGGTGTACCATTTCGCGCACATCGGCAACCTGCGTTCGTATATTATGGAGGACGTGCTGGAAAAATATCTGCGCTACTCCGGCTACAACGTCAAGCGCGTCATGAACATCACCGACGTGGGCCATCTGACCTCCGACGGCGACACCGGCGAGGACAAGATGCTCAAGGGCGCCAAGCGCGAGCACAAGTCCGTCATGGACATCGCAAAGTTCTACACCGACGCCTTCTTTGACGACTGCAGGAAGCTCAACATCAAGACGCCCGACGTGGTCGAGCCCGCCACGAACTGCATCGAGAACTATATCCACATCATCGAGACCCTGCTGGAAAAGGGCTATGCCTATCAGGCCGGCGGCAACGTGTATTTTGACACCTCCAAGCTGGAAAAATACCACGTGTTCCACGACTTCAGCGAGGACGATCTGGACGTCGGCGTCCGCGAGGGCGTCGAGGAGGACCTCAACAAGCGCAACAAGAACGACTTTGTGCTCTGGTTCACCCAGTCCAAGTTCGAGGACCAGGCCCTCAAATGGGACTCCCCCTGGGGCGTGGGCTATCCGGGCTGGCACATCGAGTGCACCGGCATCTCCCTCAAGCACCTGGGCGAGGATCTGGACATCCACTGCGGCGGCATCGACAACGCCTTCCCGCACCACACGAACGAGATCGCCCAGTCCGAGAGCTTTTTGGGCCACAAGTGGTGCAACTACTGGTTCCACGTGCTGCACCTGAACACCACCCAGGGCAAGATGTCCAAGTCCAGCGGCGAATTTCTGACCGTCAGCCTGCTCGAGAGCAAGGGCTACGACCCCATCTGCTACCGCTTCTTCTGCCTGCAGAGCCACTACCGCAAGAACCTCGTGTTCAGCTACGAAAACCTGGACAATTCCGTGGCCGCCTACAACAAGCTGATCGACAAGATCGCGGCCCTGGACCCCAAGGCCGAGGGCGAGATCGACAAGCAGATGCTCTGGGAGCTCAAGCAGCGCTTTATGAAGGGCATGGACGCGGACCTCAACACCTCCCTGGGCATCACGGCCCTCTACGACGTGCTCAAGGCCAAGACCGACGACCGCACGAAGCTGGCCGCGCTGCAGGACTTTGACCAGGTGCTGGGCCTGAATCTGCTGGAGGCCGCTGCCAAGAAGCGCGAGGCCCAGAAGCAGGCCGAGGCCGCCGAGGAGCACGATCCCGAGATCGAGGCCCTGCTGGCCGAGCGCACCAGCGCCAAGAAGGCCAAGGATTTTGCCACCGCCGACCGCATCCGCGACGAGCTCAAGGCCCGCGGCATCGAGATCATCGACACCCCGCAGGGCCCGAAGTGGAAACGAGTTTAGTTGACAGTGGAAAGTGAACAGTGGACAGTTGTGGTATGTTTCATATCACGATATGAAACATGAATTCCATTCATCCCGAAGGGATACCGACACTTTCCACTTTCCACTTTCCGCTGTCCACTACCTACTGTCCACTCCATTGCAGAAAGGTTGAAGCGTGCATGAAGCTGATGATCCTCGATGGCAACTCCGTCATCAACCGGGCGTTTTACGGGGTACGGCTGCTGTCTACGAAGGACGGGCAGTACACCAACGCGATCTACGGATTTCTGAATATCCTGCAGCGGATGGAGGCTGAGGAGCAGCCGGACGCGCTGTGCGTGGCCTTCGACCTGCACGGCCCCACCTTCCGCCACCTGCAGTACGA
>CADBKF010000044.1 GCA_902795195.1 Oscillospiraceae bacterium
TAACACGATGATGGCTTATGTAGAAAACCACGCTTTTGATGGTACTGAAGATGCATAATTCCCGTTTGTCGGGCAGGTCTTTTGATGTCCGCAGTTATAACGAGCATCGGATTTTGACCCATAAAATCCAGGAAAGCGCAACAAAACCGGCGCGACCGCCATGGTCGCGCCGGTTTCATATTCTTTTGCGCCGGTGATTGCTTCCTCAAAGCAACTTCCTTACGGAGGACGCCGCAGGAGCGTCTGTTTTTTTCTTGGGGCCTCTTGCGAGGCCCCGATTGTTTACTCAGTGGAACAACTGCAGGTAGTATGCGCTGTTGTTGTTCTGCCACTTGTAGGTGGTGAAGTTGCCGCTGTAGTATTCCAGCGCCAGCTTGTTGTTGTCGAGCTCCACCACGCTCTGCAGGCCGACCATGCCATCGGACAGGGCCTTGACGGTCCACTTGGAGCCGTCGACCGGGGCGTCCGCCAGGGCCAGATTGTTGGAGGCGGTCGTGGTCAGGTACTTGCCGTCGAGCTTGAGGTAGAAGACCTTGCCATAGGTGGCGTCGGTGTATTCCTCGACCTCGAAGAACGCGGCAGTGGAACCCGCGGGAACCGCGATGCTGCCGTCGCCGATCTCCTGGGCCGTGCCGGCCAGGGCGGGCTTGGCTTCGGTGCCGGCAGCGGTGCCGGTCAGGGCCATGCTGTTGGGCACGCTGACGATCACGATCTTGTCGCCGTCCACGAGCTCCGTGACCAGGGTGTAGATCGTGCCGCCGCAGCGGTCGCAGACCTTGTCGCCGTTCTCGTCGATGTGGCCCAGGGCAGCGATCTCCTCGTGGCCCTCGACCCACTTGCCGCAGTCGTCGCACCACACGCCGGCGGTGTAGCCGATCTCGGTGCAGGTCGCGGGCTTCTCCTCGTGGGCCACGGTCTTATGGTCGGCCTTGTGGCCGTCGGCAGAGGAGGTCAGCACGTAGAGCTGGAAGATGTAGGCGTTGTTGTTGTCGCGCCAGCCGTAGGTCGTGAAGCCGTTGTAATACTCAAGGGCCTGGTTGTAGTTGCCGTTGTAGTTGGCGCCCACGCTGCGGATGCCCACGGTGCCGGCGTCCGCGTCGAGCACCTCCAGCTTCCACTTGCTGCACTCGTTCGGGGTCTCCTCGAGGCTCATGGAGTTACCAGTCGCGCCGGTGGTCAGGTACTTGCCGTCGGGCTGCTTGAGGTAGAAGTCGGTCTCGTTCACCATCTCCACGGTGTAGACCGCAACGCCGTCGGCGGGCTCGAGCACGCCGTCCGCCACGGTGACCGCCACAGCGGTGATCTTTTTGCCGGTGAGGGTGTCACCCAGGGCGTTGCCGCTGGTGGGATGGTAGATGACGAGCTGATCGGCGTCCTTGAGGACGGTCTTGAGCTGGAAGCTCTTTTCCACCTTGACTTCCTTGTAGAGCTGGAAGATGTAGGCGTTGTTGTTGTCGCGCCAGCCGTAGGTCGTGAAGCCGTTGTAGTATTCAAGGGCCTGGTTGTAGTTGCCGTTGTAGTTGGCGCCCACACTGCGCACTGCCACGGTGCCGGCATTTGCATCGAGCACCTCCAGCTTCCACTTGCTGCACTCGTTCGGGGTCTCCTCGAGGCTCATGGAGTTGCCGGTCGCGCCGGTGGTCAGGTACTTGCCGTCGGGCTGCTTGAGGTAGAAGTCGGTCTCGTTCACCATCTCCACGGTGTAGACCGCAGCGCCGTCGGCCAGCGTGAGCTGGTTGTCTGCCACAGTGACCGCCACGGCGGTGATCTTTTTGCCGGTGAGGGTGTTACCCAGGGCGTTGCCGCTGGTGGGATGGTAGATGACGACCTTGTCGCCGTCCTTGAGGACGGTGGTCAGCTCGTAGATGACCTCGTCCTCGGCCTGGGCGGGCTTGAGGGCCTCGACTGCGGCGTCCAGGGCGGCAGCCGCGGCGTCCACCTCTTCCTGGGTGGCGTCTTCCTTGGCAAGCACGGCCTTGGCCTCGGCCAGGGCGGCAGCCAGGACGGCCCAGCTCTCGGCGCTGTAGTCGGCCTCGGTCAGGGTCTCGGCAGCGTCCACGGACTGCTGCAGGGCCTCCTTGTTGACGGGCTGCACGGCAGCGTCCTTGCTGACGGTGATGCGGCCCTCGCCGCTCCAGGTGTTGTACTTGCCGTCGGCCAGGCGCTGGGCGAAGTCGTCGGACTGGAAGTAGTTGATCAGAACCTCGTTGTCGAGCATGCCGCCGTCGCGGATGATCTCGCACTTCATGAACATGTTCAGGCCGTCGCCGCCCTCCTTGAGCATGTAGTTGTGGGAGGCCAGCGTGTAGGTCTTGGCGGGATCGATGGGCTCATATGCGCCGGTGGTCTTGTTGAGCACCTGCACGTCTCCCACTCTGCGCTCGCCGGCGACAGACTCAAACATGGCCGCCGCGTCGGTGGTGACGGTGGACTTGGTGCCGGTGAAGATGGTGTACTTCAGGCCGGAGACCTGCAGGAAGCCGCCGCACTCGCCGTCGACCAGGCCCTCGTCGTTGATGGTGGTGAATCTGGAGCTCATTTCCAGAGCGTCCAGGATCTGCTGGCCGGTGGCCTTGACCACCACGAGCTCGTTGCCGAAGGGATGGACCTTGATGATGTCGTTGAAGGTGACCTCGCCGGCCTTGATGTCGGCGCGCACGCCGCCGCCGTTGACGAAGGCGATGTCAGCATTGGAGGCGTAGACGTAGGCGTCAGCGCACACGTCGCCGAGGTTGGTCTCCTGATAGCGGACCGCACGCACGGGGTTGCCGGCGGCGTCCAGGCGGTCGGGGTTGCTGATGGTCAGATCGATCGCCAGATCGATGACCTTGGTGTTGAGCAGCTCGGCGTTGGCATCCTCGAGCGCCTGGACCTTGGCGGCCACATCCTCGTCGACGCCGTCAAAGTCCTTGCGGCCGACCAGCTCGGTGGTGATGGTGCCGTCCTCCTTGATGGTCAGCACGCCGATGTTGGCGAGCTTGGTGCCGGTGGAGCTCAGCGGGACCTCGTCGCCGTCCTTGTTGGGAACCATCTGGTTCGGGATAACGGAGTGGCTGTGGCCGTCGAGCATGACGTCGATGCCGGTGGTGTTGCGGATGACGTCGGTGGAGCGCCAGGGCGCAGAGCCCTCGTCGATGCCCAGGTGGGCCAGGGCCACGACGTAGTCCACATTCTCGGCTCTCGCGGCGTCGACCGCCTTCTGCACGGCGGCGTACAGGGCCTCGCCGGTCTTGTCGTTGGCGAAGTCATAGATCCAGTTGCCCTCGGCATCCTGGAAGTAGGTCGGGGTGGACTTGGCCAGAGACTCCGGCGTGGTGATGCCGACGTAGGCGATCTTGGTATCGCCGTACTCGACGATCACATAGGGGTCGAGGTCCGCCACGTCCGCGGCGCCCTCGGGCCCGGTGTAGGTCCAGTTGGAGGTGACGATCGGGAATTCCGCCTGGCCCACGAGCTTGACGATGTTGTCCACACCGTAGTCGAACTCGTGGTTGCCGAGCGTTGCCGCGTCGTAGCCCACGGCGTTCATGAGGGTGATGATGGCCTCGCCCTTCGACAGAGAGCCGATCGCCTCGCCCTGGATGAAGTCGCCGGCGTCGACCAGGCCGACGTAGTCGTGCAGTTCCTTCTGCGCGTCGCGGTAGGCGGCCAGGCCTGCATAGCCGAAGGAGCTCGCGCTGTTGTCCACGCCGCAGTGCACGTCGTTGGTGTAGAGGATCACGATGTCGTCCGCGTCGGCGATGTCCATCTTGGCGTAGCGCATCAGGATGGTCGCCACCTGGCCGCGGGTGGTCTTGTTCTTGGGCTGCAGGTAGTCCACACCGTTCTCCTTGCTGCCGCCGATCAGGCCGGCCGCGACCGCCCACTGCATGGGCTCGACCGCGTAGTTGCTGGTCCGGTTGGCGTCGGGGAACTTGCTCAGATCGGCGCGGGCCGAGGTGTCCTTGTGGCTGTAGTTGGCATAGCGGTAAACCAGCGCAGCCAGCTGCTCACGGGTCAGAGCGCTGTTGGGCGAGAAGGTCGTATCGGAGGTGCCGTTGACGATGCCGTTGGCGTTGGCCCAGATGACGGGCTTCTCGTAGTAGCTGCCGGCCTTGACGTCGGTGAAGGCGGTCTTGCCGGTGACCTCGGGCTCGCCCTCCATGCGGTAGAGCACGGTGACCAGCATGGCGCGGGTCATGGTGGCGTTGGGTGCGAAGGTCGTGGCGGTGGTACCGTTCATGATGCCGTTGGCGATGGCGTAGTCCACGCCTTCATGGTACCAGGAGTTGCGGTTGACGTCGGTGAAGGCGGCGCAGGGATCGAAGTAGGCGGTGATCTCTTCTCTGCTTCTGACACGCAGACGCTTGATGAAGGTGCCGCCGGTGGTGTCGTTCTCGTCCACGTCGCGCGAGCCGATGCCCACGCCGGTGACGGACATGCCGACCTCGATGTCGTCGAGGCCCTTGTAGTCCTTCTGGATGTAGTTGTTGATGAACAGGCAGCCGATCTCGCCGGAGCCGTCGTCGACGTAGATGTAGTCGACCACGCCCTCGGTGCGGTGGATGTCCTTGACCACGCCGGAGATCTGCATCAGGTTGCCGATGCTGTTGTCGGCCATGGCGACCTTACAGGAGACCTTGGCGGGCTCGATGATGTTCAGATCGTTGTCCACGATCTTGAGCGAGCCGTTGTGGTCCGGGCTGAGGTTGAGCTCGATCTCGCCGCAGTAGTAGGTCACAGCGCCGTGCGCCTGGACCTTTTCGCCGATGTAGTAGTAGCCGGCGACCGGGAAGAGGTTGATGCCGCGGGTCTCGTCCTGCACGTAGATGCAGTCGAAGAAGGCGGTGTCCTGATCGTAGCCGGAGGCGTTGGCGGTGATCCAGCCCTCGATGGTGAATTCCTGGTTGACCTTACCCTTGTGCACGTCGGCGATCGGGGTGATCTCAGGCTCGTCCACCTTGTTGCCGTTCTTCACGTACTCGAGGATGTTGAGGACCATCTGGTAGTTCTCATACTGCTGGGCCGCTTCGGTGTCGGTCTTGAGGTCGTAGGTGGAGATGAAGGCCGCGCCGCCGCAGACCAGGAAGCCGCCGCCGGCGAGCTTCTCGTAGGAGACCAGGCCGAATTCGCCCTTCTTGGCCATGACGGTGTCATTCTCGTAGTCGGGCTCGTAGGCGGAGCCGGTGAAGTTGTCCTTGTAGCTGGCAACCCAGGAGCTGTCATACGGACGGACCAGGTACTCGGCCTCGTTCTTGCCCTCCTCGACCACGACGCCGGTGCCGTTGTACCACTGGTACTCGCCGTTGGTTGCGCGGAAGATGGCCTTGGTGAAGGGATGGTCGGGGCTGAGCAGCTCCGCGCCGTCGAAGTAGATGCGGTAGGCCTCGTTGGCCTTCTTCTCGGGATCGACCACGATGCCGCGGACGAAGCGCGCGTTCGCGCCGATGGCCTCGTTGATGCTGTTGTTCAGCGTGGCGGAGGCGTACTTGTAGGTGTCCTTTCCGTCCTCGCCGAGCTCGGAGTAGTCATAGCGGTCGGACTTGCCGAGGTTGATGATGGAGCCGCCGTTGTCGGTGTAATCCTTCAGCGCGGCAAGCTCTGCCTCGGTGAAGACGGGGGGCCTCACTTCCTCGGAGATGCGCGGCGTGGAGATGACGACCAGCTTGTACTTGGCAAGGTTCTCCTTGGTCATCTCACCTTCCTTGATGTACTCGCAGATGATGCCGTGGTCGGCGCAGATCTGGATGAAGGAGGTGTCGCAGTTCGCGTAGTCGCCGGAGACGTAGAAGTTCTTATGGCCGGAATCCAGGCCGATGTAGGTCATCTGGCTGGGCGGATAAGAGGTCTCGGTGATCTCCTTGCTGTTGGTGTACTCCTTGTCCTTGTAGACATAGGTGAAGGTGGCCTTGATGGGGTAGGTCTTGGTGGTCTCGGGGTTGGTCGCAGCGGGGGTGAAGGGAACCTTCAGCTCCTTGACGGAGCCGGCTGCAACGATCTCATCCTCGGTCTTTTCCTCGATGACCTTGCCCTCGGCCTCGATCTTGTAGCTCTTGATGGTCATGGGCTCGGTCTCAGAGCCGTTGGTGAAGGTGGCGAGCACGTTCTCCTCCACGCCCTGGGCGGCCACGGAGGCGTCGGTCTTGACGTCCACGTTGGCCGGCACGGACTCCCTGGTCCACACAGGCGCGGTCACGGCGATGTCGCCGTCGGCCTCGACGATCTTGATGTAGTAGTAGGCGCCGGTGTTGTCGAGCTCAAACTCCTTGGCATCGGAGCTGCCGTTGAGGGGGGTGCTGTAGAGGGTCTTGCCGGCCGCGCCGATCACGTACAGGGTGCCGATCTTCTCGGCGCTGTCCGGATCGTTGACGGAGACCTTGACGGTGACCTTCTCGGGCTGGTTGTCCGCGTCGACTGCGGCGATGTCGCCCAGCTTGTACCAGGTGTCGCCGACCTTGAGCTCGTAGTAGATCTCGAGGTTCTGGTCCTCGGTGGCATAGACGCGGCGTGCGTCGAGCGCGCGGTAGATGCCGATTTCGGAGAAGTCGTCGGTCAGGATGACGTCACGGCAGGTGTTGGAGTCGCCCCAGTTGCCCTTGTGGTTGTCCTGGTTGTTGGTGGGGGCCAGGTGCCAGCCCATGCCAAGGGCCTTGTCGTACTCGGAGTAGGAGGGGAAGTAGCTCGAGCCGCCGACCTTGCCTTCGCCGTTGCCGACCTCGACCAGGTTCAGCTGGTCGTCGCGCTGGGCGGTAAAGCCCATGAAGTCGCCGAAGGTGCCGAAGGTGGTGCCGGGGTGGTTGAACTGGGAGACCACGGGCACGCTCTTGCCGTCCTCGTCAAACGGGATGTACTTGGTGGCGTTGACGCCGGTGACCTCGGTGGGCTCGCCGACGCGCTTGATCTCGAGGCTGCCGGCCTTCATCTCGGCGGAGTACTCGGCATAGCGGTTGGTCTTGGCCTCGGCCTTGCCGGTCTCGTCCAGGCCCCTGTCGGCAAAGCTGATCTTCTCGTCGTAGGCGAGCATGCCGGCATAGTTGGTCTTGTTGTTGAGCACCGAGTTGTTTCTCGACAGGGTGCCGTAGGTGTTGAAGGAGTTGGTGTGGCCGGGTCCGCCGGACCAGGTCATCTCATAGCCGTAGATGCAGATGAAGTCGTCATACAGCTTGTTGTAGTAGTCGGCGGTAGCTCTGGCCTCCTCCCACTTGCTCACGGTGCCGGCCGCGTTCATGGTCAGCGAGTCGAGGTTGTAGTAAGAGGTGTAGGTCGCGGTCTTGGTGGTGTCGAAGTAGTTGGAGTGGTCGGTAATGATGATGTAGTCCAGATCCGCCACCTCGTGGGCGTGCTCATAGGCCTGCTCCAGGGTGCCGGCGCCGTCGGAATACTCCGCGGTGTGGGCGTGGACCTGGCCGAAGTACAGGGTCTCGCCGCTCTGGCCGACAAAGAAGGACCAGTTCTTGCTCACCTTCTTGCCGTCGGTGCGGGTGATGGTCAGCGCCACGCTGTGCTTGCCCTCGGTCAGGGCAGCGGCGGGCTTGTAGCTGACCTTGTCGGCGGTGACGGTCGGGGTGACCTTCGCGCCGTCGAGCTCGAGCTCCACGGTGGGGTTGCTGCCGCAGTTGGCGATCAGCGCGCCGATCTCGGGCTGCTTCTCGTCGCCGGTGGCGGTATTGGCCGCCGGGAAGAGCTCGAGGATCAGCGGCTCGTCCTTGACGTCCACGGTCTTCTGATCCTGAATCTCCAGATCCATCGCGTCCTTGGCGTAGACCTTGACTGTCAGCTTCGAAGCGCCCTCGAGCGCCTCAGCCGGGATCACGAAGGTGCCAACCTTGCCGTTCATCTCGGCTACAGCCTCCTGGTCGCCGGCCCCGTCGATGCTGTAGCTGCAGAGCAGCTCCTTGAGCTCGTTGAGATCGTCGACGGTGAAGCGCACCTGGCAGTCGGTGCCGATGGCGGGCGTGGGCGCATCGAGCGTGATCGCCGGATTGACCACGTAGCCGGTGCCGTACTTGTCGTCGATCTTGTAGAAGTTCATGGCGTACTTGCCGTCGTCGCCGGCATAGTAGGAGTAGCCGCAGAACAGATCGCCGAAGAACTCAATGACGATGCCGTTGGAGCCCCAGACGGCGGTCTTGTTCTTGATGAGCCAGCCGCCGTTGATCTCGGACAGGGTCCACTGGGTGTAGTCGCTCTCGGCGTCCACCAGGATCAGGCTCTCGTCGTTGGCGGTTTTGCCCTGGTCGTTGGTGTAGTTCTCGGTCATGGCCAGGTACTTCTCGCCGGTCTTGAAGGTGTAGTAATTGCCGGAGACGGTCACATCAAAGATGAGGCCGCCGTCGCTGATCTTGTCATAGGACAGGGTGCCGTCGCTGTTGAGATTTGCCGCAGCCACAAGCAGATTCTGCTTGGGCGCCTCGGGTCCGGTCTGCTGGCCGAACACGCCGTGGGCAGCTTCGTTGTAGATGACGACCTTGTCGCCGTTTTCGGGCTTGCCCGCTGCAGCGACCCGCTCACCCACGCGGCCGTCGGGGTCCGCCGAGCAGGTCAGGAAGCGGAACTGATAGTGCTTGATGTTGTCGGTGGTGGTGTCCTTCCACTTGGAGTAGCCGCAGAACTTCTGTCCGTTGTACTGCTCGAGGTAGACGTCGGATCTGCCGTTCCACTTGTACTCGGCGTTCATGATCTGATAGACGCCGGCCGCACCGGTCACGTCGGGCAGAATGCTCCATTTTGCGCCGGCCTCCGCGGTGTCGGAAAGCACCAGCTTTTCCTTGTTGCTCGCGTCGATGTCCTTCAGGACAAGGTACTTGTTGCCAACCTGGAAATACCAGTCGTCGCCGGTCTGCACGAATTTGATGACCATGGCGCCGTCGGGCAGGGCCTTGATGGCCTCGCCGTCCTCGGTCTTCTCCACGGCCAGCGCGGGGGCGTTGCCCTCGCCGATGTCGTAGCCGATGACATAGCTGTAGCCCTCGCCGCAGGAGTAGATGGTGCCGTAGCTCCCGTCGGTGGGCAGGCCGTTGAAGAACGACGCGCCCTCGCCCGGTTCGGTGGCAAACGCCATCGCGGGGAGCATGGTGAGCACCATTGCCAACACCAGCAGCGCGGCAAAGGCTCTCGTCAGATGCTTCTTCATAGAACATCCTCCTTCAAGTTTTTCTTTACAAGTGCCCACAGGACATAGAGACACTTATAGAGTTAACTGTATTTTAGCATAAATTCCAGTGAATTTCCATGGTTTCATTCTGAATATCGCTTTTTCGTCACTCTGTCAAAAAAGCTCTGCCCGATTTTGGTGATAATCACAGCGCATGGATATGTGATATTTTCCGCATGTTGGCCGGCGGCACAAATAACCGTTGAATAATCCGGGATTTAATGTTATATTAAGGTAAAGAGGATAGCATGACCGTAAAAACGGAGGTGTATGCTATGAAGCTGCTCTATGCCGAGGACGAACGCAGCCTTTCCGAGGCTGTGGTCGACATCCTCACCTTTCATAAATATACAGTCGACGCCGTCTTCGACGGGCAGGACGCGCTGGACTACGCCGAAATGGGAGACTATGACGCGATCATTCTGGACATCATGATGCCGAAAAAGAACGGCCTCGAGGTCCTGCAGGCGCTGCGCGCAAAGGGCATCCAGACCCCCGTGCTGCTGCTGACGGCCAAATCCGAGATCGAGGACCGCATCACCGGCCTGGACCTCGGCGCAGACGACTACCTGCCCAAGCCCTTCGCCATGGGCGAGCTGCTCGCCCGCATCCGCGCCATGCTGCGCCGCCGCGAGAGCTTCACGCCGAACCTGCTGACGCTGGGCAACCTGAGCCTCAACCAGCAGAGCTACGAGCTCACGGTGGGCGGCAAAAGCGAGCTGCTGCCGAAGCTGGAATACCAGATCCTCGAGCTGCTGCTGCTCAACAAGGGCATTTTCCTGTCCACCGAGGACATTCTGGTCAAGGTCTGGGGCTATGACACCGACGCCGACGTCGGCGTGGTGTGGGTCTACCTGAGCTATCTGCGCAAGCGGCTGGCCGGCCTTGGCGCCGACGTGCAGATCAAGGCCAAGCGCGGCATCGGCTACACGCTGGAGGTCCAGCCATGACCCGGACGCTGCAAAAAAAATTCATCGTGACCGCGATGATCGCGGTCACGGTGCTGCTGGTGCTGCTGCTGGGCGGGCTGAACATCTTCAACGCCCTGTCGAGCGCCAACGAGTCGCAGCGGCTGCTGCAGATCCTGGTGCGCAACGAGGCAAACCGCGGCCGCTTCCAGCCGCCCGCGTTCGGCGATCCGGCAAGCCCGGACGGCGAATGGGCCCCCGACAGCCTGGAGCCGCCCGCCTGGGACGACGCCGGCCAGGCACGCTTCGATCTGGAAAACTTTTCCGGCGAGGAGCGGCAGGAGCTGGAGGAGGTCATGGAGCGCGGCGGCCTGTTTTCCGGGCAGCTCACGGTCAACGACGCGCGCTCGGCGATCTACTTCACCGTGCGCTTTCTATCAAGCGGAACCAGCTATGCCGACGTCAGCCGCATCGCCGATGTGAGCGAGGAAGACGCGATCTCGCTGGCTTCCGCCTGCCGGGACGCCGGACAGACCGAGGGCAGGGCCGAGGGCTACCTCTACCGCGCCGAGACCGATCCCGCCGGGACGACGACCTATGTCTTTCTCAGCACCGGCAGCCAGACCGGCGCGGTGCTGCGGGTCGTGCTGCTCTCGCTGCTGCTGGGCGCGGCTGCCTGGGGGCTGATGCTGCTTCTGGTGGTGCTGCTCTCAAAGAAGGCGATCCGGCCGATCGCCGAGAACATGGAAAAGCAGCGCCGCTTCGTGACCGACGCCGGGCACGAGATCAAAACCCCGCTGGCCATCATCCAGGCCAACACCGAGGCGATGGAGCTGCGCACCGGCGAGAACAAATACACCAAGAACATCCGCGGCCAGGTGGCAAGGCTCTCCGGCCTCATGCAGGATCTTCTGACCCTGGCCAAGGCCGACGAGAGCCGCACCGCCGAGACCGCCACGCTCTTTTCCTTCTCTGAGCTCGTGCGCACCACCGCCGAGAGCTTCCAGGCGCCGATGGAGCTGCGCGGCCTGCAGCTAAGCGCCGAGATCGCCCCGGAGCTCACGCTCAAGGGCGACCGCGCGCTGCTGGCGCGGCTGGTCTCCATCCTGATGGACAACGCGGTCAAGTACGCCAGCGAGGGGAGCGTGCTGCAGCTGCGCCTGGAAAAGGGCGAAAAATGGGCGAGCCTGACGCTCGCCAACCGCTGCGACGCGCTGCCCGACTGCGCGCCGGAGAAGCTCTTTGACCGCTTCTACCGGGCCGACGAGGCCCGCACGCAGACGGCCGGCGGCTACGGCATCGGCCTGTCCGCCGCCCAGGCCATCGCCACCGCGCACCGCGGCACGCTCACGGCAGCGTATTCCGGAAAGGACTGCATCACGTTCACTGTGAAACTGCCGATGAAATAAGTTGACAGTTGACAGTGGAAAGTGGAAAGTTATGGAATATTTCAAATCTCTGATTTGAAATATCAATTCAATTCATCCCGAAGGGATACCGAAACTGTCCACTGTCCACTATCCACTTTCCACTCAAAAGAGGTAATGAATATGAGAATGAGAAAACGCAACAACCTCGAGCCTCGCATGGAGGCCTGCAGCTCGGTCTGGATCCGGGACCCGGAGGCCCATCAGGGCAAATGGCTGGAGCTGCTGCCCGGGGCAAAGGAGCTGCGGGTCGAGATCGGCTGCGGCAAGGGAAAATTCACCGTCGAAACCGCCGCTGCCGAGCCCGACGTGCTGCTCATCGCCGTGGAAAAGGTCAAGGAGGCGCTCGTGCTGGCCATGGAAAAGGCCATCTCGATGGGCCTTCGCAACGTCTACTTCATCTCCATGGACGCCGCCGAGATCGAGACCTTCTTCGCCCCCGGCGAGATCGACCGCATCTACCTGAACTTCTGCGACCCCTGGCCCCGCAGCAAAAACGCCAAGCGCCGGCTCACCTACCATACGTTTCTGGACAAATACCGCGTGGTGGTCAAGCCCGGCGGCGAGCTCCACTTCAAGACCGACAACGAAAAGCTCTTTCAGTGGTCGCTCGAGGAATTTGCCGCCTGCGGGATCGAGGTCAAAAACGTCACCGACGATCTGCACAAGGACGGCCCGGTCGGCATCATGACCGGCTACGAAGAAAAATTCTACGCCCTCGGCACCCCCATCCACCGCTGCGAGCTCATCCTGTACCCGAGGGAAGCACCCCAAGAAACGGAGGAACCCCATGGCAATACGAATTCTGCTGACTGACGACGAAGAACGCTGGCGGATGATCACCCGCGATTTCCTCGAGCACGAGGGCTACGAGGTGCTCGAGGCCGCCAACGGCGCCCAGGCCGTGCAGCTGCTGCGCGAAAACAGCGACGTGGCCCTGGTCATCCTGGACCTCATGATGCCGGTCATGAACGGCATCGAGGCCTGCAAAAAGATCCGCGATTTCTCCTCGGTGCCGGTGCTGATCGTCACCGCGCGCGACGACGAGCAGTCGGAGCTGGCCGGCTTCCACTGCGGGGCGGACGACTATGTCTCCAAGCCCATCCGGATGCGGCCCTTCATGGCGCGGGTCAAGGCGCTGCTCAAGCGCACCTCCATGCCCAACGAGCAGCTCGAGCTCGGCGCGCTGACGCTGGATTTGAGCGCCAACTGCGCGCTGCTGGACGGCGAACGCCTGGCGCTCACGCCCAAGGAGTACGACCTTCTGTGCTACCTGGCCCAGAACCGGAACATCGCCAAGACCCGCGAGCAGATCCTGCACGCGGTGTGGAACACCGATTTCTTCGGCGATGCCCGCACCGTGGACACGCACGTCAAAAATCTGCGCATGAAGCTGGGCGACTCGGGCGAGCTCATCCGCACCGTGCGCGGCCGGGGCTACATATTGGAGTACCGCGCATGAGCGCGGCGCAGAAAACAAGAAAAAAGCCGGGACTGGTCTTACTGATCGCCGGCTTTTCTACGCTTCTGCTGCTGCTCTCCACGGTGCTGACCATCGTCGCCTACCGCGTGGTCGTGGAGCCCTACTATATGAAATCTCTGCAAAACGAGCTGCTGCGGATCGAGGAGGAGCTGATCGCTGCGGATTTTGACAGCGACTACATCCGCTCGCTGCAGACCGACGTGCGCATGCTCGTGGTGGATGAGCGCGTCGGGGAGATCAGCTACGCAGATCCGCTCTTCCGCAAGGGCGGCCGCCTCGGCAATTTCCTGCCGCCCCAGGATGTTCTGCCGCCGCAGGAGCCCCAGGGTCCGGACAATGCCCGGCCGGAGCAGGAGCTTGCTTCGGCGCTGGTGCTCGCCGTCAACCGCGTGCTGGACGGCGAGGACGGCTCCTTCTTCGCGGCGGACAACTGGGAGCGCAGGGTCAGTGGCCTGCCGCTCAACAGCAAGGCGCTGCTCCTGAGCGGCCTGCACAGCGGCAGATACTATTCGCTCTGGCTCGAGGTCGCCTCGGTCAACGAGGCGATGTCCCTGGCCGGGCGCTTTGCCGTCATCATCTCGCTCAGTTGCTGGGCGCTGGGCCTGGTTCTGATCCTGTTCTATTACGCCAGGCTCACAAAGACTTCCCGGGCCATCGTCCGCACCGCCGGGAAGCTGGCAAAGCTGGACTTCTCCTCCCGCTGCCCGCCGGCGATCACGCGGGAATTTGACGCGCTCTCGAGCTCCACCAACACGCTGTCCGACCAGCTGCAGAGCCACATTCTGCAGCTGCGGCAGACGAACGAGGCGCTCAGTCGGGAGCTGGATGTTGCCGCGCGGCAGCGCCGCATGAGCATCGATCTGCTCAACAACCTCTCCCACGACCTCAAAACGCCGATCGCGATCATCTCCGGCTACGCCGAGGGCCTGACTGAGGGCGTCGCCCGGACCGAGGCCCAGCAGCAGCGCTACGCCGAGATCATCCTCCAGGAGAGCGCCCACATGCAGGACATCGTCTCCAAGCTGTTGGCCCTGGGCCGGCTGGAGGCCGACGAGAGCCTGCCGGAATTTTCCAGCTTCGACCTGACCGAGCTGGTCCAGGAGGTGCTCGAGAGCTTCCAGCTCGAGATCGAAAAGGAGGGCATCCGCCCGGAAACCTCGCTGGCCGTGCCGCTGCCGGTGTTCTCCGACTACGAGAGCATCCGCCAGGTGGTCATCAATTACGTGCAGAACAGTATCTATCACATGAACGGCGGCACGCGCCTGCGCATCGTCACCGAGCAGAAGGGCAGCCGCGCTGTTTTCCGGATCGCCAACAGCAGCGCGCCGATCACC
Source organism: Oscillospiraceae bacterium (assembly GCA_902795195.1). GTDB lineage: Bacteria > Bacillota > Clostridia > Oscillospirales > Oscillospiraceae > JAFRPC01. The sequence continues at coordinate 14,286 of CADBKF010000044.1, forward strand.
GGCGACGAGGCGACCCGCATCTGGGACAAGCTCCACCGCGGCAGCTATGCCAGAAGCCGCGACCACGGCGAGGCCGGCCTGGGCCTGAGCATCGTCAAGGGCAACATGGAGCGTCTCGGCGAGCCCTACGGCTTCCGCAACCTCACAGAAGCCGGCGAATCCCTGGTGGAGTTCTACATTGAGCTGCCGAAGGATTTGTAGGGGTCAGGATTCAGGGGTTAGGGGTCAGGAGAGTGGAGCGAGGAACGAGGAGTGAGGAGCGAGGAGTGAGGAGCGAGTAGACAGTGGAAAGTGTTAAGGCAATAGGGAACAGGCAATAGGCAATAGGAGAACGTAGGGACGAGCCTCGCTCGTCCGCCGACGCGGAATGCATCCGTAGCGGACGGGTTACCCGTCCGAACGCCCCGCGCCCGTAGGGGCCGGCGTCCCGACGGCCCGTAAAGCAGGCAGTACGCAAGAGGTGACAGGCAACAGTAAAACGTTGGAACGAGCCTCGCTCGTCCGCCGACGCGGAATGCACCCGTAGCGGACGGGTCACCCGTCCGAACGCCCCGCGCCCGTAGGGGCCGGCGTCCTCGACGGCCCGTAAAGCAGGCAGCACGCAAAGGGTATCGTATCGCCACATGTTTATATTCTGTAAAAAATCAAAAACCGCCATCCTTTCGGATGACGGTTTTTCGTGTTGGCATTACCTATTTTCACAGCCAAAAGAGGCAACTATCGTCGGCGGTCCTGAGCTTAACTTCTGTGTTCGGGATGGGAACAGGTGGACCCTCAG
>CADBKF010000045.1 GCA_902795195.1 Oscillospiraceae bacterium
GCGGCCGATCAGGGTAAACAGGGCAAAGGCGATGATATCCACCACCACGATCGTCGATCCGACCGGCGTGCCGGCCAGGATCGCGGTGATGAGGCCCACGGCCGCGCAGACGACCGAGAGGATGCCGGCGCAGATCGTGACGGCCCGGAAGCTCTTGAACACCCGCATGGCGGACAGGGCCGGGAAGATCACGAGCGCGGAGATGAGCAGCGAGCCGACCAGGTTCATGGCCAGCACGATAATGACCGCAATGATGACGGCCAGCAGCAGATTGTAGACCGCCACCGGCGTTCCGGCGGCCTTGGCAAAGCTCTCATCGAAGGTCACGGCAAAAATTTTGTGGTAAAAGAGCACAAATACCGCCAGCACCACCACAGAGAGCACGATGCACAGCCAGACCTCCACGACGGAGAGCGTCAGGATCGAGGTCGCGCCGAAGAGCGTGGTGCACACGTCGCCGGAGATATTGGACGAGGCGGAAAACACGTTCATGAGCAGATAGCCCACGGCCAGGGCCCCCACCGAGATCATCGCGATCGCGGCGTCGCCCTTGATTTTGGCGTTCTGCCCGGTGCGCAGCAGCAAAATCGCGCAGACGACCGTGATCGGCAGCACCAGGAGCATCTCGTTGCTCAGGCCCAGGACCGAGGCGATCGCCAGCGCGCCGAAGGCCACGTGCGACAGGCCGTCGCCGATGAAGGAAAAGCGCTTGAGCACCAGCGTCACGCCCAGAAGCGAGGAGCAGAGCGCGATCAGGATGCCCACGATCAGCGCGTAGCGCACAAAGGGGTAGTTGAGGTAGTCGACAAACTTCGTCCAAAGCGCCATCATGCACCCTCCTCCTCTCTGGCGGTCAGCGCCCGGAAGAGCGGGCTGCCCAAAAATTCGTCCCGGGTGCCGAACCAGGTCTGCGCGCCGATGTGCAGAATGTGGCTGGCCGAGTTCACCGCCGCGCGCAGGTCGTGAGAGATCATGATGACGGTGATGCCGTCGTTCTCGTTGAGGTCGCGGATGAGGCTGTAGAGCTCCGCCGTGACCATCGGGTCGAGGCCGGAGACCGGCTCGTCGAGCAGCAGCAGCTTCTGCGTGGCGCACAGCGCCCTTGCCAGCAGCACGCGCTGCTGCTGGCCGCCGGAGAGCTCCCGGTAGCAGCGGTTCTGGAGCTTCGTGATGCCCATGCGCGCCATGTTCCGGTCAGCCAGGGCCTTTTCCGCCGGGGTATAGAAGGGCCGCAGGCCCATCCGCCCCTGGCAGCCGGAGCGCACGATCTCGCGCACCGAGGCCGGAAAGTCCCGCTGCACCAGCGTCTGCTGGGGCAGATACCCGATCTGGCTGTGCTTGAGGCCCTCGCCGGTCTGAATTTTGCCCTTCATCGGGGAAATGAGGCCGAGGATCGCCTTCATGAGCGTGGATTTGCCCGAGCCGTTTTCGCCGAGGATGCAGAGATAGTCCCCTGCCTGCACGGTAAAGGACAGGCCCTCGAGGACCTCCTTGCCCTCATAGCCGAGGGTCAGATTGTCACAGGTCAGTAATGCCATATCATTCTCCTGCATTGAGCGCGTTGCGCAGTGTGGTGAGATTGCTCTCCATGATGGACAGATAATCCGGATAGAACAGCATCAGGCCGATGTCCCGCTGCGCGCTGTACTGGAAATCTCCGGACTGCATGGAATCGAGCGTGAAGATCACGTCCTGCTCGCGGCTCTGCGCTGCGTCGAGCACTGTGTGGGCGAGCTTTCCGTCGGCGGTCTCAGTCTGGATGACGCACTGCAGGTCCAGCTCGTCGACCTTGTTTGCCAGGAAGACCACGGTCTCGAAGCTGGCCTCGACCTCGGCCGAGCAGCCCGCGAAGGCCGCGTAATATTTTATATTGTAGTCGTCCATCAGATAGCGGAACGGGAAGCGGTCGGCGCAGACGACGGTGTCGTGCCGGGCGGAGGCCGCCATCTCGGCGTATTGCTCGTCCAGCGCGCGCAGCTGCGCGATATAGCTGTCGGCGGAAGCGGCATAGGTCGCCGCGTGCTCGGGGTCCAGCTCGGAGAGCTTGTCTGCCAGAACGCCGCAGAGGACCTCGGCGTTTTTGAGCGAGAGCCAGATGTGCTCGTCGATCTCGGGCGCCTCCTCTTCCTCTGCTTCCGCCTCGGGCTCCATGCCCTCCACGAGCTCCTCGACCTTGGCGGCGCTGCCCAGCTCGTCGAGCAGGCGGACCACGGTCCGGTCGGGGTTGCCCTCGTTTTTCAGCGCGTCGTCGACCCAGCGGTCAGACAGGCCGCCGACGCAGACAAACAGGTCGCAGCCGGCGATCGTGACCATGTCCTCCGCGGTGGGCTGGTAGTTGTGCAGGTCCGCGCCGTTGTCGAGCAGGACGGTGATCTCCCAGTTTTCGGCCTGGCTGCCCAGCACATGCCAGATCCAGTCGGCAACGGGGAAGATCGTGACCACCAGAGATCGCTTTCCGCTGCGGCCCGTGTCGGTGGCGCAGCCGGTCAGCAGGGCGGCCAGCAGGCAGACGGTCAGAAGCAGGCAAATGATCTTTTTCATTTCTGTGCCTCCTTCCCCTGCTGGCACTCGCCGCACACGCCGTAGAGGACCGTGTCGGTCTTGTCGATCTTGAACTTGTCGCAGATGGCGACGCTCTGGATCAGCCGCTCGGCCTCATCTGCGTCCATGTGGATGGTCTTGCCGCATTTTTTGCAGCTTAGGTGCAGGCAGTCCCTGCAGTGCTCGGCGCCGGCGTACTGAAAGAAAATCTCCCGCGCCCCGCTCTTGCTGAGCCGGCGCACCTGGCCGGCCTGCTCGAGCGCAGCCAGATTGCGGTAGACCGCGGAGGCAGAGATCTCCTCGCCGGAGAGCGCCTCGCCGATCTGCCTGGCCGTCAGCTGTTCGTCTGCGTGGCTGTGCAGATATTGCAGCAGCGCCTTGCGCTGCCTGGTTGCATATTTCGTCATGTTCTCGCCTCAAAGAAAAAATTTGCGAATCATTTGCAAATCAGTATACCGACGCCCCAGTGGTTTGTCAAGTATCAATTTGCAAATGATTCGCAATTTTTATCTCTGCTTCCGCAAATAGAACGCCAGGGCCGTGCCCATGAGGGCGTGGGTCATCTGGTCGCTGCCGTAGGCGGCGATGACCTCGTCGATGGGCCAAAGCTCATAGCGCAGCAGCTCGTCGGCGTCCAGGTGCTGGGTGCCTGTGGGCTCGAGGTCCTCGGCCAGATAGCAGTGGAAGTGGTTCTTAAACAGCGCCGGGTTCGGGCTGACCGTGCCCAGGTGGGTGATCTTGCCTGCCCGGAAGCCGGTCTCCTCAAAGAGCTCGCGCTTTGCCGTCTCGGCCGGGTCCTCTCCCCCGTCGGCCACGCCGCCGGGAAATTCCACCGTGAGCCGGTCCTCACCGTGACGCCACTGGCGCACCATGACGAACTTTCCCCGGTATACCGGGATCGTCATGACCCAGTCGGGCGCCTCGATGGCGACATACTCGCCCGTGACGCCATTGGCCGCCGTTTCTGTCTGACCGATCACGTCATAGACCGGCGTGTGCAGCAGCGGCCTGCGCGCGGTGGTGATCCATTTCAGCTCGGAATCGCTCATCTCTTGGACTTCCTCTTCTTGTTCTTGCTGCCGTTTTTGCCGGCCTTGGCCTTTTCCTTGCCGCGCAGGATGGTGTTGGTGATGATGCCGAGGATCAGCGCGCAGGCCACGGTGCGGATCTCGACCGCGCCGATCTGCAGGATCATGCCGCCGACGCCGGTGATCAGGATGACGGAGGCGGTGAAGAGGTTGCGGTTTTCATTGAGGTCGACCTGCTGCAGCATCTTCAGGCCGGAGACTGCGATGAAGCCGTAGAGCGCGATGCACACGCCGCCCATGACGCAGGCCGGGATGGACTGCAGGAAGGCGATGAACGGGGACAGGAAGGAGACCAGGATGCACATCACCGCGGCATACCAGATGGTCACGATGGAGGCGTTGCCGGTGATGGCCACGCAGCCGATGGATTCGCCGTAGGTGGTGTTGGGGCAGCCGCCGAAGATGGCGCCCGCGATGGAGCCGATGCCGTCGCCCAGCAGGGTGCGGTGCAGGCCGGGATCCTTGAGCAGGTCCTGCTCGACGATGGAGGACAGGTTCTTGTGGTCAGCCAGGTGCTCGGCGAAGACCACGAAGGCCACCGGCACATAGGCGGTGGTCAGGGTGATGAAGTAGGCGGCGTTCAGCTCACCGAAGCTGCCCAGGCCGCGCATGAAGGTGAACTGCGGGATGCTCAGGAAGGATTTCAGGCTGATCGCGGAGAAGCAGTCCACGAAAGGCTGGAAGCTGATGACCTTGAGGGCCTCGTTGCCGGAGGCGCTGCCGACCAGGTAGAACACGCAGGCGCAGGCATAGCCCGCGAGGATGCCGATGATGAAGGGGATGAGCCGGGCCATCTTCTTGGCGTAGGTGGCAACCAGCACGGTGGTGAACAGGGTCACAAGGCCGCAGACCAGGCAGACATAGACGGAGCCGGTCTCGCTGCCGGTGCTTCTGAGCAGGTCGGAGACCGCGTTGGGCGCCAGCGACAGACCGATGATGGCGACCGTGGGGCCGATGACCACGGGGGGCATCAGCTTATTGATCCAGTCGGTACCCAGGGTCTTGGCGAAGATCGCCAGCACAACATAAACAAGCCCCGCCAGAACAGCGCCGATGATCAGACCCAGATAGCCAAGTCCGACTGTCGCAGCGCCGGCAAAGGCAGAGCACATAGAACCGATAAAAGCAAAGGAAGAGCCAAGAAACACGGGGCTCTTGGAGCGGGTGAACAGCAGATAAACGATGGTGCCGACACCGGCGCCGAACAGGGCCGCGGCAGGGCTCATATCCACGCCCATCGCGCCGTTGATGACTGCGGGCACGGCAAGCGTAGCCGCCATAATGGCCAGCAGCTGCTGGAATGCGAATACGATCCGCTGGGAGAATTTGGGTTTGTCCTTGATGCCGTAGATGAGTTTCATGGGGTATCCCTCTCTTTCAGTTTTTCGGATAAGCTCCGGGGCGGGCGGGCAGCTCAAAAAGGAAAAACGTACCCTGTCTGTCGGACGGGTACGTTTTTTCAGCGATATGCACGGTCTTTTCGGCCGTTGTATCCCGCCTTGAAGACTTATCGTGTGCAACTTTATCAGAAAGTTTCGCTCCTGTCAAGGCAGTTTGAAAGAAATTGGAAAAGCCCACAAACATGTGAAAAATTGGACAAACAGATTTGGGTGTTTTTTACCCGCCCAAAATCACTGACCACTGACCACGAAATTCCTGTACCACTGACCACGAAATTCCCTGATTGCATTTCCGGTTGATATGCAGTATAATCTATTTACCATCGTATCTGTTCCGTCGTGCGCAGATATCGGTCAGAGAGGGATCAGGTGTCAGGGATCAGGGATCAGGGGATGTATTTTCAAATTGACATTTGAAAATGAATTTGAAATGTCTTAATTCAGCCTGGTTACGTAGAGCCATTTCTTTTCCATATTGAAAGCTATGAAAACTCCAGCCCCGATCCATAACCCCTGACCCCTAACCCCTAACCCCTGACCCCTGATCCCTGATCCCTGATCCCTGATCCCTGATCCCTGACCCCTGATCCCTGATCCCTGATCCCTGATCCCTGACCCCTGATCCCTGATCCCTGATCCCTGATCCCTGATCCCTGACCCCTGATCCCTGATCCCTGATCCCTGATCCCTGATCCCTAAACTCTCGATCCAATCATCCAAAAGGAGGCATTCTGCTTGAAAACCAGGACCCCGAACCGGGAAAAGGAGCAAAAGGAGCTCGCCCGGCTGAATCTCGAGGCCGCAAGGCCCAAGGGCGCGTATTATCTGCTCTTCGCGATGATCGTGCTCACCGTCATCTACATTGTGGACGAGATCACCTCAAACATGAACTCCGCCATGCAGCCCTATGTGCTCTTTGACCTGTTCTCCATCGGCTCGCGCAGCGTCAGCGGCCCGGAGTACAAGGCCGCCATCAACACCGTGGCCCCCTGGACCGTGGCTTCGAACCTGTTTCTGATCATCACGCCGTTCTACAAAGCGCTGTCGGACAAATACGGCCGCCGGGTCTTCCTCATGATCAACACCGTTGGCATGGGCCTGGGTATGCTGATCGTGATGACCAGCCGCAGCGTGGTGCAGTACATCCTGGGCATGCTCTTTATGATGTTCTTCACGCCCAACGACATGCAGGTGCTCTATATCATGGAGACCGCGCCCAAGGAAAAGCGCGCCACCTACAGCTTTGTGGCCAAGGGCATCGCGCTCATCAGCGTCTCGCTGATCGGCGTGCTCTCGCGGCTGTTTCTGCGCGAGACCGAGCCCGGCAGCTGGCGCATGGTCTACCTCATTCCGGTGATCGTGGCCCTGGTCGTGGGCGGCGGCTGCTACTTCCTCATGCGCGAGACCCCGGTCTTTTTGGAGCAGCGGCGCGCCTTCCTCTCCCTGAGCCCCGAGCAGCGCCAGGCCCGCGCCGCCGAGGACGCCAAATCCGGCACCGCCGAGGAGGGCGGCGTGTTCAAGGCGCTCAAGTTCATCTTTGTGAACAAGCAGCTGCGCTGGATCCTGATCGCGGGCTTCCTGTTCTTTGCAACCACCTTCTATACCTCTTATTATGCAACCGTCCTCGAGGGCGCCATGTCCACGGACATGGTTTCCACGGCGCTCATCATCTACCCGCTGGTCAACGGCGTGGTCACGATCTTAAGCGGCTTCTTCTCCGACCGGATGGGCCGGAAAAAGGTCTGCCTGCTGCTGGGCGGCCTGGCGCTCGTGGGGCTTTTGCTGTTCGTGCTCGCCTGCCGGCTCGGCTGGGGCCCGGTCGCCGCCGGCATCTTCTACGGATGCTCCATCGGCGGTCTGTGGTCGATGTCCGACACGCTGATCCTCACCATGCCGGCCGAGTCCTCCCCCTCCGGCATGCGCTCGTCGGTCATGGGCACGATCTCGGTGCTGATCGGCTCCGGCATGTTCATCGGCCAGGCGCTGTTCATCGTCTGCCAGAACTTCATCTCGATGGACCTGCTGTTCCTCATCGTCTGCCTTCCCTTCATGGCCCTGTCCCTGCTGGTGCTGATGACCAAGGTCAAGGAGACCAAAAACGTCGATCTGGACAACATCACCGCCGATACATTCAAATAAACACGAAGCCAGCGGCAGGGCCAGCGCCCTGCCGCTGTTTTTTGCGCAAAAAACTTTGAAAAATCTGAAAAAAATACTTGATTCCTGGGAACAATTCAGATATAATGTTTCGGCATGGGCCAAGACCCGTGACATTTGAACTCACACACCCGGGGATTTTCCCGCCGGTGCCTAAGGCGTATTGGTCTGTTGTAGGGACAAGCCTTGCTTGTCCGGACGAGCACGGCTCGTCCCTGCAGAGCAAACGGAAGCCAACGGTGGCAGGAAAAGATGATCGGGGTGGAGGAACAACAAAAAAGGAGAATAACAAAATGGCAGTCGTATCCATGAAGCAGCTGCTGGAAGCTGGCGTGCATTTCGGCCACCAGACCCGCCGCTGGAACCCCAAAATGGCTCCGTACATCTACACGGAGCGCAACGGTATCTACATCATTGACCTGCAGAAGACCGTGAAGAAGCTCGAAGAGGCTTATGCTTTCGTCCGTGAGCTGGCTGAGAACGGCCAGAGCATCCTGTTCGTCGGCACCAAGAAGCAGGCGCAGGACGCCATCAAGGAAGAAGCCGAGAAGGTCGGCCAGTACTATGTCAACGCCCGTTGGCTGGGCGGCATGCTGACCAACTTCAAGACCATGCGTACCCGGATCGACCGTCTTGCCCAGCTGCGCAAGATGGAAGCCGACGGCACCTTCGCGATGCTCCCCAAGAAGGAAGTCATCAAGCACCAGGGCGAGATCGAGAAGCTCGAGAAGTACCTGGGCGGCGTGAAGGAAATGAAGCGTCTTCCCGGCGCTCTGTTCATCGTTGACCCCCGCAAGGAGCGCAACGCCATCGCCGAAGCCAGAAAGCTGCACATCCCCATCGTCGCCATCGTTGACACCAACTGCGATCCCGACGAGATCGACTATGTCATCCCCGGCAACGACGACGCCATCCGCGCCATCCGCCTGATCGCCTCCACCATGGCCGCGGCCGTGACCGAGGGCAAGCAGGGCGAGCAGCTCGAGATGAGCGACGAGGCCGCCCCTGTCGAAGAATAAGACCACGACCCTGTCATTCGGAGCGAAGCGAAGAATCCCGCCCGCCTCGGGAAACAGATTCTTCGTCGCTTCGCTCCTCAAAATGACATACAAATCATAAGGAGATTAAAAACAATGGCATTTACCGCTGCTGATGTGAAAACCCTGCGTGAGAGAACCAACGTGGGTATGATGGATTGCAAGAAGGCCCTCACCGAGTGCGACGGCGACATGGAAAAGGCCATCGAATGGCTCCGTGAGAAGGGTCTGGCCAAGGCCGCCAAGAAGGCCGGCCGTATCGCTGCCGAGGGCATGGCTTACGCCACCGTCGAGAACGGTGTCGGCGCTGTGGTCGAGGTCAACTGCGAGACCGACTTCTGCGCAAAGTCCGCTCCGTTCGTCGAGTTCGTCAAGGGCATCGCCCAGGTCGTTCTCGAGTCCAACCCCGCCGATGTGGACGCGCTCAAGAAGTGCCCGTTCCCCGGCGCCGGCCTGTCCGTGGAAGAAGTCCTTCCCGAGAAGGTCATGTCCATCGGTGAGAATCTGCAGATCCGCCGCTTCGCCCGCTTCGACCAGAACACCTCCGTGTCCTACGTCCATGCCGGCGGCACCATCGGCGTTCTGGTGAACCTGGCTGTGGAGGGCGGCATCGACGCCACCGCCATCGGCAAGGACGTCGCCATGCAGATCGCTGCGATGAACCCCCGTTTCTGGGACAAGAGCCTTGTGCCCGCTTCCGTCCTGGAAGAAGAGAAGAAGATCCAGGTTGCCCTGATGGACAACGATCCCAAGATGGCCTCCAAGCCCGCTCAGGTCAAGGAGAAGATCGCTGCCGGCAAGATCAACAAGTTCTATGAAGAGAACTGCCTGCTGCAGCAGAGCTTCGTCAAGGACGGCTCCATGACCGTCGAGCAGTACATCGCCTCCGCCGCCAAGGCGCTCGGCGGCAGCGTCAAGTTCGTTGACGCCGTTCGCTTCGAGAAGGGCGAGGGCATTGAGAAGAAGGTCGAAGACTTCGCCGCCGAAGTCGCCGCCCAGATGAACATGGGCAAGTAATTCTCTGCCAAACAAAAAACCGCGTGCTGCAATTGCAGCGCGCGGTTTTTTACAGCTTTATTTTCCCACAAGGCCGAGCAGGAGGTCCACCGCTTCGGCGCAGGCGTGTTCGCGGACGGCCGCGCGGTCGCCGAGGAAGTGGTATTCCCGGACCAGGATGGTCTGGCCGTTCGACACGCCGATGAACACCAGGCCCACGGGCTTGTTCGTCTCGTCGCTGTTGGGCCCGGCGATGCCGGTGATGCCCACGCCGAGGTTTGCCCCCAGGAGCTTGCGCACGCCCTCGGCCATCTGCCAGGCCGTGGGCTCGGAGACCGCGCCGAAGGCGTCCAGGTCCTCCTCCGAGACGTCCAGGATCCGCTGCTTGACGTCGTTGCAGTAGCTGATGACGCCGCCGAGATACGCAGCCGAGCTGCCGGAGAGATCGGTGATTTTCTTGCCCAGAAGACCGCCGGTGCAGGACTCCGCGGTGGCGAGGGTCATGCCCTTGGCGATCAGCTTTTGCAGTAACAGCTTTGTCTTATCCATGATAGCGCACCTTCACAAGCTCTGTATTTGCAAGCGCCCGTTCGATCAGGCCCTCGACATCCAAACGCGACTCCACCTGCTCGACCGCGGCCTTTTTCGGCTTGGTCTTGGGGTGCTTCGGCGTGAACACCGTGCAGCAGTCCTCATAGGGCAGGATCGAGGTGTCCATCGTGCCGATCTTGCGGGCGATGGTCACGATCTCCTCCTTATCCATGCCAATGAGCGGATGGAACACCGGCAGGTCGACCACCGCGTGGGTCACGGCCATGGCCTCCATGGTCTGCGACGCCACCTGGCCCAGATTCTCGCCGGTGATGAGGCAGCCGCAGCCGTGGTCCTTGGCGATCCGTTCGGCGATCCGCATCATGAAGCGGCGCATCAGGATCGTGAAGTATTCCTCCGGGCAGTTGTCCCGGATGGCCTCCTGGATCTCGGTGAAGCCCACGATGTTGACGGTCATCCGCCCGCAGTAGCGGGTCATGAGCCGGGCAAGCTCCAGCACCTTGTCCTTTGCCCGCAGCGAGGTGTAGGGGTAGGAGAAGAAGTGGATGCACTCGAGCTCCACGCCGCGCTTTGCCAGCATGTAGCCGGCCACCGGCGAGTCGATGCCGCCCGAGAGCAGCACCGCGCCGCGGCCGCCGCTGCCCGTGGGCAGGCCGCCCGCGCCGGGCTCTGCAGGTCCGTGCACATAGGCGGCAAAGTCGCGCACCTCGACATAGACCGTGTAGTCCGGGTTGTGTACGTCCACCGGGACCTCCGGGTACTGCTCGGCGAGCCTGCCGCCGATCTGCTGGGAGATCTGGATGGAATTGTAGGGGAAGCGCTTGTCCGAGCGCTTGGATTCGACCTTGAAGGACCTTGCCATCGACAGATCATCGCCCAGGTAGTTGACCACCGCGGCGTAGATGGAATCGAGATCCTTCTCGCAGGGCCGGCAGCGGCAGAGCGACACCGCGCCGAACACCGTGTGGCAGGCGTCCCAAGCGCCTTCGAGGTCGCACAGCTCGTTTTCCGGCTCCACGTAGACCGTGGACTGCAGCACGCTGACCTTGAACTCGCCGAAGGGCCGCATCCTGCGGGCCACGTTGGAGCGCAGCCGCCCCTCAAAGCTCTTGCGGTTGCCGCCCTTTAAGATAATTTCTCCGATTTTCAGCAAAAATATTTCGTTCATAGAACCTCCTGCGGGGATGGAATTCGAATACTAATCTGCAGAGAAGAGCCCGTCTAAGGCGTCGTAAGGGGTCACGTAACCCTCCGGGGTTTCAACCTCCCATTGGTTGTGAAGGCGCAGGTACAGCTCTCTCCCGTCTGATTCGAGGCGGAAAAGCACCCACTCGTCGTTGTCTGTTCCCAGCAGCGTCAGCTTGGAGCCGGCCTCAATGCGATAGGTGTTGGCGTCGAGGTCGTAGGCTGTCAATGCACACTTTGCTGTAACCTCAGTCTCCTCCATCGCGTAATACAGCTTCTGTTGGACCAGCTCCAGGGTCTCACGGTTCGAGATCGTATATTCTACCCGGGAATACCAGGTCTGCAGCACATACAGGCGCATAAAGGAACCGATATAGCCATCGTGGTCAAAGGACATGCTATACGCATTGCCCGCGCCTTCAGCGGCAATCCAGCCGGGGATATTACCGATAAAATAGAGCTTGCTCCCGTCATAACGAAAAAAGTTTACGGTGGGATCGTCGCTCGGGCCTTCATCGAAAATCGCAATTTCCAGAAGATTGTCCTGCGTGTAGATGTCAGTGATGTACCAGTAGTCACGGCCGGGGTAGGCGGCTTCCACACCCTCCTCGTTCAGAATCTCAGAGACGTCCTCTCCGTTCAGCTCCACGCGGAACATCGGGCCATGGTACATTGGCCTGTAAACCAATTTGGAAACACAGACGCTCTCCTCGATGCCGTCGCCGTTTAGATCGGCGTACATTTTTGTGTTGAAGGGTACCAGCACCGGGAAGCCGCTGGGTTGGGTGTAACGAACCTCCAAACCCTCAGGTGCCGCCTCTATTTCCGGAGCCTCAGACGTCTCAACTGCCTCGGAGGTCTCTGGCTCTGCAGAGGGTTCTTCCGTTGAGGCTTCCTCGACTTCCGCCTCGGTCTCGGTGGCGGGAGGCTCGGTGGTCTCCGGTTCGGGAGCGGCGGTGGTCTCCGGTTCGGGAGCGGCGGTGGCTGCGAGAGCGGTTTCCGGCGCTTTCGTCTCGGTGGCTGGGTCTGCTGTGATTTTTTGTGCGGCGCAGCCGGTTGAAACGAGCAGCAACAACACCAGAAGAAGGGAAAGGGCCTGTTTCATGTGGTACCTCCTGAATGATGTGTGACTTTTTGATCAAAGGTTGGTATACGTCCTGTATTGAATGGCCTCGGCGATGTGCTGGGCCGCGATTTCCTCGGATCCGTCCAGGTCTGCGATCGTGCGGGCCACCTTTAAGATGCGGTCGTAGCTTCTGGCGGTCAGCTGCATGGCGTCGAATGCCTCGCGCATGAGGCTCGCGCACTCGTCGGAGAGCGTGCAGATTGCCTGCAGCTGCGCCGGGCGCATGTGGGCGTTGTCTGTGGTTTCGCTGCCGGCAAAGCGCCGCAGCTGGATTTCCCTGGCCCGGTTGACCCGCTCGCGGATCGCCGCCGAGGACTCCGCCGCCTCGCGCGAGCGCAGCTCGTCAAATTCCAACGCCGGGACCTCGATGATGATGTCGATCCGGTCCAGCAGCGGGCCGGAAATGCGGCTGAGATAGTTTTGCACCGACTGCTGCGAGCAGGTGCAGCGGCCGCGCGGATCGCCATACCAGCCGCAGCGGCAGGGGTTCATCGCGCACACGAGCATGAACTCGCAGGGGTAGGTCTCCGTGGCGGTGGCCCGGGTGATCGTGACCTTGCCGTCCTCCAGGGGCTGGCGCAGCACCTCCATGGTCTCCTTGCGGAACTCCGGCAGCTCGTCGAGAAACAGCACGCCCTTGTGCGCCAGCGAGATCTCGCCGGGCTTCGGCACCGTGCCGCCGCCGGCCAGGCCCGGCGCGGAGATCGTGTGGTGCGGGCTGCGGAATGGCCGCGTAGTGACCAGCGGGTTCTGCGGGTCGACCAGGCCCAGGATCGAGTGGATCTGCGTGACCTCCAGGGCCTCCTCCCTGCCCAGATCCGGCAGGATCGAGGGCAGACGCTTGGCCAGCATGCTCTTGCCGGAGCCCGGCGGGCCGACCATCAGGATATTGTGGCCGCCGGCTGCAGCGATCTCCAGCGCGCGCTTGGCGTTTTCCTGGCCCTTCACGTCCCGGAAGTCGGCCACTGCCCGCCGGCCGCCGGACGGCTGCCAGACCGGCTGGGGCGCAATCGCCGCCGCGCCGGTCAGATGATCCACCAGCTGGCGGACGCTCGCCACCGGAATGACCGTGAGACCGTCTGCCAGCGTGGCCTCCGGGGCGTTGGCCTGCGGGACAAAGAGCGTCCCGATCCCCTGCCGCCGGGCCGCGATCGCCATCGGCAGCACGCCCGGCACCGGGCGCAGCTTCCCCTCCAGGCTGAGCTCGCCCAGAAACGCACAGTCCGCCTTCGGAAGCCGCACCACACGGTTGGCCGCCAGAATCGCCATCAGGATCGGCAGGTCATACACCGAGCCGGACTTCTTGGTGTCCGCCGGGGCCAGGTTGACCACGATGCGGCTGGGCGGGAACTTGAAGCCGGAATTCTTGGCCGCAGCCCGGACGCGCTCGCGCGCCTCCTTGATGGCCGCGTCCGGCAGGCCCACGATGTCGAAGCCCGGCAGCCCGTTTGTGATGTAGCACTCCACCTGGACCGGGTAGCCCTCGATGCCGCGAATGCCCATGGAATACAGCTGGCTGATCAACCCGCAGACCTCCTTTTTGACATTTGTTATATCATACCGCAAAATGGCCCGATATGCAAACATTGTTTTGCACACGGGCCGGTTTTTTTCATAGAATGGTATGAAAAGCCCTGTGCTTTTGGAATGGAGGTTCCGATTATGCCAGAATTCAGCGAACATCCCGCCCGGCACATCCAGGAGATCACCGAGGCGGCAAGTGTCCATACCACACTCATCGAGGACGCCTGCATCGACAAGGACTGCATCGAGGATCTGCGCGTCTACCTGACCGTGGACAGCCAGACGGCCTTAAACGGCGCGGTCAGCGGGCGGGCGGTGTCCGGCGAGCTGCTGCACGTGCAGGCCGCCGTCAAGCCCATCAGCTTTCACCGCGGCCACTACGCGATCGATCTGACCTTCTATTACCGGATCGAGGGCGAGATCACCTCCGGCCAGGTGCGTCCGGTGCCGATCGAAGGCCTGTCCGTGTTCAGCAAGCGGGTCGTGCTCCGAGGCGCCAGCAGCGCGGCCAAGACCTTTACCAGCAGCCGGGCCCAGTTTGACCCCGACCGCTACTATGCAGCGGCCCTGCCCGAGGCCGTCATCGAGGCGGTGGACCCGATCGTGCTGGCCTCGCATGTGGCGGATGCCGGCGGCGAGGAGCAGGATCCGGTCGAGGTGGAGCTGCCGCAGGCAATCCTGGATCAGTTCGACGCGCCGCTCGTGCTCGACGGGGCCAGACGCCAGCTCTTTGTGACGCTGGGCCAGTTCTCCACCGTACGGCTCGAGCGCAGCGCGCAGCTGCTGCTGCCTGTGTTCGACAGCTACGTGCCCGACAAGGCCTGCAGCGAGGAGGCCGGCGAGGAGGAGGCCCCCTGCGAGCAGTTCTCCCGCGTGGAGTTCCCCGTGGACGTCTTCTACCCCAGCCCCGCCGGCACCCAGAGCGTCGGCTGAAGCAAAAAAAGAGCGCCAATGGCGCTCTTTTTTTGTCAGACTGTCAAAGAACCGCTGTTTTCAGATGGAGAAAACAGCGGTTCTTTTGTCGAATATTGAGAAATTAAGACATTTCATCAAGAAAAGCCGGATTT
>CADBKF010000046.1 GCA_902795195.1 Oscillospiraceae bacterium
CGACCGAGAAATCCGTACTTTTCACGTGAAAAAGCGTGAAATAGGAACGGATTTCTCGCTTCGCTCGAAATGACAGAGCATTTTGCAACAGGCCCTTTTTCTGTGCGATAATTGCTTTTACGCCTCGTCGCTGCCGAAGAGGGTGCGGATGCTGTCGATGGTCTCGCCGTCGCGGAGCATACGGCAGCAGATCAGCAGTCGGCCGTCAGAGCCGATATAGTTGCAGGTGGACAGGATCAGCAGCTGGTCGCCCGGCTGCACGTCCACGGGCAGGGTGAAGCGGGAATGACTCTGCATATAGCCGACGTAGTTCGTAAAGGCCTCGCCGGAGTCAAAATCCCACTCGGTGATCTTGAAATAATCGGAGGCGGTGGGATCGGTCTCCACGTCGGTCACGGCAAAGATCACGTAGTTTTCCAGCGCGTCCTTCTTCGCCAGGCTGACGATGGGGTACTTGTGCGTGTAGCTCTCCTCGTAGAAATTGACGAAGTCGCTGAAAATGGTGCCGTTTTTCATGTTGTGGCCGTGGATCATCAGGTTGGTCGAGCGTGGGCTGAGCCGGCAGCGGGCGTCGAAGAAAGGTGCGCCGGTCCAACTGCTGTTGAGCGCGTAATCGTGATCGAGGTAGAACTCATTATCGGCCGCCTGGGTGACGAACAGGCTGGAGAACGCGCCGTAGTTCAGAAGCCCGACGACCTCCGGATTGACCGCGATCGCGTCGAGCAGACGCTGCTCAGGCTCATATTCCTGCACCTCGACCACCGGATTGGTGGGTTCGACAAAGCCGGTTTCGTCGATCGTCGGCTGAGCGGCCGCTTCCGTATCGGGCGCCGGCTGCGTCTGCACCGGGGCCTCAGTGGCAGTTGTGGGCGGGGTCTGGGCCTGATTGCGGCGCAGGGCCTGCACGCCAAGATAGGCGCCGACCACCAGCACAGCGACCGCCAGGAAGCAGAGGATCCCGGTCAGGATCTGCTTGCCGCCGCCGGATTTGGAGCCGCCGGAGGCGGGACGCGCGGCAGGCGCAGGGCCGGTGCGCGGATTTTTGTTGGCAGGGGGAGTGGAGACGGGACGCTGCTGCGCGGCAGCGGGGCGCTCCTGCGCGGTGCTGCGCGGTGTGCTTTGGGTCTCTTGGCGGATCGGCGCAGGCGCAGGGCGCACGGTCGCCGGCTCAGCCTGCTGCGGGGTATAGTCCTTGAATTCGTTGACGATGTCGTCAAGATCAAATTCCTCGTGGTCCCAGTTGTTCTGATTTTGACTCATGGAATCGACTCCTTTCCAAAGGCGCAGCGGCCCGGGATGTAACTCTGAGCGCAACGAAGAAGCAATATGCGTAGTGGCCGATGCCTACATCGGCCATAAGAGATTCTTCGCTCCGCTCAGAATGACATACTTTATGACATACTTCTCGTAGTGGCCGATGCCCACATACTTCGTGACTCTTCGAGTTCGGCCATAGAGCGTGCATTGCGCAACGAGGCATCATGGCCGATGTGGGCATCGGCCACTACGAAACGCGGATATAGAATCATACAGCGCCTGCGACGAATCGCAGGCGCTGCGTGATTTCATTTACTACTTCTGAAGCTTACGCTTCTCAGTCGCATGCGTTACCGCGTGAACCTGAATTACAGGCCAGTGTGGGGAACGTCGCCCTTCGCACCGTTGGCAGCACCGGCAGTCTTAGCACCGGCAGCGCCCAGGGTGTCGTAGAAGTTGTAGGTGAAGTAGGTGCTGAAGACATGATCATAGCCGTCGATGTCGGTAGCAACGATCACCAGGGTGAAGCGAGCAGCAGTGGGCTTGTTCCAAGCGCCGGCGGGATGAGAGCCGTTCTGGTCCAGGCCGTTCCAAGTGGCAACGTACTTCTGCTCATGATGGAACTTGTTGTCGATCTTGTAGGAGTACAGAGTGCCGTCCTCGTTGTAGATGTACTGCTTGACAAGAGAGCACTCGCCAACGGTCAGGGTGCCGATCTTGTACTGCTTGGTGTAGTCGCGGATGAACTCGATGGACTCGACCCAGTTCATGATGAACTTGTCAGC
This sequence comes from Oscillospiraceae bacterium, assembly GCA_902795195.1. GTDB lineage: Bacteria > Bacillota > Clostridia > Oscillospirales > Oscillospiraceae > JAFRPC01. The sequence goes on from CADBKF010000046.1 coordinate 2,043, forward strand.
AGCAGCGGGATCCTTGGTCTCAGCCTCGGTAGCGGGAACAGCAACAGGGGTCTCGGGGGAGGGGGTCAGGCCAGCGCCAGCCTCAGCGGGAGCAGCGGTGGTCTCCTCAGCGGCAGCAGCGGTGGTCTCCTCAGCGCCAGCCGCAGTGGTCTCGGGCTCAGCGGGAGCTTCGGTGGTCGCGTCGGTAGCGGGTTCGGGATCGTCGCTGGAAGTCTCGCCGTCGGCCCAAACGGGAACGAACAGAGCGCAAACCAGGGCAAGAGCCAGAAGCAGGGCCATCAGGGTCTTAAAGGTTTTCATTACACATTTCTCCTTTTTAGTTTTTTCGCGGTGGGACGTATTTCCTCATCGCACGCTTATCTTATCCAATCGCCCCGAAAATGTCAAGCAATTTTTTTGAAGAAAATTTTCGCAAACGACTCCGGCCGAAAAATCCGACCGAATTCGACCGCCAAAAAAGTGAGCATTCATGCGGGTTTGCGGGTTTTCATCCCCACCTTCGCGGCCGCTTTTCGTTTACCATAATTTTTTCTGCGAATTCGAGAAACTAAAAATTTTTGTAACCACTCTGTTTCCAATGTAACTTCGATGTTGTCAATGAAACCGAAGTGTAATCGGAATTTTTGGCAATTATGCGCCAAATTCACGTCGAAATTGTAGCGCGGGCAATCTGTTGTAGCGCGGGCAATCTGCCCGCATCCCAAGACAGAATGCATTTTGCGGGCTGATAGCCCGCGCTACACGGACGGAGAACCCGTCCGCTGGGGGTGTAGTCGCCATCGGCGGGCCGTCGAGGACGCCGGCCCCTACGGGCGCGGTGCAGCACGGGCCTCGTCGTAGTGGCCGATGCCCACATCGGCCATAAGCCATCGTTGCGCATCGCAGTTCTATGGCCGATGTAGGCATCGGCCACTACGGGCACATTCCATGACGGCGGGCCGTCGAGGACGCCGGCCCCTACGGGCGTGGTGGGGGTTCGCCCTGCCGGGCGACGGATCGATTGTCCCTTCGGGCATAATCGATCCCTACGGGTGCGGTGCAAATCGGGACACGGACGGGAGACCCGTCCGCTACGGGCACATCCCGCATCGGCGGGACGTCGAGGACGCCGGCCCCTACGGGCGCATCCCGTGTCGGCGGGCGAGCACTGCTCGCCCCTACGTCTCCTATTGCCTATTGCCTGTTCCCTATTGCCTGTAAACGCTTTCCACTTTCCACTTTCCACTGTCAACTGTCAGCTGTCCCCTTCCACCATCGCCAGCCCGGCGTCGACCAGGCGCTGGAGGGAGAGGAGGATGCCGAGCTTGGCGTGGTACCAGGTCAGGCCGCCCTGGAAATAGACCGCGTAGGGCGGGCGGATCGGGCCGTCGGCGGACAGCTCGATGGACGAGCCCTGCACAAACGCACCCGCCGCCATGATGACCGGGTCGTCATAGCCCGGCATGTCCCAGGGGATCGGCGTGACGTAGCTGTCCACCGGCGCGGCCTGCTGGATGCCCAGGCAGAACGCCCGCATGGCCGCCTCGGAGCCCAGCTCCACCGCCTGGATGATGTCGTGCCGCGGCTCCGCCGCCGAGGGCACCACGCGGAAGCCCAGGCGCTCATACAGATTCGCCGCGAACACCGCGCCCTTGAGCGCGCCGGCGGTCACGGTCGGCGCCAGGAACAGGCCCTGGTAGAAGCTGGGCAGCAGGCCCAGATTCGCGCCGACCTCCTGCCCCAGGCCGGGCGCCGAGAGCCGGTAGGCGCAGCGGTCGACGCAGGCCGCCGTGCCGCAGATGTAGCCGCCGATCGGCGCCAGGCCGCCGCCCGGGTTCTTGATGAGGCTGCCCACCACCATGTCCGCGCCGAAGTCGGAGGGCTCGCATTCCTCCACAAATTCGCCGTAGCAGTTGTCCACCATGACCAGCACGCCGGGCTTCTGCGCCTTGACGAAGCGGATCAGCTCGCCGATCTGCTCGCAGGAGAACGACGGCCGCGTGGCGTAGCCCTTGCTGCGCTGGATCGTGACGAGCTTGGTTTTTTCGCCGATCGCCGCGGCGATGGCCGGGTAGTCGAAGCCGCCGTCCGGCAGCAGCTCCACCTGCCGGTAGCTGACGCCGTATTCCGCCAGCGAACAGGGGCTGGGCCGGATGCCGATGACCTCCTGCAGCGTGTCGTAGGGCGCGCCCACCGGGGAGAGCAGCTCGTCGCCGGGCAGCAGATTGGCCGAGAGCGCCACGGTCAGCGCGTGCGTGCCGCAGACGATCTGCGGCCGGACCAGCGCCTTTTCGGTGTGGAACACGTTGGCGTAGACCAGCTCGAGCTTCTCTCTGCCCACGTCGTCGTAGCCGTAGCCGGTCGTGGCGGCAAAGCAGGTGGCGTCCACGCGGTTTTCCTGCATGGCCGCGAGGACCTTGGCCTGGTTGAGCTCGGCCATGCGGTCGATCTCGGCAAAGCGCCCTGCCAGCGAGGCCAGCACGCGCTCGCCGTATGCATAGACCGCCTCGGAGACCCCGAGGCGCTTGTATTGTTCTGTCAGTGTCATAATTTCACCCTCATGATTTTGAGATATGCCACACTATATCATACTTTGTCTGTGCATGCAAGCGTTGAGTTTTTAAGGCCGGGAAACCCGGCCGCTACAAAAGGATTGCAAATTGCCCGGGCACGCAAGTGTTGACCGCCGGGGATTTTTTTGATAAGATAAAAGCGGAGCTTATACATCGCTACATCTAGGGGTTTCTGATATGAAAAAACCATATATTGTATTATACATTATAATATATATCCTCTGCGCGGCACTTTTGACCGGCTGCGCGGCGCCGGTGCGGGCGCAGGACACGACGCTGTTTGCCATGGACACGGTGATGAACCTGCGCATTTACGGCGACGACGGCAGCGCGGCGGCGGAGCTCAGCGAGCTGATCGTCGGGCTTGACGCGGCCCTCGGCGCGACCGATGCGCACAGCGCCCTGTACGCGCTCAACGAGACCGGGCGCTCGGACGATCCGACCGTCTGCCAAATGCTCGCGCTCGCGCTGGCCTTCTGCGAGGAAACCGGCGGCGCGGTGGACCCGACGGTTTATCCGCTCGTCCGGCTCTGGGGCTTCCCCACCGGCGAATACCGGGTGCCGTCCGCGCAGGAGATCGCCGCGGCGCTCGAATGCACCGGGACCGACAAGCTGCGCCTGGAGGACGGCGCGGTCACGCTGGCAGACGGCGCGGCGCTGGACTTCGGCGCCTTTGCCAAGGGCTGGGCGGGCGAGCTCTGCCGCGACGCGCTGCTCGCCCGGGGCCTGAACGGCATTCTGACGCTGGGCGGCAACATCCAGACCGTAGGCGCCAAGCCCGACGGCAGCGACTGGGCCGTGGGCGTGGCCGATCCGGACGACCCGGCGGGCTACGTGCTGACGCTGCGGCTCAAGGGCAGCTGCGCCGTGGTCACCTCCGGCGACTACCAGCGCTATTTTGAGGACGGCGGCGTGCGCTACTGCCACATCCTCGACCCGCAGACCGGCCGCCCGGCAGAAAGCGGCCTGCGCTCGGTCACGGTGGTCTGCGAAAGCGGCGCCCGCGCCGACGCGCTGAGCACCGCGCTGTTCGTCATGGGCCTGGACCGGGCCGCCGAATTCTGGCGCAAGGCCGGCGATTTCGAGGCGGTCTTCATTGACGACACCGGCGCCATTTACGTCACCGAAGGCCTCGCCAACGCCGCAAGCGGCGAGTTTTCGGTTTTGCCGAAAGAAGCAGCGCCGACGTAAGTACGAATGAAGGAATGAAGAAATGAAGCTGTCCTTCGGCCGAATGAAGCCGGCTTCGCCTAATGATAGAGTTTTTCAATTTGCCAATTGAAAAACAGAATGAAATTGCGGAGATCTGCACCCGTAGTGGCCGATGCCCACATCGGCCATAATGCCTTGCCTCGTATCGCACCTTTATGGCCGATGTGGGCATCGGCCACTACGGAACGCTGCTTTGCAGAATCCACGGCGAAAGCCGGATATTCAATCCATCGCGTATGCGATACCGCAATTAGGGCGAAGCCCGGCTTCATTCGCGGCGCAGCCGCAGCTTCATTCCTTCATTTGCGACCATCGGGAGCAGCTTCATTTTCCTCGGCAAACCCGGGACGGCATCCGACAAAACTGTCTATGAAAAGCTGGTGAGCTTATGAAAACAAAATACTGGATTCTGCTGCTGGGCCTGCTGGCGGTGGTTTTGGGGGCGATCTGCGTCTGGCAGTTCTTCGGCGGCCGGCCGGCCGGGCAGGCTGAGGTGCTTGTGGACGGCGTTCTGGTGAAGACCGTCGCGCTCTCGGTCGACCAGACCTTCACCGTCGAATGCAGGGACGGCCACAATGTCATCTGCGTGGAAAACGGCGCGATCCGCGTGCTCGAGGCCGACTGCCGCGGCAACGACTGCGTCAAAACCGGGCCTCGCAGCGGCGGGCCGCCCATCGTGTGTCTGCCCCACCGCCTGATGATCCGCTTTGTGGAAAAATCCGAGCTCGACGGCATCGCGGGATAAAAAACACGGGCCTGTTGCAAAATGCTCTGTCATTTCGAGCGAAGCGAGAAATCCGTTCCTATTTCACGCTTTTTCACGTGAAAAGTACGGATTTCTCGGTCGCAAACAGCGGCTTTTGCTTGATTTTTGCGTAGGCCCTGGGGTACTGCGGCGGGGTCTGCCGGACCTTCCGGATCACGAGCACGCGGTGCTGCTGGCCGCCGAGCTCGAAGGTCTCGGTGCGCTCCCAGCGGCCGCCCAGGGTCTCGATCGCCCGGCGGGCCTGCTGCAGCTCCTCGGCCGCGTCCTGTCCCTTCATCGCCAGGAAACAGCCGCCCGGGCGCACAAAGGGCAGGCAGAGCTCGCACAGCACGTTCAGCCGCGCCACGGCGCGGGAGCTCACCACGTCGAAGCCCTCGCGGCCCGGCTCGCCCGGCCTTGCGTAGTCCTCGGCGCGGCCGGCCAGCACCGCGGCGGTGATGCCGAGTGCGGGCAGGGCCTCGTCCTGCAGCCAGCGCATCCGCTTCTGCAGGCTGTCGAGCAGCGTCAGCTCCAAGGACGGCACCGCGATCTTCAGCGGCACGCCCGGAAAGCCCGCGCCGGTGCCCACGTCCAGCAGGGACTTGCCGGAGAGGTCCAGCACCTTGCAGAGCGTCAGGCTGTCGAGCAGGTGCAGCTCCGCCACGGCCTGCGGCTCGGTGATGGCCGTCAGGTTCATGACCTTGTTTTTTTCAATGACCGCCGCGCCGAAGCGGCAGAGCGCGTCGATCCGGTCCGGCGCAAGCGCCAGACCCAGCCGGTCCAGCCCGGCCTGCAGTGTTTGTTTCATGGCAGAGATCCTGTAGTGGCCGATGCCCACATCGGCCATAAAGGTGCAATTCTCAACGGGGCAGGATGGCCGATGTGGGCATCGGCCACTACGATGCTGGGTGGTAGTAATAGACGGTCTGGCCGGCAGGGCTGCCGCAGAGGCCGGCCTCGCTGCGCTGCGTCAGCGTCAGCATGCCGTCCGCCACCGCGGCCTCCAGCGTGACGGCGACGGCCGCGCCGGCGCTCGTGCCGAGCTCGTCGGTCTCCTCGCCCCTCAGCGTCAGGGTCTGCCCGTCCAGCTGCCAGCTGCCGCGGGCAAAATAGCTGAATTCGGAGGCGTAGTCGCCCTCGCGGTAGAAAAAGCTGCCGTCGCTGCCGAGCTCCAGCATGCGAACGATCACGCCCGCATCCGCCGGCGCCTGCTGCTCGGAGCGCCACACGCCGCCGCCGTCAAGCAGCTCGTCGAGCAGCGTCGGGGCAGGGCGCACATCGTCCGCGCTGGCCGCAGGGGCCAGGGGCTCTGCGTTGCTGCTCGTGGCCACGTCGGTCTCACCCGCGCAGCCGACCAGCAGCGCCAGCAGCAAAAGGATTAAAATGAGGTTTGTTCCGGTTTTCATATGATGCATCCCTCGCGGCCGTCAGCGCTTTTTCGCCAGCGGCGTGGATTTTTCCTGCTCCTGCTGGAGCATGACGATGATCTGGTTCGAGACCAGAAAGCCCTTCGGCGTGAGCACCCAGCGGTCGCCGTCCTGGCGGAAAAGGTCCTTCTCGGCCAGCTTGTCAATGACCTTCTGCAGCGGGGCAAAGGGCATGAGGTAGCGCTTTTCGTACTCATCGGCGTTGATGCCGTGGGTGGTGCGCAGGCGCAGCATCACGTACTCGCCGGCGCGCTCGCGGTCGGGGATCGACTCGCACTCCGAGAGGATCGGCACATCCTGCCGCAGGCAGCCGCGGATGTAGGTCTCGATGTCGGCGATCGCGGTGAAGCGCTTGCCGGCAAAGTCCGAGGCCGCCGCCGGGCCGAAGCCCAGATATTCGTCGCCCAGCCAGTATTTGAGGTTGTGGCGCGACTCGTAGCCCGGCTTGGAGAAGTTGGAGATCTCGTACTGCCGGAAGCCCTCGTTTGCCAGAATCTCCACGGTTTTGAGGTACATTCTGGCCTGCTCCTCGTCCGAGGGCAGGTTGGCCTGCTCGGCGTAGGCGTAGAGCGGCGTGTTCTCCTCGACCTTGAGCCCGTAGCAGGAGACGTGGTCCGGCCGCAGCAGCAGCACGTGCTCGAGCGTCTGCTCCCACTGGCTGAGGGTCTGGCTGGGCAGGCCGTACATGAGGTCGACCGAGATGTTGTCAAAGCCGGCGGCTCTGGCGGTCTGCACGGCGGCTCTGGCCTGCTCGTAGTTGTGGGGCCGCCCCAGCTTGCGGAGCATCTCGTCGTGGTCGTTCTGCACGCCCAGCGACATGCGGTTGAAGCCCTCGGCGCGCAGCTTGCGCAGCAGCGGCGCGTTCACGCTGTCGGGATTGGCCTCGAAGGTGATCTCGGCGTCCTTGTCCACGCGGAAGCGGTGCAGCAGCTCTGCGAAGATGCGGCGCAGATTGTCCGCGCCGAAGAACGAGGGCGTGCCGCCGCCGAAATAGACCGTGTCCACCACGTAGTCCGTGGCGCGCGCGCCGGTCTCCTTGAAGTGGGCCGCCAGGGCCTGCATATAGTTGTCCACCAGCTTCCGGTCCCGGCTGCCGCCGAGAGAGTAGAAGTCGCAGTACTGGCACTTGCTCCGGCAGAACGGAATGTGGATATATATTCCTAAAGTTTTGTGATCGTTCATTCTGATTGCTCCAACTATCGATTCCTGTCGTTTCGACCGGAGGGAGAAATCCGCCCCCCTCCCGGTCATTTCGACCGGAGGGAGAAATCCGCCCCCCTCACGGTCACTTCGACCGAAGGAAGAAGTCCGTCTCCGCCCCGGTCATTTCGACCGAAGGGAGAAATCCGTCTCCGCCCCCCGTCATTTCGACCGAAGGGAGAAATCCGCCCCCCTCGTTACTCAAACAAGCCTTCATACAAATCCTTCCATTCCGGATTCATGGATTCGATCAGTGCGTTTTTCTTGGACCTTCGCCAATGTTTTATCTGCTTTTCTCGTTCGAAGGCAGTCAAAGGGTCTGTGCCGGCGTCCTCATAGTACACCAGCTTTGTAATGTTGTACTTTGCCGTGAAGCTGTCCGGATCCAGGTGATGCCGGTGCTCATAAATCCGCTGCGGCAAATTCGACGTGACGCCGACATAAACGCTGACATTTGTATAGTTTGCCAAAAGGTAGACAAAAAAGTGTTTTTCCATCGATTGTTTCCCATGTCGGTAAGGCGAAATGAGGCAATTCCCCCTGTCATTTCGACCGAAGGGAGAAATCCGTTTCTCTCTCCGATCCGTGCAGGAATACGGATTTCTCGCTGCGCTCGAAATGACAAATATGGTCGCCTCAGCTTCATTTTGGGCTACTGCTTTCTTCACTCCGCCGCTGGGGGTCCGGATTTCTCGCTGCGCTCGAAATGACAGAAATGGGGCTTGTCAAAAAGCCTGCCTTTTACTCGTCCATTTTCAGGACCGCCATGAAGGCCTCGCTCGGGACTGAGACGGTGCCGAAGGTGCGCATGCGCTTTTTGCCCTCCTTCTGCTTTTCCAGCAGCTTCTTCTTTCGGGTGATGTCGCCGCCGTAGCACTTGGCCAGCACGTCCTTGCGCAGGGCCTTGATGGTCTCTCTTGCGATGATCTTGCCGCCGATGGCCGCCTGGACCGGGATCTCGAACATCTGGCGCGGAATGTTCTCCTTTAATTTCTCGCAGATCTTGCGCGCCCGGGCGTAGGCCTCGTCGGCAAAGAGGATGAAGCTCAGGGCGTCCACGAGCTCGCCGTTGAGCAGGATGTCCAGCTTGACCAGCTTCGACGGGCGGTAGCCGGTGAGCTCATAATCCAAAGAGCCGTAGCCGCGCGTTCTGGATTTGAGCGCGTCGAAGAAGTCGTAGATGATCTCGTTGAGGGGCATGTCGTAGTGCAGCTCCACGCGGGATTGGTCGAGATAGGTCATGTCCTTGAACTCGCCGCGGCGGAACTGGCAGAGCTCCATGATGTTGCCCACATACTCCGGCGGCGCGATGATGTTGGCCTTGACGAAGGGCTCATAGGCCTGCTGGATCTCCATGGGATCAGGGTAATTGAGGGGCGTGTAGACTTCGATCTGCGTGCCGTCAATTTTGTCGATCTTGTAGACGACGTTCGGCGCGGTGGTGATGAGGTCGAGATTGAACTCGCGCTCGAGCCGCTCCATGATGATCTCCATGTGCAGAAGCCCCAAAAAGCCGCAGCGGAAGCCGAAGCCCAGAGCGATGGAGTTCTCCTGCGTGTAGCTCATCGAGGCGTCGTTGAGCTTCAGCTTCTCCAGCGCGTCGCGCAGATCGCCGTACTTGCTGCCGTCGGCGGGGTAGACGCCGGAGAAGACCATGGGCTGGCAGGTCTTGTAGCCGGGCAGCGGCTCAGAAGCCGGGCGCTCGGCCTCGGTGACGGTGTCGCCCACGCGGGTGTCGGCGATGGTCTTGATGGAGGCGGTCAGATAGCCGACCTCGCCGGCGCCCAGCGCCTCCTGCGGGATCATGCCCTTGGGGTGCAGGTAGCCGCACTCGACGACCTTGTAGACCGCGCCGGAGGCCATCATTTTGACGTCCATGCCCGGGCAGATCACGCCGTTCATCACGCGCAGGTAGACCACCACACCGCGGTAGGAGTCGTACTGGCTGTCGAAGATGAGGGCCTGCAGGGGCGCTTCGCGGTCGCCCTTGGGGGCGGGCACGTCGCGCACGATCATCTCGAGCACGGAGTGGATGTTGATGCCGTTTTTCGCGGAGATTTCGGGCGCGTCCAGGGCGGGGATGCCGATGATGTCCTCGATTTCCTGCTTGACCTCCTGCGGCCGGGCGGCAGGGAGGTCGATTTTGTTGACCACGGGCAGGACCTCCAGGCCCTCGTCCACGGCAAGATAGGTGTTGGCCAGAGTCTGGGCCTCGATGCCCTGGGAGGCGTCCACGACCAGCACGGCGCCCTCGCAGGCGGTCAGCGAGCGGGAGACCTCATAGTTGAAGTCCACGTGGCCCGGGGTGTCGATGAGATTGAGGACATAGTCCTCGCCGTTGTCGGCGCGGTAGTCGAGCTTGACGGCGCGGGCCTTGATCGTGATGCCGCGCTCGCGCTCGAGCTCCATATTGTCCAGGATCTGGGCCTCCATCTCGCGCTTGTCCACGGTGTTGGTCTCCTCGAGCAGACGGTCTGCCAGCGTAGATTTGCCGTGGTCGATATGGGCGATGATGGAAAAATTTCGGATATGAGAAAGGTCTGTCACGAGGTTCACCTCACGTAGGATGGTTGGTTTTGAGACCGAAATCCGGCATTTCTGCCGGTAGTTCCGATATTAGAAATACATTATAACAAAAAGCCGGGGGTTTGTAAAGGTTTTTTCGGGATCAGGATTCAGGGGCTAGGGGGCAGGGGGAAGGGAATAGGGAAGAGTGAATAGGGAAGAGGGATCAGGGATCAGGGGTCAGGGGTCAGAAGTGAGGAAGGAGGAGGGAGGAGTTAGGAGTGAGCGGAAAATTGAAAGTGGAAAGTGTTGCTTCGGAACGAACTCGTAGTGGCCGATGCCCACATCGGCCATAAAAGTGCGATTCGTGACAGGGCATTATGGCCGATGTGGGCATCGGCCACTACGGAAGAGTGAAAAGCTCTGCCTGGAAATAACCTCCGCGCGGTGCCTGCAACGCGGGACGTCGAGGACGCCGTCCCCTACGCCTCTCCTCTTGCCTGTTGCCTTTTTCCCTATTCACTATTCCCTATTCACTATTCCTTATTCCCTGATCCCCGATCCCTGATCCCCGATCCCTGATCCCCAGCCCCTGAATCCTGACCCCTAAAAAATTAAAAATAGTACTTGACAAATGAGCCAAGAGCATATATAATGCTAGGGCAAAAGGAAGCAGGCCGGGTGCACCGCCTCACCTTCAGCCAATGGCGAAAAGGTTCAACAAGTTCTCTTGCAGGAGCGATCCTGTGAGTTTTTGTTAGCGGGTGCAGTCTGGCACCCGTTTTTTGATTCTATTCACCAATCACGATCCACTAAACACTACGCAAATCGGAGGTGTTTTCCATCGCTAAACTGACGCATCAGCTCAATGAAGACATTCAGGACAAGGAAATCCGACTCATCGGCGCAGACGGCACCCAGCTGGGCATCATGTCCGCCGCAGCGGCGCTCGCGCTTGCAGAGGAGCAGGAGCTGGATCTCGTCAAGATCTCCCCGACGGCCAAGCCGCCGGTCTGCAAGATCATGGACTACGGCAAGTTCCGCTTCGACCAGATGAAGAAGGAAAAGGAAGCCAAGAAAAACCAGCATGTGGTCGAGCTCAAGGAGATCCGCATGTCTCCCGGCATCGACATCAACGACCTCAACACCAAGATGCGGAATGCCATCAAGTTTTTGAAGGAAGGCAACCGTGTCAAGGTCAGCGTGCGCTTCCGCGGCCGCGAAATGGCGCATACCAACATCGGTGAAGACCTGCTTGTCCAGTTTGCCGAGGGCTGCAAGGAAGTGGCGAACCTGGAAAAGAACCCCAAGCTCGAGGGCCGGTTCATGTACATGTTCCTCTCCCCCAAGCAGGAGAACAAAAAGTAAGCATGCCCTTTCTGCGGCACAGCGTACCGAAGGATCTTCCGGATTCTTCGCTGCGCGCAGAAGGACAGACCTGAAGAACAATCAATAAAGGAGAATCAACCATGCCGAAACTGAAGACCCACAGCGGTGCAAAAAAGAGATTCAACCTCACCAAGACCGGTAAGGTTAAGAGAGCGCACGCCTTCAAGAGCCATATCCTCACCAAGAAGGACACCAAGCGCGGCCGTCGCCTGAGAAGCACGACTTACGCAGACGTCACCAACCAGGAAGCCATCAAAAAGATGATTCCTTACAAGTAAGGATTAGGAGGATATACAAATGGCACGTGTGAAAGGCGCAATGATGACGCGCAAGAGAAGAAATAAGACCCTGAAGCTCGCAAAGTCCTACTGGGGCAGCAAGTCCACCCACTTCAAGATGGCCAAGCAGGCTGTCAAGAAGTCCGGTGTTTACGCATATACCGGCCGCAAGCTGAAGAAGCGTGAGTTCCGCCGCCTGTGGATCGCCCGCATCTCCGCGGCTGTCGCTCCCTTCGGCCTGAACTACAGCCGTTTCATGTACGGTCTGGGCAAGGCCGGCATCGAGATGAACCGCAAGGCTCTCTCCGAGCTGGCCATCGCCGACAAGGACGCCTTCGCCGCCCTGGTCGACACCGCCAAGAAGGCCCTGTAATTTCGCAAGCGCGATTGTCAGACAATCAGCTTCAAAAAACCGAACGCGCTCCCAAACGGGAGCGCGTTCGGTTTTTTGTATCAGATGGCCTGGGCGTCGGCCTGCAGGGTCTGGCGGGCGACCAGGTCGGCAAAAAAGCCCTTTTGCGCCATCAGCTCGTCGTAGGTGCCGCTCTCGATGATCTGTCCGCCGTCGAGCACCAGGATCCGGCTGCAGCGGCGGATCGTGCTCAGCCGGTGGGCAATCACGATGCGCGTGCAGTCCATCCGGTCGAGCGCCTCGGCGACCTGCTTCTGCGTCCGGTTGTCCAGCGCCGAGGTCGCCTCGTCGAAGATCAGCAGCTTCGGCTTCGGCGCAATCGCCCGGGCGATCAGGATGCGCTGCTTCTGCCCGCCGGAGAGGCCCCCCTGTCCCTCGGAGACATGCGTGTGCATGCCCATCGGGAAGGCGCGGATGTCGTCGGCGATGCCGGCGCGCTCGGCGGCCTCCCAGACGGCCGCCTGGTCCAGCTGCGGGGCCGAGAGCGCAATGTTGGAGTAGATATCGCCCTCAAAGAGGCCCGCATCCTGCATCACGGTGCCGATGTTGCGGCGCAGCGAGGCGTGGTCGAGCCCGTGCAGGTCCCTGCCGTCGTAGTAGATCGCGCCCTGCTCGGGCGTCTCAAAGCCCAGCAGCAGGCGGATGAGCGTGGATTTGCCGCAGCCGGTCCGGCCCACGATCGCCACATATTCGCCGGGCTTGATGCGCAGCGACAGGTCCTTGAGCACGTAGGGCGTGCTCTGGCTGTAGCGGAAGGAAACGTGGTCGAGCTCCACGCCGCCGGAGAGCGCAGTGACGATCTCCTTGCCCGCGTTCGTTTCCGGCACGGCGGACAGGATCGGCGCCGCGTGCTCCAGGATCGGGCGGATCTTTGCCGCCGCATCCGCGGTGCCGGCCAGGCTGGAAAAGGCGCCCATGAGCGCGCCGTAGGCCGCCGAGAAGGCAAACCAGGACGCCGGGGCAACGCCGCTGTTCACCGCAAGGCCGTAGAGCACGATGTTCGACAGCAGGCTGACAGCCAGCGTGAACACGCCGCTGACCTTGAGCAGCGTCGGCGGGTTATAGATGAGCTCCGCGCCCTCGGCATACATGTCCAGCCACTTGGCAAACACGCGCTTCTCGGCGCCGGCGAGCTTGACCTTCTGGACGCCGGAGATCAGGGCGTAGCGCAGGCCGGTCTCCGCGGCCGTGTGCTCCAGATAGCGGCGGTTGATGCGCGCCTGGGCGAAGGTGGCGGCCGCGGTGATGCCGACGGTCAGCACAATGGCCGCCAGCGACGGCAGCGCCAGCGTCGGCGCAAGGTTGAAAATCTGCGGCAGGTAGAGCAGCGCGAACAGCGCGCTCAGGCTCGCGGACATCACGGTGCCGATCAGCAGCGGGCTGAGCGTGCTGACGCTCATGGCCCGGCTCTTCAGCTCGCCGGGGCTGCAGCTGCGGAAAAAGCTCGCCGGCAGCGCCAGCAGCCGCATCATGACGGAGGCCTGCAGGCCCAGGCTCGTCTTGACCTCCAGCCGCTTGAGCACCAGGCTCCGCACGGCGCTGAGCAGCTGCTGGGCGATGAGCACGCAGAGCAGGCACACCCCGGCGCCGGCCAGGGCGCGCGGCATGCCGCTGCGCAGTACCGGTCCGGTCAGCGCCCGGGTCAGGCGCGGCAGCAGCAGGCCGGTCAGCGTCACCGCCAGCGTTGCGCCGACGGTCCAGGTGATGTCCTGCAGGGACATGCAGCGCTTCATATACAGCAGCAGGTCCTCGACCTCCAGCGCGCGGTCCGGCAGCGGCCGGTAGAAGCAACAGGCCTCCGCCGACAGGCGTCCGGCGGTCTTCTCACTCAGCCGGACCCGCTCGCGGGTCTCGGGATCAATGTAATCATAGCCGCGCACCCGGCCCGGCAGCAGCGCCACCGGCAGGCCGCTGTCGGCCAGGAAGCCCAGCATCGGGCCGTAGGCGTCGCGGTACCAGTGCTCGGTGAGTTCCACCGAGCGGCGCATCAGGCCGTAGTGCCGCAGGCAGTAGTCGAGCTGCTGCTCCGGGTCCTGCACGGACGCGGGCGGGTCGACCGGCGCGTAGTGAAAGGCTTTGAGGATCTCGTCGATGGCGTTTTTTGTGATGATGCGCGCATCGCTGTTTTTTTCGGCGCTGCGCTGTCCCAGCACGACCCCGGCGACCTTGACAAAGGACGCCTCCAGCCGCTGCTGATCCGCCTGGCGCCGTTCTTCAATTTGATTGCTGAACCAGCCCATCTGTCCACCCCCTACTCGCTTGCCACAAGCGCCGCATACGCGCCGTTTTTGGCCATCAGCGCATCGTGGCTGCCCCGCTCGACGACCCGGCCGTGCTCGAGGACGATGATCTCGTCACAGTCGCGGATCGTGGACAGGCGGTGGGCCACAACGATGCAGGTGATGCCCCGGTCCCGGATCGCGCTGACCACCTCATGCTCGGTCTTGGCGTCGAGCGCCGAGGTGGCCTCGTCGAGAATGATGATGATCGGGTCCTGGGCCAGCACGCGCGCGATCTCCAGCCGCTGCCGCTGGCCGCCGGAGAGGTTTCTGCCGCCGCTGGCCAGCTCGTGCTGATAGCCGCCGGGCAGCTGCATGATCTCGTCATGCAGCCCCGCGTCCCGCGCGGCAAGGATCATCTCAAAGTCCTGGATCGAGTTGTCCCACATTTTGATGTTGTTGGCGATGGTGTCCTGGAAGAGGATGATGTCCTGATCCACCACGGCCAGAGAGCCCACCATCACCTCGCGGGGATAGGCGCTTCGGGGCTTGCCGTCGAACAGGACCTCCCCGCTCCACGGCTGATAGAGCCCGGAGATCAGCTTGGAGATCGTGGATTTGCCGCAGCCGGAGCTGCCCACGAGCGCCACGCGCTGCCCGGTCTTGAGGGAAAGCGAAAAATCGGAGATAAGCGGCTCCTCGAGCCTGGAATAGCCGAAGCTGACGTGCCGGAGCTCCAAATTGCCGCGCAGCTTTTCCAGCGGCGCATCCGGCGCGGCCTCAGAGACCAGGCCGGGGTCGTCCGGGTATTCCATCACGTCCTCGACGCGCTCCATCTGCGTGCGCATCTCCTGGATGGCCTGGCCCGCGTTCACCACCTGCATGGCCGGCGAGAGGAACGCGCTCAAAAAGCCCTGGAACATCATGACCCCGCCGAGGGTGAAGCGGCCCTGCATCGTCAGCCAGATGCCGAGTACCAGCACGGCGTAATTGGCCAGCGTCGTGAGCAGCACCGGGACGCCGCCCAGCAGCTGGTTGGTCCGCTCGGACCGGATCTGCTGGCGGTTGACCGCGGCCTGGTGGCCGGCCCACCTCTGAAACCAGCCCTGCTCAGCGCCGCTGGACTGGATCGTCTCGATCATCTCGATGCCGGTCACGGTAACGGACTCCAGCTTGCCCTGCTCCCGCAGCTCCAGGCGCGCGATTTGGATGCGCCGGTTGGAAATGATGCGCGCAAGCAGCATATTGAGCGCCAGCACGGCCAGGCCCACCGCGCTCAGCAGCAGGCTCTGCCGCAGCATCAGCAGCAGATACAGGAGCATGAGCGCCGTGTGGAGCGCCAAGGGCGCGAGCGTGCCCACGAGCGTCCCGGAGATCGCCAGGTTCAGGTCCTGCCGCGAGAGGATGTCGCCCGCCAGACGCTGGCTGAAAAACTCCATCGGCAGGTGCAGCACCTTCCAGAAATAGCCGGTCGCGCCGACCACGGCGAGCTTGCCGTTGATCTTATAGGCGTAGATCGCCCGGATCCAGGCTGCGATCAGCTGGACGGCGGCCAGAAGCAGCATCACGGCCAAAAACGGCGTGAGCCATTGGCGGTTGACGCCGGTCAGCAGCCGGTCAAGGAAGATCCTGGCGGTCACGGAATTGGCGATGCCGAAGAGGTAGCTGATGACCGTGGTCAGCGCGACGAAGGCCACCGCCGCGCCGGTACCGGCCAGGCGCTTTTTGGCATAGGCCAGGGTGCTCTCCCGGGCGCCGCCCGGGGCAAAGTCCGGCCCCGGCTCGAAGAGCAGCACAACGCCGGTAAAGGCCGCGTCAAATTCCTCCATGCGCAGGCGCAGCACGCCCCGCGCCGGGTCGTTGATCCAGGCGTAGCCGCCGCGGAAGCCGTCGAGCACCACAAAGTGGTTCATGTTCCAGTGGAGGATGCAGGGGCAGCTGGCGTTTTTCCGCAGCGCCTCCACGCTCATGCGGAAGGCTTGGGTCTGAAGGCCGTAGCGCTGCGCCGCGCGCAGGATATTCTTCGCCTTCGAGCCGTCGCGCGAGACGCCGCAGTCCACCCGCACCTGCTCGAGCGGAACCCATTTTTCATAATACGCCAGCACCATGGCAAGGCAGGCCGCGCCGCACTCGAGCGCCTCAAGCTGCATCACCATCGGCACCCGGGCCACGCCCTTTGTGCAAGTTTTTTTCACGTCAAAATCCTCTTTCCGGCTGCAGGCAGCGAAACATGACCCAAAGCGCCTTATCGGCTCTCAAGCAAAAACGAGATCGGCCGCGTCCGTTCGATCACGGCCACGCCCTCATAGGTGCCGTCGGGCAGCGGCAGCTCGCAGCAGCCGACGGTGCGGCCGAGGGAATCGGTCTCCACCGAGGCGATCGGCGCCTCCTGGCCGGCCACGCGCAGCGGCATGCCGACCTCGACGTCGATATCGTCGATCAGCCAGACGCGGGCGGTGTGATCCTCCACGACGATCCCTGCCTCGGCGGTGGTTTCCAGCGTCCCGACGGACGCCCAGACCAGCAGGCCCGCCAGCAGCAGGATCACCGCGGCCAGCACCACCCAGACGCCGGGGTTGGTCACGCGCAGATAGTCCGACAAATGCTCCGGCGAGGAGACCTTTTCCATCGCCTGTCTGCGAAACAGGCCGGTTTGTTGCTTCTCATTCATGCTGTTTCCCTCTTCTTTTGCTTCTTTCTCACTTTACAGTATAGCATAAAATCCCGCCGGACAACAGTCTGCATTTTTGTTTTTTCAAAAAATATTTCGCTTGCCTGACAAAAACTGCCCGTCCGGGTGGGACGGGCAGTTTTTTGATGGTTCAGTTTTTGGTGTTTGTGCCGAAGGCGCGGTAGAGGAAGGTCACGATCTGGCCTCTTGTGCAGGCGCCGGTCGGGTTGAAGTGCGTGGCGTCCATGCCGGAGGTGATGTTGTTCTCCGCCGCCCAGAGGACCGGCTTGTAGTAGAACGCCTTGCTGCCGACGTCCACAAAGGGATTGCTGCCGCTGGGCTCCGGTTTGCCCTTGGCGCGCCACAGGAAGGTCACGACCTGGCCTCTCGTGCAGGCGCCGGTCGGATTAAAGTGCGTGGCGTCCATGCCGGAGGTGATGTTGTTTTCCACCGCCCAGAGCACCGGCTTGTAGTAGAACGCCTTGCTGCCGACGTCCACAAAGGGGTTGCGGCTGGTCTTCGGCGCCGGCTGGCCGCAGGCCCGCCAGAGGAAGGTGACCACCTGGCCGCGGGTGCAGGTCCGGTCCGGGGCAAAATGGGTGTCGTCCATGCCGTCGGTGATGTTGTTCTCCACCGCCCAGGTCACCGCCGGGTAGTAGAAGGAGGTGGGGTCCACGTCCACAAAGCCGGTCGTGTTGTACTTCACCGTGAGGTTGTACTGGCCCCAATACTCCGAGCCGCTCAGGCCGGTGCTCTCATAGACATAGAGGTAATAGACGCCGGCCGGCAGCTGCATCACCGGGGTCGTGCCGGTTTTCTTGTTGTTGACGTTCCATTTGTATTCCTCGATGTGGCTGGCATTGCCGTCGGAGAGCTCAAGGACCAGCTCTGTGTAGGGGTCGCTGTCGTAGTCGTGCTGGAAGCTGAAATTGACCAGGCCCGCCGCGGGCAGCTCGAAGCGGTAATAGTCCTCGTCGCCGAAGAAGGTGCTGCCGTAATACTTGGTGTTGAGCCCGATCTTGGTGGCGGTTTCGATGTACTCGTTGGGCTCCCGCTCCCAGACGGTGGATGCGGTGAAGTTGATGCGGAAGTGATAGCTGCCGAGGTAGTCGGAGTAGGTCTGCTCGCTGCGCAGATACAGGTTATAGTTGCCCTTGTCCAAGCCGATCTTGATCGTGTCGGTCTGGCTGTCCTCCTCGCCGGAGAGCTCCTGGTTGTAGATGTAGCTGCCGGTGGTGGAGTAGAGATACAGGCCGATGGCGCAGTCGGCATTGTCGCAGCCGGTGCTGCTCAGCCGCAGCTGGATATAGCCCGGCTGGGTCAGCCGGAACTCGTAGTAGTCCTCGTCGCCCCAGCGCAGCGAGCCGTAGATCTCCTTGTTGACGTCGATCTTGTTGGCGGTGTCGAAGGCGTCGTTGGTTTCCTTCTCCCAGCTGTCGGCGCTGCTGTAGCCCACAAAGAGGCTGTAGCTGCCCTCGTAGGACGCGGCGGAAACGGTGCGCAGCTCCAGGTAATAGCTGCCGCGGTCGAGACCGATCGGCAGGACGGTCTCGGGGCGGGAAAAGCGGGCGTCAAAGCGCTCGCTGTGGATGACTGCGCCGCGTTCGTTGTAGAGCAGCAGCTCGATCTCGCAGGCATCGGCGTTGCAGCCCTCATGCTTGAGGATGATGTTCACGCTGCCGGCGGCGGACAGGGAGAAGCGGAAAAAGTCCTCGGTGTCGTCGTCCGACAGGCTGCCGATCATCTCCTCGTTGACGCGCAGTGTCGTGGCGTTGTCAAAGTAGTCGTTGTCTTCGATTTCATTGTCGGCAAAGGCCGGCAGGGCAAGCAGGCTCACGGTCAGAAGCGCGCAGAGCAGCATGCAAAGCAGTCGTTTTTTCATCGTTTGTCTCCGTTTGTGCTGGGGATCGCGCTATGGCGCGGTTTCGTCGGCAAGGGCGCGGTAGAGGAAGGTCACGATCTGGCCTCTCGTGCAGGCGTCGGCGGGGGCGAAGGTGGTGGAGGTCTTGCCGTTGGTGATCTCGTTCTCCACGGCCCACAGGACGGCCTTGTAGTAGAAGGCGGTCTGGCTCACGTCCGTGAAGGGGCTGCTCGCCGTGGGCTCCGGCTCGCCCTGCGCGCGCCACAGGAAGGTCACGACCTGGCCTCTGGTGCAGGGAGCGTTCGGGCTGAACTTGTCCTTGGCCGTGCCGGAGGTGATGCCCTTTTCAACGGCCCAGAGCACCGCTTCGTAGTAATAGGTCCCCTGCGCCACATCGGTGAAGGGACAGGCCTCGCCGAAGTCATAGCTGAAATAGCCGTTTGCCACGTGGTCCGACCCGTCGGGATCGGTTGCGACGAG
>CADBKF010000047.1 GCA_902795195.1 Oscillospiraceae bacterium
GCCGGCAGCGTCCGGGTGCGGTAGCGGCTCTGGTTGACGATCTGCGCTGCCTCCAGCGGCACCGCGCGATCGAGGACCGCCTTCTTCTTCAGCGTCAGCACCGCCACGCCCTGCGTGTTTCTCGTGGTCTTGGCGGCCAGCTGGGCGGTGGAGAAGATCAGCGCGCGGCCCTCGGTGGAGTAGAGCACCACCTGGGTGTCCTCCTTGAGCAGCAGCACCGCCTTGAGGGGGCTCTTGTCAGAGTAGGCGCCCGTGAGCTTCTTGCGGTTGGACTTGGTCTCGTAGGCGGAGAGCTCCACCTTGGCGGCCTTGCCGTTTTCGTAGATGAACAGGACGCTGCCCTTGTAATCGCCGGGCAGCAGCACCGAGAAGACGGTCTCCCCCTCGTCCATACCCAGCTTCTGGGGCAGATAGTCACCCAAAAGCGAAGCCTTGCCGTCGTCGAAGGCGGCGCAGCGGGTCTTGTAGACCTGGGCCTTGTTCGTGAAGACCATGAGCTCAGTCTGGTTCGTAGCCTCGCACTGCATCAGCAGGCTGTCGCCCTCCTTGAACTTCTGCTCGCCGGACATGCGCAGCGACTGCGGTGTGATCTTCTTGAAGTAGCCCTCTTTGGAAAGGAAGATCGTGACCGGGTAGTCCGGCACCTCCGCTTCCTCCTCTTCCTCGTAGAAGCTGGTCTCGTAGACCAGGCCGGTCTTGCGGTCGATGCCGTAGGTCTTGGAGACGGCTTCGAGCTCTTTGACGATGATGGTCTTGACCCTGGCGTCGGATTTGAGGATCTTTTCGAGGTCTTCGATGTCCTTTTCCAGCTCCTCGGTCTCGTTCAGACGCTTGAGGATGTATTCCTTGTTGATGTTGCGCAGCTTGATTTCGGCCACGTAGTTGGCCTGGATCTCGTCGATGCCGAAGCCGATCATCAGGTTCGGGATGACCTCAGCGTCGGATTCGGTCTCCCGGATGATCTTGATGGCCTTGTCGATGTCGAGCAGGATCCGGCCCAGGCCCTTGAGCAGGTGCAGCTTGTCCTTTTTCTTCTGCAGGTTGTAGTAAGTCCTGCGGCGCACGCACTCACTCCGCCAGGCCACCCACTCCTCCAAAATCTCCCGCACGCCCATGACGCGGGGCATGCCGGCGATCAGGATGTTGAAGTTGCAGGCGAAGCTGTCCTGCAGAGGCGTGAAGCGGAAGAGCTTCTGCATCAGCTTGTCCGGGTCCACGCCGCGCTTGAGGTCGATGGTCAGCTTCAGGCCGGAGAGGTCGGTCTCGTCGCGCATGTCGTTGATCTCGCGGACCTTGCCGGCCTTGATGAGCTCAGCCACCTTGTCAATGATCGCCTCAGTGGAGGCCGTGTAGGGGATCTCGTAAATCTCGATCAGATTCCCCTCTTTTTGGTAGCGCCATCTGGCCCGGACCTTGAACGAGCCGCGGCCGGTCTGGTAGATGTTCATCATCTCCAGCGGGTCGTAGAGGATCTCGCCGCCGGTGGAGAAATCCGGGGCCGGCAGGGTCTCGAGCAGGTCGCATCTGGGGTTGCGGATGTAGGCGATCGTGGTCTGGCAGACCTCGCGCAGGTTGAAGCCGCAGATATTCGAGGCCATGCCGACGGCGATGCCGTTGTTGTTCGAGACCAGCACGTTCGGGAAGGTGGTGGGAAGCAGCGTCGGCTCCTTCATGGTGCCGTCGTAGTTGTCCACCATGTCCACGGTGTCGTAGTCGATGTCCTTGAACAGCTCGGCTGCGATGGCGTCGAGCTTTGCTTCGGTGTATCGAGGCGCAGCGTAGGCCATGTCGCGGGAATAAACCTTGCCGAAGTTGCCCTTGGAGTCCACAAACGGGTGCAGAAGCGCCCCGTTGCCGCGGGCCAGACGCACCATGGTCTCGTAGATCGCCGCGTCGCCGTGGGGGTTGAGCTTCATCGTGGAGCCCACGATGTTGGCAGACTTCGTCCGCCCGCCGCGCAGCAGGCCCATGTTGTACATCGTGTACAGCAGCTTGCGGTGCGAGGGCTTGAAGCCGTCGATTTCAGGGATCGCGCGGGAGACGATGACCGACATCGCATAGGGCATGTAGTTGAGCTCGAGCGTGTCGCAGATCGCCTGCTCCACGACCTCGGCGTGCAGCCCCTCCACACTGGGATCCATCGTTTTTTTCGTTTCTTCGGTTTTCTTCTTCTTTGCCATAGCTTATTCCTGTTCGGCAGTTTGCCAAAGTTTTTTCAGTTTGTTTTCTGCAAGCTCGCAGAGCGTTCTGACCCGCAGCAGCCGGAAGAGCAGGCTGCGCAGCCAGTCGATCAGGGCGCAGGCCAGGAAGATGGCCACGCCCGTAAAGAGCACCGCAAGCATACGTGCATAGCCCGGCAGCTCCGAGAAGGGCCGGAAGGCGTTGTGCAGCGGTGTCCACACGGCGTCATGGACATGGATCACATACACGCCGAAGGTCAGAGGTGAGAGAAAGCGGACCACACCGGCGCCGATCCCGCGGACCTGCAGCCGGGTAAACAGGCGGAAGATGCAGAGGCTGATCGTCAAAATCAACGGGCTGGTATAGGCGTCCGCCAGGCTGGCCCAGTCCTGGATCTTCTCGGGCAGCGTCGGCTTTGAGAGCTGCCATCGGACCAGATAGATCAGGCAGAGGCTCAAGAGGATCGTGAGCCAGAGCTTCCAGGCGGCGGTGCGCTCCAGAAAGCCCGACAGGCGCATCCCCGCGCCGAGGATGTAGAGCGCCATCAGCCAGAGCCCGGAATAGCCGGAGCCGAGATAGAAGCTGTCGCCGTAGAGCATCTTGCCGGCCACCCAGCCCACGCTGAGCAGCAGAAAGACGCCCAGCATCAAGGCCCGAAGCTGCCGCTTCGTCATGGCAAGCATTCCGCGGTTGAGCAGCGGCGAGAACAAAAACACGACCGTATAGGCGGTAAAATACCAGAATTCGTGCGCCGTCACAGGCAGAAACGCCATGCGCCACATTTCCGGCGTGGGCTCGCCCGGCAAGGCATGCTTCCAGAGGATGCAGCCGGTCACGCCGAGAAAGAACACCTGCAGCCAGAGCTCCATGTATCTCGCCGGGCGGAAGCGCCCGGTGACCATGACATAGCCGGAGATGAGCGCATAGAGATCCACCGTGGCCTTGCAGACCGTCCGCAGCGGGAAATTCAGTCGGTAATCCCAGCTGCCTACGTCGATCAGCCCGGCGGCAGCGCCGCCGCGGTTGTAGACGTGGAGCACAACGATGAGCACCATCGCAAAAATCCGCAGCGCGTCGATCCCGAGGTTTCGGTTGCCTCCCCCGCGTGATACTATTGTGTTTTTCTCAGGTGCTGCCATCGTTTGTTCCTCCGATCATATGGATCTCCGATCAGGAAATGTCCGCCAGGTCCAAATATTTATAGCCGTTGTCGGCAATATAATCCTTTCGCGCCTGCAGGTTGTCGCCCAGGAACATGTCGAAATACTCCGCCGTGCGGCGGGCGTCCTCGGGCATGACCTTAATGAGTCTGCGCGTCTGGGGGTTCATGGTGGTCATCCACATCATTTCGGGCTCGTTTTCGCCCAGGCCCTTGGAGCGCTGCACAGTGACCTTCTTCCCTTCCAGCTCGGAGAGGATGTCGGTCTTTTCCTGCTCGTTGTAGGCAAACCAGGTCTTGTCCTTGCAGTTGATCTCAAAGAGGGGCGATTCCGCGATGTAGACAAAGCCCTCCTTGATGAGCGTCGGCGTGAGCCGGTAGAGCATCGTGAGGATCAGGGTGCGGATCTGGTAGCCGTCGTAGTCGGCGTCGGTGCAGATGATGATCTTGTTCCAGCGCAGGTTGGCCAGGTCAAATTCCGTCAGATCCTTGGCCCGCTTGTCCTTGACCTCGATGCCGCAGCCGATCACGCGCAGCAAATCGGTAATGATGTCGGACTTGAAGATCTTGCCGTAGTCGGCCTTGAGGCAGTTGAGGATCTTGCCGCGCACGGGCATGATGCCCTGGAATTCGGAGTCCCGGCCCAGCTTGACCGAGCCCAGTGCGGAGTCGCCCTCCACAATGTAGAGCTCGCGCACCGACGGGTCCTTCGAGCGGCAGTCGACAAATTTCTGCACCCGGTTGGCGATGTCCAGGCTGCCGGCCAGTTTCTTTTTGATCGTGAGCCTCGCCTTTTCGGCGGTCTCGCGGCTGCGCTTGTTGATGAGCACCTGCGCCGCGATCTGCTCGGCCTCCTGCTTGTTCTCGATGAAGTAGACCTGCAAACGGCTGCGGAAGAATTCCACCATCGCGTCCTGGATGAACTTGTTCGTGATGGCCTTCTTCGTCTGGTTTTCGTAGGAGGTCTTGGTCGAGAAGCAGTTGGTCACCAGCACCAGGCAGTCCTGTACGTCCTGGAAGGTGATCTTGGCCTCGTTCTTGGTGTATTTGTTCTCCTGCTTGAGGTAGGCGTCCACCGCGTAGACAAAGGCGTTGCGCACTGCCTTCTCCGGCGCGCCGCCGTATTCGAGCCACGAGGAGTTGTGATAGTATTCGATGTGGCCGCCCTGCTTTGCAAAGCAGACCGCCGCGGTGATCTTGACCTTGTAGTCGTCCATGTCGGCGCGGTCGCGGCCCACACGCTCGGCCTCCCAGTACTGGGGCATGGTGAATGGCTGGCGCGTCTCGGTCAGCTCGCCGATGTAGTCGAGGATGCCGTTTTCGTAGCGGTAATCCACGGTCTCGAACCTGCCGCCGACCTGGTTGCGGAAGCGGAAGGTCACGCCGGCGTTCACGACCGCCTGCCGCTTGAGCATGTCGGTGAAGTAGTCCGCCGGGATGTCGATGTCGGTGAAGACCTCCAGATCCGGCCGCCAGCGGAAGCAGGAGCCGGTCTTTTTCCGGTCGGTGGGCTCCTTTTTCATCTCGCCCACGATGCGGCCCTTCTCGAAGTGCAGGCTGTATTTGAAGCCGTCGCGGTGAATGACGGCGTCGAAGTATTCCGAGGAATACTGCGTCGCGCAGGTGCCGAGGCCGTTGAGACCCAGGCTGTATTCATAGTTGCCGGCCTTGGAGTTGTTGTCATACTTGCCGCCGGCGTAGAGCTCGCAGAAGACCAGCTCCCAGTTGTAGCGCTGCTCCTTCTCGTTCCAGTCCACGGGGCAGCCGCGGCCGAAGTCCTCGACCTCGATGGACTTGTCGGCATAGCGCGTGACAATGATGAGGTCGCCGTGCTTTTCTCTGGCCTCGTCGATCGCATTGGAGACGATCTCGAACACCGCGTGCTCGCAGCCGTCGAGGCCGTCCGAGCCGAAGATGACCGCCGGGCGCTTCCGGACGCGCTCCTCGTCCTTTAAGATGCTGATACTCTCGTTGCCGTATTCCGTTTTTTTCTTACTCATGTCGTCCTCGCTTTGACATACTTTTCCACAATATATAGTGTGTATTATAGCCGAAAAAGCCCCAAATGTCAAGCTTTGCGAGGAAACTGCGCCGCATCTGCGAGCAAATGGACTTGCTCCTGTATAGATTACGTCAGAACATGACGAAATATCGCAAAACTGGCAGAACGCGCAGAAAGCGCCGCCCGGGTGGGCGGCGCTTTTTCTGTCTGAATTGTGGTCTTTACTTGTTCTTCCGGTCCTGCTCGATCAGAAGCTTCAGCGCTTCGACGGAGACGCGGACGGAGGCGGAGGTGTCCTCGCTCATCTTCTGGTCCAGACCGGCGGCCTCGCGCTCCTGGTTCCAGATCACGTGGAAGCACGAGCCGCAGCGGCATCCAAGGGCGTCCGCCACGACGAACAGCGCCGCAGACTCCATCTCAGAGGCCAGGACGCCCAGCTTCTTCCAGGCCTCCCACTTGTTGAGCAGCTCATAGGAGACCGGCATCTTGTTGGGGTTGTGCTGGCCGTAGAAGGCGTCCTTGCACTGCACCACGCCCACGTGCGTGGTCTTGCCCATGGCAACGGCGGCGTCGCGCAGGGCCAGGGTCACGTCCAGGTTGGCAACCGCGGGATACTCCAGCGGCGCGTACTCTCTGGAGGTGTGCTCAAAGCGGATGGCGCCGGTGGCGACCACGATGTCGCCCGACTGCACCTTGAGGTTGATGCCGCCGCAGGTGCCGGTGCGGATAAAGGTGTCGGCGCCGATGTTGTGCAGCTCCTCCATGGCGATCGAGGCGGACGGGCCGCCGATGCCGGTGGAGCAGACGCTGACCTTCTCGCCCAGCAGATAACCGGTGTAGATGTTATATTCGCGGTTCTGACCCACGTGCTTTGCGTCGTCAAACAGCGCGGCAATGGCCGCACAGCGGCCGGGGTCGCCCGGAAGGATCACATAGCGGCCCACGTCCCCTTCGACGCAGTGAATATGGAATTGCTTTTCCAGATGTTGCATGATGATAACCTCCTCTATGCAAACGTTCACAAAATACACTGTAATTATATCTCATATTGTGCAAAATCGCAACGAGTTTTTCCTTTGCATTGTACAAATTGTACAGGCATACGAAAAATTCGCTGCGATTTTGTGGATTCTGCCAAGGGGATCAAAAGAGGCTGATCTGGTTCGAGTCCGGCAGATCGCCGAACGCGCCGGCGGCGCGCAGGCTCTCGATGTGCGTCTGCGACACCTTCGGGCAGGCGGCGGAAAACTCCTCGATGGAGAGAAACTCCTTTCCCTTCCGTCCGGCGGCGATGTCCTTGGCCGCGGTCTCGCCCAGGCCGGAGACCGCGATGAACGGCGGCAGCAGCTGGGTCTCGCCCTTGGGCAGGAATTTCAGCGCGTCGGATTCATACAGGGAGATCGGCGCAAAGCGGAAGCCGCGCAGATAGAACTCATAGCAGACCTCCAGCGTGGTCAGAAGGTCCTCGTCCTTGGCGGTGTTGTCGTCGCTCGAGCGGAAGCTCTGGATCGTGTCGAGCACGATGTCCTTCCCGCGGCACATAAGCGCAGCGTCGAAGCCGCCCTTCTGGCTGCGGCGATAGAAATACGCCGCGTAGAAGGCCAGCGGTCGGTGCACCTTGAACCAGGCGATGCGGAAGGCCATCATGACGTAGGCCACCGCGTGGGCCTTCGGAAACAGGTATTTGATCTTCTTGCAGGATTCGATGTACCACTGCGGCACGCCGGCCGCGATCATCTCGGCCTCCGCGCCATCGGGCAGGCCCCTGCCCTTTCGCACGGCCTCCATGATCTTGAACGAGCGCTTGTCGGGCATGCCGCAGCGGATGAGGTAGTTCATGATGTCGTCGCGGCAGCCGATGGCCTGCGAGACCGAGGCGGTGCCTGAGAGGATCAGATCTCTGGCGTTGCCCAGCCACACGTCGGTGCCGTGGGAGAAGCCGGACAGGCGGATCAGCGTGTCAAACTGCGTGGGCTGGGTCTCCTTGAGCATCCCGCGCGTGAAGCCCGTGCCGAATTCCGGGATGCCCACCGCGCCGGTCTCGCCCAGGATCGGGTCGTTCTCGTAGCCCAGCACCTTGGAGCTCGTGAAGATCGACATCGTGTCCTTGTCGTCGAGCGGGATCTTCTGCGGGTCCACGCCCGTGAAGTCCTGCAGCATGCGGATCATCGTCGGGTCATCGTGGCCCAGCATGTCCAGCTTGAGGAGGTTTTCCTCCATCGGGTGGTAGTCGTAGTGGGTCGTGATCCACTCGGAGTCGTGGTCGTCCGCCGGGTGCTGGACCGGGCAGAAATCCCAGATCTGGTTTTCCCGGGGAATGACCACCAGGCCGCCCGGGTGCTGGCCGGAGGTGCGCTTGACGCCCACGCAGCCGGAGAGCAGGCGCTCCTCCTCGGCGCGGCTCGCGGTTTTTCCGCGCTCCTCGAGGTATTTTTTCACATAGCCGTAGGCGATCTTCTCGGCAACTTCGCCGATGGTCCCGGCGCGGAACACGTGGGATTTACCGAACATTTCCACGCAGTAGGCGTGCGCCTTGGCCTGGTATTCGCCGGAGAAATTGAGGTCGATATCCGGCACCTTGTCGCCGCCGAAGCCCAGGAAGGTCTCAAACGGGATGTTGAAGCCGTCCTTCTCCATCGGCGTTCCGCAGACCGGGCAGACCGCGTCGGGCAGGTCCGCGCCGCACATGACGCCGTCGGGCACCTCAAAGCTCGTGTGCTTGCAGTCGGGATTCGGGCAGCGGTAATGCGGTGGGAAGGAGTTGACCTCGGTGATGCCGGAGAGGTAGGCCACGATGGACGAGCCCACCGAGCCGCGCGAGCCGACCAGGTAGCCATGCTCCAGGGAGTTCTGCACCAGCTTTTGGGCGGAGATGTAGATCACGTCGTAGTGGCAGTTGATGATGTCGCCCAGCTCGGTTTCCACGCGCTTGCGGATCATCTCGGGCGGGTTTTTGCCATAGAGCCGCTCGAGCTTGCCGTAGACGAGGGATTTGAGGTCCTCCACCGAGTTTTTGATCTTCGGCGCGTAGAGGTTGTGCGGCAGCGGCCGCACGTCCTCGCACATGTCGGCGATGAGGTTCGTGTTGGTGACGACGACCTCTTTCGCGGTCTCCTCGCCCAGGTAGGAGAACTCCTGCAGCATCTCGTCCGTCGTGCGGAAGTAGAGCGGGTTTTCCCGATCGCAGTCGGAAAAGCCCTTGGAGGCCAGCAGGATGCGCCGGAAGATCTCGTCCTCGGGGTTGAGAAAGTGCACGTCGCCGGTGGCGCAGACGGGCTTGCCGAGCGCTCTTCCCAGCTTCACGACCGTGCGGTTGAAGTCCTTGAGCTCCTCGTCGGTCTGCACGGTGCCGTTTTCGATCAGAAACCGGTTGTTTGCCAGCGGCTGGATCTCGAGATAGTCATAGAATTTGGCGATTTCCAGCAGCTCATCCCAGGGCCGGCCGGCCACGATGGCACGGAAGAGCTCGCCTGCCTCGCAGGCGGAGCCGATGATCAGGCCCTCGCGCCAGCGCAGCAGCTCGGATTTCGGGATGACCGGCGCCGAGACGCCCTTGCGCTTGCGGAAATAGTAGAGGTTGGAGTAGGACACCAGGCGGTAGAGGTTCCGCAGGCCCAGCGAGTTCTTTGCGATCAGGATGATGTGGCAGACCTTGGTGTCGTCGGGCGTGGGACGGGAGCCGAAGTCCAGTGACTGCGCCGCCTCGTTGATCTGCTGCAGCGTTCTGACCCCGCGCACCTGCAGCATCCGCAGGAAGCGGTCGAGCAGCAGGCCGCAGGTCAGCGCGTCGTCGGTGGCCCGGTGGTGAGCAAAGTCCGGCAGCTCAAAATACTCCGCCAGCACATCCAGCTTCCGCTTGGTAAACTGGGGCAGCAGCTGCTCGGCCAGGCCCAGCGTGTCGAGATAGGTCGGCGCAAACGGCAGCTCGAGCCTGCGGCAGGCCGCGCGCATCATGCTGATGTCGTAGCTCGCATTGTGGGCCACCAGCGGCAGATCGCCGCAGAATTCCAGAAAGGCCGTGATGGCCTCGCGCTCCGAGGGCGCGCCGACCAGCATCTCGTCTGTGATGCCGGTGAGCTCGATGATCACATCGTCCAGCTCGCGCTCGGGGTCGACAAAGGTCGTGAAGCGGGCCAGCTCCTGCTCGCCGCGCATGCGCACGGCGCCGATCTCGATCAGGCGGTCGCGCTCGGGCGAAAGGCCGGTTGCCTCCACGTCAAAGGCGATGAACTCGCCGCCCAGCGGCGCGTCGAGCTCGCCCGTCACGCAGGCGTGGCGGACCTTGAAGGCGCCGGGTACCAGCGGCACGTCCACATCGTTGATGAAGTAGCCCTCGCAGCCGTAAAGGATCTGGATGGGCTGATCGGTGCCGGCCACCTTGGTCTTCGAGGCGGCCAGGGCGTCTGTGAAGGAATGGGTCACGCCGTGATCGGTGATCGCAATCGCGCGGTGGCCCCAGGCGGCTGCCTGGGCAATTGCCGCGCCGGTGTTGGTCAGCGCGTCCATGGCGGACATTCTGGTGTGCAGATGCAGCTCCACGCGCTTCTGCTCGGCCTTGTCCACGCGCTTGGGCGGCGTGGCGGTCATGATGGCGTCCGGCTGCAGCACCAGCTCGTTGTCATAGCGGTTGATCGTCATCTTGCCCTGCACGCGGATATAGCTGCCGGGCGTGTGCTTTTTCTCGTTCGGCCCGTGGATGGCCTCCACGATCGGCTTGGCCTTCTCGTTTTCCATGAACTGGTTGACGCAGATGGAGCCGGTGTGGTCGGTCATGTAGAAGCAGACGACAGTTGCGTTGCGCTTTGGCAGCTCCCGGTGCTTGATGGCAAAGACCTCGCCCTCCACACACACGCGGTAGGCGTCGATCGTGACGTCCTTCATGGGAATCGGCGTCTCGCGGATGGGCTTGCCGAGGATGGTGCCGCTCTCGTGGTGCCGTTCCGGCGCCGCCTTCGGGGCGGCGGGCTGCACCGCAGGCAGGCTCTTTTTGGCGGCCTCGCGTAGGCGCTCGGTCTCGGCGTAGAGCTCCTCGCCGACCAGCTCGTGCCGGGCCTCCGGCTCGATGCGGATCTGCCGGCCGAAGCTGGCAGCCAGGAAGCGCTCTGCCGCCTTCAGATGCGGCCGCAGGCCGTCCACACCGTTGCCCTGCAGCTGCAGGTGAAGCGTGTCGCCGTCGAGCTGCCAGCCGCAGTCTGCCATACAGCCGCTGGCCAGCGGATATTCTGCCGCCACGATCTCGGTCAGATCGGAAAAGCGCATGCCCTCGAGCGCCTCGGTCGGATACTGCACCGAAAAGCGCAGATCCCGCAGGCGATAGATGGCGCTCAGCTGCGTGCGCAGCGACTTCCAGACTGCGAGGTCCAGATAGCGCTCGCTTTGCAGCTTGACGCGGATGCGCCGCTCCTCTGCATCCAGATCGACATGACAAACTTCGACCTGTGCAAGCACAGATCGAAGCGCGTCGTCCGGTTCCAGGGCCGAAAAAAGTTGTAGCAGTGTGATTTGTTCCATGGTCACATTTTGTCGATGTAGTACAGCAGCCGCGGCAGCAGCGCGTCATAGGGCAGCGTCTCACGGCGCTCGCCGTGGACGAAGATCACGCCGCAATCCTTGCCGCCGGCAATGCCGATGTCGGCCTCTCTGGCCTCGCCGGGGCCGTTCACAATGCAGCCCATGACGGCGACGGTCAAATCCTTTTTGCAGTCCTTGAGTGCCTCCTCCACCCGGCCGGCCAGACCGATCAGATCGATCTGCGTTCTGCCGCAGGTGGGACAGGAGATGATGTTGACGCCGTCCTTGCGCAGGCCGATGGCCTTGAGGATGGCCTTGGCGGCCACGACCTCGCGCACCGGATCGGCGGTCAGGCTGACGCGGATCGTGTCGCCGATGCCCATGCACAGCAGACCGCCGATGCCGGCGGCGGATTTGATCGTGCCCATGTACTCGGTGCCGGTCTCGGTCACGCCCACGTGCAGCGGGTAGTCCGAACGCTCATGGAAGATGCGGTAGGCCGCCATCATGAGCGGCACGTTGGAGGATTTCATGGACACGCAGCTGTCGTAAAAGCCGTATTTTTCCAGCAGCTCCAGGTGGGAGAAGGCGCTCTCCACCAGGGCTTCCGGCGTCGGATGGCCGTATTTTTCCAGCAGCTTCTTGTCCAGGCTGCCGCCGTTGACGCCGATGCGGATGGGGATCTTCTTGTCCTTGCAGGCCTCCACCACAGCCTTCACCCGGTCCTCGCCGCCGATGTTGCCGGGGTTGATGCGGATCTTGGCCGCGCCGCCCTCGGCTGCGGCGATGGCGAGCCGGTAGTCAAAGTGGATGTCGGCCACGAGCGGCAAGGGGGATTCCTTAGCGATCTCGGCAAAGCCCTTTGCCGCGTCCATGTCCGGCACGGCCAGCCTTGCGATCTGGCAGCCGGCGGTGGCCAGCGCCTTGATCTGCCGGAGGCTGCCCTCGACGTCGGTGGTTTTGGTATTGAGCATCGACTGGATCGACACCGGCGCGCCGCCGCCGATCGTCACTCCGCCGACTTGGATTTGTTTTGTCATAGTCTCACCTGTGTTACGGTCTGATCATTTGCACAATGTCCTTGACGAAGATCACGGCCATCAGGCCCAGCAGCAGGACCATGCCCGCCGCGTGGACGTAGCCCTCGTACTTGGACGGAATTTTCTTTTTCGTAATGGCGGTGAAGATCGTGCCGATCAGCAGCAGGAACACTCTGCCGCCGTCGAGCGCCGGGATCGGCAGCATGTTCATGACCGCCAGATTCACCGCGATGAACGCGCCCAGGAAGAACACGTCGGCAATGCCGTCGGCAATCGTCCTGGCGCTGGTGCCGGAGTCCGCCATGACCTTGACGATCTGCACCGGCCCGCCCATGTCCTTGAGTCCGACCTTGCCGGCGATCAGATCGGACAGGCCGAACCAGACCATGCGGGTGAAGTCGAGGCTCTCATAGAACGAAAAGCGGAGGATCGAGCCGAAATTGGCCTCGTCCAGGTTCTGCAGAAAGCCGTATTTGTACTCCGTGCTGCCGTCCTCGTAGGTCACCAGCTGCTTGGTCATGTCCACGTTGTGCAGCGTGAGCTTTTTGCCGTCGCGGAGGACGGTGATGTCCATGATCTTGCTCTGGTGGCGCTCGACGAGCATGTCGATGTCCGAGGAGACATAGACGCGCTTGCCGTCCACGGCGTAGAAGCGGTCGCCGAGCTCGAAGCCCTGCTCGTCGAGGATGCTCTCGTCCATGAAGCTGTGGATCGTCATATCGGGAATGGTCTTCACCGTGAAGGCGCACAGGATCGTGATGATCAGAAGACCCGCGACAAAGTTCATGAAGGAGCCAGCCACCAGGATGATCAGCCGCTTCCACCAGGCCGCATTGTTGAAGGCTCTGGGGTTGTCGCTCTCCTCGTCCTCGCCCTCCATGGCGCAGTAGCCGCCGATCGGCAGCAGGCGCAGCGTATAGAGGGTCTCCCCTCTCTGCGTCTGCAGCAGCTTCGGGCCCATGTTGATGGAGTATTCGTTCACCTGCACGCCCGAGAGCTTGGCCGCGATGAAATGGCCGAACTCATGGATGGCGATCAGGAAGCCGAAAATCAGAATTCCAAGTAAAATATAAAAAACTGTCAGCAATCGTTGCACCTCTTTACCGTTTTTGTGCCTGGGCAATTACGCGAGCTGCTCCGCCGCGTCACGGGCGACACGGTCCGCCTCGAGAATCTGCTCCAGCGTGGGATTCTGAACGAACGCCACGGCGTCCATGCCGGCCTGCACCAGTCTGGGGATGTCGTAGAAGCCAATCTCGCCGCGCAGATATTTTGCCACGGCGACCTCGTTGGCCCCGTTCATAGCCGGGCACGCGGTGCCGCCCTGTCTGGCCGCGTTCAGCGCGATCTGCAGGCAGGGAAAGGCCTCCGGGTCCGGCGCGCAGAAGCTGAGCGGTCCGCAGCTGAGCAGGTCCAGCCCCGCCGCGGGATTGACCGTGCGGTTGGGATAGGTCAGCGCCAGCTGGATCGGAATGCGCATGTCCGGCACGCCCAGCTGCGCGAGCACCGCGCCGTCGACAAACTCCACGAGCGAGTGGACGATGCTCTGCCTGTGGATGACCACATCCACCTTCTCCGGCGGCAGCTCGTAGAGCCGCATGGCCTCGATGACCTCCAGGCCCTTGTTCATGAGCGTGGCGCAGTCGATTGTGATCTTCTCGCCCATGCGCCAGTTGGGATGCTTGAGCGCGTCCGCCTTGGTCATGCCCGCGAGCTCCTGCTTCGTCCTGCCGAAGAAGGGCCCGCCCGAGCAGGTCAGGATCAGCCGTTTGACCTCTCCCCTGTCGCGGCAGCCCATCAGGCACTGGAAGATGGCCGAGTGCTCGGAGTCCACCGGGATGATCTCACCGCCGAAGCGCGCTGCCGCAGCGGTCACAAGCTCGCCGGCGCAGACCATGGTTTCCTTGTTGGCAAGGCCGATCCGCTTGCCGCGCTCTAAGGCAGCAAGCGTCGGCTTGAGGCCCACCATGCCGACCACCGCAGTCACCACGGTGTCGGCCTCAGGAATCGTTGCGGCTTCCAACAGGCCGGCCTCGCCGTGCATCACACGGATATTCTGCCCGGAAAGCCGCGTTTTTAACGCTTCCGCCGCTTCCTCCGTGGCCATCACGGCGAGCTTTGGATGAAATTCCAGGCACTGCTCGGCCATGCGTTCCACATTGGAGCCCGCCGTCAGCGCGACGACCTCCACCGGCAGATGCCGCACCACGTCGAGTGTCTGCCGCCCGATGGAGCCGGTGGAGCCGAGAATACTAAGTTTTTTCGTCATAGCTTCCACTTTCCATTATTTTGTCGCAAACGGGATGACAAGAATCAGCAGCTCGACCAGCGGCGCGACGAGCATGGTGCTGTCGAAGCGGTCGAGAATGCCGCCGTGGCCGGGCAGCAGATTGCCGTAGTCCTTGATCTTGGTCTGCCGCTTGAGCGCCCAGAAGGCCGTAGATGATGGCAAAGAGGTAGCTGACCTCCAGCTTGAATGCCAGCTGCAGCACGAGCGAATACAGCAGCATCGCCGCCACGCTGCAGATCATGCCGCCCACCGCGCCCTCGACGGTCTTGTTCGGGCTGATGATCGGCGCGAGCTTCCGCTTGCCCATGGCCCTGCCGATGAAGTACGCGCCGGAGTCCGGCACCATCGTGAGCAAAAAGGCCACGAGGATGAAAAACCGGCCGTTGTCCATGCAGCGCAGACGGATCAGCGCGCCGAGCAGATACGGAATGCCGAGGCCTGCAAACAGCG
Source organism: Oscillospiraceae bacterium (assembly GCA_902795195.1). Classification (GTDB taxonomy): domain Bacteria; phylum Bacillota; class Clostridia; order Oscillospirales; family Oscillospiraceae; genus JAFRPC01. The sequence goes on from CADBKF010000047.1 coordinate 14,634, forward strand.
CCAGGCAGACCGAGCGGAATTTGAGCGTCGAATGGGCCGCCAGCATCTCGCCGAAGAGCGCGCACAGAAACAGCAGCACCGCCGCCCCGCCGATGGCAGGATTTCTTCCCAGCCAGCTCCACGCGCAGACCGCGACAGCAGCCAGGATCGTATAGATGAGGATGCGAAGGTGTTTGAGCAGGCCCGTGCTGTAGAGCAGCTCATAGGCCGCAATGCCGCACATGGCCGCCACCAGGATCGCGGTTGCCACCGGCGGCAGCACCAGCACGATCACGAGCAGCAGCGGCAGCCCGATGGCCGCCACAATGATTCTTTGCTTCATGTCGTCACCCCTCCGTATCGTCTCGAGCGGCCGTTGTAGGCGCGGATCGCTTCGTCCAGATCCGCCTCCGTGAAATCGGGCCACAGGGTATCCGTAAAATAGTATTCGCTGTAGGCGCTCTGCCAGAGCAGGAAATTGGACGTGCGCAGCTCGCCGCTCGGCCGGATGATCAGATCCGGGTCCGGCACGTCCGCAGAATACAGCAGCTGCCCGAAGGCGGCCTCGGTGAGCTCCTCCGGCTTCGCTTCGCCCCGGGCGCATCGCGCGGCAAAGGCGCTTGCCGCGCGGACAATCTCGTCTCTTGCGCCGTAGTTGATGCAGAAATTCACCTGCACGCCGTCATAGATCTTCGACTTTTCCGCGGTCTCTCTGGCCTCGGCCTGCAGCTCCGGCGAGAGCCGGGTCAGATCGCCGAAGAAGCAGAAGCGCACCCGGTTTTTCTCCATGTCCCGGATGAGCTCGCGCAGGTATTTTTCCAACAGGTCCATGATCGCCTGGACCTCCTCGGGCGAGCGCTTCCAGTTCTCGGTAGAAAAGGCGTAGACCGTGAGGTATTTGAGGCCAATGGACTTTGCGTAGTTTGCGATCCGCCGGAAGGTCTCGGCGCCGGCAGCATGGCCGGCGGTGCGCGGCAGGCCGCGCTTTTTGGCCCATCGGCCGTTGCCGTCCATGACGATGGCGATGTGCGTCGGCACGGCGAATTCAGTTGTCTGCTTTTTTCGGAACAGCATACCCAATCTCCTGAAAATCAGGCAGCCGAAACCCGGCTGCCTGATTGCGTGAATCAAAGCTCCATGAGCTCCTTTTCCTTGACGGCGCAGGCTTCGTCGACCTTCTTGATGTACTTATCGGTCAGCTCCTGCAGATCCTTTTCGGCCTTCTTCTGGTCGTCCTCGGTGATCTCGCCGTTCTTCTTGAGCTTCTTGATATAGTCCATGGCGTCGCGGCGGATGTTGCGGACGGCGACCTTGGAATTCTCGCCGTAGTTCTTGACCTGCTTGGTGAGGTCGCGGCGGCGCTCCTCAGTCAGCTGCGGGAAGACCAGCCGGATCACGCGGCCGTCGTTCTGCGGGTTGATGCCCAGATCGGAGACCTGGATCGCCTTCTCGATCTTCTTGAGCAGGCTGCCGTCCCAGGGCTGGATGACGAGGGTTCTTGCGTCGGGAGAGGCAATCGTGCCGACCTGGCCGACGGGGGTATCGACGCCGTAATACTCGACGGTGATGTGGTCGAGCACGCGGGCATTGGCGCGGCCGGCGCGCACGGCGCCGAAGTCGTCCTGCAGGACCTCGAGCGTCTTTTCCATTTTGCGGGTGAATTCCTTGAAATCAACTGACATGGTTTAGTCCTCCTTCACTAGCGTCCCGAGCTGTTCGCCCATGACGACGCGATAAATATTTTCCGGGTCCTTGAGTGCGAAAACGATGACGGGCATGTGATTGTCCATGGCAAGCGAGGTTGCGGTCAGGTCCATCACGCCCAGGCGCTTTGCCAGCACCTCGCCGAAGCTGATGCTGTCGTAGCGGACGGCGCTGGGGTCCTTGTTGGGGTCGGCGGAGTACACGCCGTCGATGTTCTTGGCAAGCAAAATCGCATCGGCGTCAATCTCCACCGCACGCAGCACCGCGCCGGTATCGGTGGAAAAGAACGGGTTGCCTGTGCCGCAGGCAAAGATCACGACGCGCCCCTGCTGCAGATGCTCCACCGCGCGGTCGCGCACATAGTACTCTGCAAAGCGCGGCATCTCGAGGCCGGTCATGACGCGGGCGTCAATTCCCTTCTGCTCGAGCACCTCGCACACGGCCAGCGCGTTCATGACGGTGGCCAGCATGCCGATGTGGTCGGCCCGGACGCGCTGCATTCTGCCGCCGCCGTCCTTGATGCCCCGCCAGAAGTTGCCGCCGCCAACGACGACGCCGACCTCCACACCGGCATCGAGGCAGCGCTTGATCACGTCGCAGACGCTTCCGATGATCTCAAAGTTGAGTCCCCGGTGCGCGTCGCCTGCCAGCGCCTCGCCGCTGATCTTCAGCAGCACCCGCTTGTATTTCGGTTCGTTCAAGGGCAAGCCCTCCTTTATCTCTTGTTCAGACTGCTATTTATTTTAATATACTTTCGTCCGAAAAACAACTATAATTTCCAAGATTCAAAAATTATTTTCATTTCATTCAGAATTGTGCATTCTGCAAAATGAGGGCCGCTTCCGAAGAAGCGGCCCTGTTTCGGGTTATCCGTTGTTCAGGCGCTCGAGGAATGTTTTTGCGACCTCGCCGTAGCGGTAGAGCGCCTTGACAGCGAGCTTGAGATTTGCATCGTCCGAGCTGCTGAGCACCTTCTGTGCGTAGCCGTAGGCGCTGTAGTTGACCAGAGACGCAAAGTTCTCTTCGTTGCTGCTGTCCTTGACGGTGATGGTGAACTTCTCGCCCAGGCGTCTGGCCGAGATGTTCGGGATGTCCACATAGTAATACTTGGAGCCTTCCTTGTAATGCACCAGCTCCGCCGTGTAGGTCTGCGCGCCGTCCGTGTAGCTTGCGGCGAAACTGCCGCTGCCGGTGATCTTGAAGTAGGCGCGGATCGTCGTCTCGCTGCGCAGCAGCACGCTTGCGCCGTAGTAGCTCACGCCGCTGCCGCCGACCTCAGTGCTGTAGTCATAGCCGGAAACGGCCACCGCCGCAACATCAGATTCATAATTGATCGGCTTGCGGTTGTCGGTCTCAAAGTCCAGCGCAAGCTGGGCATAGCTGCCGTAGTCGCTCATGACCTTGCAGAGCTTGGTAATGCCGGGATAGGCCGCTTCAAACGCTTCGGAATTGTCGATCACATGCTGCAGGTAGCTCTGGATGCTGTATTCGTGGGAATCGACCAGCGCGCCGGCGCAGAGCATCTTGAGGGGATTGCCCGCCGCATCGTAGAGCCGGATTGTCACAACGGTGTTCATGTTCTTCGCCGGCATGGCGATGGCGATCGTTCTGCTCTCGATCGTCTCGCCGTTGACGGTTACAGGACGCAGCGCCGCGGTGCTGAGCGGGACCTCTTTGGTCACCGGCTCGCCATTCAGGCCGGCGTAGCTCAGAACTGCCTTGCCGCCCAGATATTCCTCCGGGACATGGATGAAGGTGTTGACCAGGATCGCGCCCTCGAGGCCCAGATTGTGGCCGGTAACGCCGATGGCCTCTTTCGTCTGCGCGGCAAACGCGGGATTCTCAAAGGTTGCGGTATAGCTCGCCGCATTTACGACCGCATTCACCGTCTCGGTCTCCACATGCGCCGCGTCGTTTCTGCAGACGCGCGTTGCCGTGCAGCTTGCGTAATCCTCCGTCCAGACATAGGTCGGTTCTGCCCAGTCATGGCCAAGGGCCGGGGTATGTGCATCGATGCGTGTTTCACCGGTGAACATGCCGGTAAAGGTCGTGAAGCCGCCTTCCTCGCAGGTCGGCGCGGTGACTACTGCGTGTGCCTCGTCGTCAGGCCACAGATCATCACCCTTGGAGCACTGCAGATCATTGACGTTCTGACCGTAGATATAGTAGACTACATAGTCGTTCTCGCCGGCGTCTGCTACATAGTTGATATTCCCGGTCTGAATGCTGCTGCCGTGGTTGAAGATGATAGCCGTTCCGTAATCGGTGGCGTCCATGCGGATGCTATAGTAAGGATGTCCGCCCTTATCCGTTCCGGCCTGCGTCAGAGCTTCACCGGGCCAGGCATCGAACAGATTTCCTGCATCGCCCCAGACCCAGGCGTTGAGCTGTGCGCCGTTGAGCTCATCGACCACATAGACCGTAATTGCGCGGTGCTGGGCAAGCTCGATCTCGTTCGTCTGCTCGGCAAAGAGTTCGTTTTCAAATGTTGCGGTGTATCTGCCAAGACCGGCGTTCTCTGTGGTCGCAGGCGTCACGACCTCATAGCTGGTGTTCACGGTCTCGGTTTCCACATGGCTGCTGTCGTTCAGGCAAACCACCGTCGCCGTGCAGGTGGCGTTATCCTCAGACCAGGTGTAGATCGGTTCATCCCAATCGTGACCGGTTGCATCGAGCGCTCTGGTCTCTGTCTCGTCGCAGCGAGAGCAGTATCTGGTCTCTTCGCCAAGCTCAGTGCAGCTCGGCGTGGTCGTTACAATCCATTCACCAAAGTCGTGACCAAGTGCGGGCGCGCTGACATTTTTGATGACGTCATCGTAGTAGCTTCCGTCAACTGCGCTGCATTCGCAGAGTTTATAGCCGAGGCCTTCCTCGGTGCAGGTCTGCTCATGGCCTTCATATGCATACCATGTGTAAGTATGTTCATGGACAGGTCTGCCGGCTGAACTATAGAGTGAAGACGTTACAAATGATTCATCCGGATTATCTTCGATTGAAATATTAGCTTGGATAACTGAATAAGTGTCCATCAAATGTGCTTCAACCAACTTATCTCTGTAGTTCCAAACCATGTTCTTGCCATAGTCATACTTAGTAGCCAATTTCTGTGAAGCAAGATATGTTCCAGTATAATATGTGAGCAAACCAAACGTGCTATTATTGTTAATTGCTCCCATCAATTCAACAAGAACCTGCAATGAATAGGCCGGAATCTCGCAGAGATTTCGATCAGTATAATAACTATATTTGATCAATCGAACAGCATATCCACTATTATTTGCACCATTACAAATCGTGTCAGATTGATAATCTCCAACTGTTTCGCCCGGGTGTGAATGCCCACAATGGTATACATAAGCATCCCTCCAACCAAGGATTTCACCTGTGTTGGGATCTTTTGTAAAGGGAATAAATTTGCCAAGCAAATCAGATTTATCTGATTCAGTTAGATATTTTCCTGCATAGGTCTGCCCTGTAGCAGTTTTAATCTGATTTTGATACTGCTGGGTATCAGTATTAACACTTCTCGTCCTTCCATAGCGCACAAATCCCCATTCTTCCATTGGCAACAGAGGGACAAAATCGTTTGCATTTACAAGATTGAAGATGCAATCATACCTTGCAGCTGATGCTTCTGTGTTTGCCGTATTAGCAGGAGCAGCAAACGTATAACAAAAAACAGTTTCCTCAGCATCTACAAGATAAGCAGCCATAAGGTTGCCAATAGCTGCACCGCGTGAGTGGCCTGTAATCCAATATGCTGCCGTTGCATCAGGATTTGCTGTCAAGATCGGTTCAACATAGGTGATCATGTAATTGCTCAAATACTGAAGGCAACGATTAGCTGCAACATCAAATCCTCTGTGATTGGTCTTTCGAACCCAATTCTCATTCAACTGTCTATGGGATTTTTCTGCAACGCTGTCGTATTCCTCAAAAAAACGGTTTATATCACCCATATTGAAGTTGCTGCTCCATTCCTCCAGCGACTTGGAGTTTGTGCCGCGCACCCAGACCGCTACAACAACCTTGGTCTGATCATTGTGATGCACTGTATGGTGGCCCAGCAGGACCTCGCAGATGTCGTCATCGCTATAAACCTGGTCCAGCCTGTAATCGACGACGTCTTCGAATCCAAGTGTCTGCATCAGCTGCAGGCCGTCTACCTTCGGATTGATGTCGCTTCGCGGCGCATTATTGAAGGTAAAATAGGCATTCGCGTAATTCGGATCATAATAGGCCAGCGCCGCGCCCAATACGGAAGCGGTTGCCAGATTGGGATGGTATACCGTGTTGTCCTCAAAAAAGTCGCGGTAATCCATCGTGAAGCTGACCGTTGTGGTGCCGTCGTGGCCGCTCTTCATTTTGCCGGTGAAGGTGTTGCTGTTTGGATCATTGTCGAGGGCATCCGGAATGCCGTCGTAGTCGCTGTCTGTGACCATATCCTCGGCAAATGCGCCCATGAACAGCACGCTCACCAGCATGACCAGTGCCAGCAGAAGGATCAGGATTCGCTGTTTCATTGATTTCTCTCCTTTTCAAGTGTTTTCCCGATTAATTATATCAAAAATTTGATTGTACTGCAACTGTTTTTTGTTGATTTTCACAAATTTCATGCAACGAAACACTGACCACTAGCCACTAACCACTATCCACTATCCACTATCCACTATCCACTATCCGCTATCCACTAACCACTCGCCACAACCCGGTACATGGAATTCAAAACGGCGAAATTCGTGCGGAAGAGCCGGTTGAGATTCCAGAAGCTGACCCCGGCAAGGTCAAACGCCTCGACCAGATCGAGCTTGGCCTGCAGGCTGCGGGCATCCTCAAACCAGACCTCATGGGCTGTGCCGTTCACGGCATAGCGGTAAAACGGCGCCTTGGCCGCCTCGTCGAAGCGGATCTCCGCACCCGCCTCCCCGGCCAGCGTCACCGCCTGTACATTTGAGAGCACCCGTGCCGCCGTGCCCTCCCGGTACGGAAGCGTCCAGTCGTAGCCATAGTTCGGGATCCCCATCAGGATCTTTTCGGAGGGAATTTCGCTCACGGCATAGCGCAGCACCTTTTCCACCATGTTGATCGGCGCCACGGCCATCGGCGGGCCGTAGGTGTAGCCCCACTCGTAGGTCATGAGCACGGTGTAGTCCGCCACCTGGCCGTGGAAGGCGTAGTCGTGGGCCTCGTAGAGCAGTCCCGTCTGCTCGTCTGACAGCTTCGGGGCCAGGGCCGTCACAAGGATGCGGTCCCTTCGGTGCAGGGCGTCGGCCAGCCGGGCCAGGAACTGATTGTAGGCCGCCCGGTCTTCCGGATACACATACTCCAGATCCAGATTGACGCCGGCAAAATTCTCCTGCTCAAGCGCTTCAAAAATGCCGTTTACGAGCCGGTCCTGCACGGCCTGGTCGGTCAGCAGCCGATGGGCCAGATCGCTCGAGAAGCCGCCTTTTTGCCTCAGATTCGTCACGCACATCAGCCGCTGCGCCGGCGCGGCCGCCTCCAGGTCGACGGCAAAGTCCTTCACCAGTGTACCGTCCGCCTCCACGCGATAGGAAAAAGCAGACAAAAATGTCAGATTCGGCAGGCTCTCGGCCAGCGTACGCTCGCTGACATTGGAAAAATATCCGTTCACGATGAGCTGCCGGGTGCCGACATTGTCCACCGGCAAAATCACCGCCTGCCCGACGGCAAGCTTGTCGGGATCCTTGAGCTGGGGGTTGGCGTCGATCACGGCCCGCAGGCTCAGATTGTGCTGCCTGGCGATGCTGTAGAGGCTCTCGCCCTTCTGCACGATGTGCAGCTTCGGCTGCGGGATCAGCATCGCCTGTCCGACGCTCAGCACTCCGGGCGCCTGCAGCTGGTTTACATAAATCAGTTCCTCCATCGGCGTTCCGAAGCGCCGCGCGATTTGATAGAGCGTGTCACCGGATTTGACCACATAGATTTGCATAGAACCATCCTTTTCAAGCAGACTGTCTCATCCTATGCAGCTGCCGCCAAGGGTGTTCTTTCCAAAATAAAACAGAAAACCGACCATTCAGTCGGTTTTCTGTTTTATTTCAGACTGTCAAAGAACTATACAAACGCCCTTGTTTCCTGTATAATAGAGGAAACGGGGGTGTTTGTTATGGAGCAATGGAGAAAAGACGCACGAAAC
>CADBKF010000048.1 GCA_902795195.1 Oscillospiraceae bacterium
GGCGACTCCGGCGCCTATCAGTGGGCCGGCAGCGTGCTCAACCACCAGCTGGTGCAGCACGAGGACAAGACCCTCGGCGTCAAGGCGCCTGACATTCTCGACACCTACTTCACCGCGGACAAGGAATTCCGCGCTGTGAAGAAGGAGGGCGAGGTCAAGATCAAGGACAACAGCATCACCCTGTCCGGCACCACCGAGGCCTACGCCCTGGCGGACATGGGCACCCGCAGCCCCACGATGATTCTCGAGTGCGACGTCACGCTCGATCCGGACGGCTGCGCGGGCTTTGCCTTCGGCGGCAGCGCAGCCGACGAGAGCTGGACCGCCCTGTGCCTGGATGCGGCCAGAGATCAGCTGCACTACGAGGGCACCGAGATCCAGGATCTCGACCGCTTCGACCCCGGCGCGTTCACCCGCTTTGACTTTGCAGACGGGGCGACCCACCATGTGACGCTCGTGTGCGAAAACGAGATCGTCGTGTGCTACATCGACGACGTCAAAGCGCTCAGCTCCCGCATCAGCCACTCCATCGACGGCGCGCACATCGGCGTGTTCGCCGACTGCGGCGCGACCTTCAGCAACATCACCGTCAAGGTCCCGGGCTGAGAAACCCATACCGTTATCTGACACACGGAAAAAGGGAGAGATGATATGAAAACAAGAAAACAGCTGCTTGCGCTCGTGCTGGCCGCCGTTCTGCTGCTGAGCCTGGCCGCCTGCGACGGCGGCAAGGCGGCCCAGGGCGCGGATGCCCCGGCGCCCCTCGGCGCTGACAGCGAGGGCCCCAGGATCCGGGGCGTGCACGATCTGCGCGGCGAGGCCGGCGAAGAGATCTGGGTGCTTGACGGCGTCGAGGCCTTCGACGCAGCCGGCAACGACCTGACGGATCAGCTCAGCGTCGAATCCGTCCCCGCGCTGGACTTCCGGGACGGCAAAACCGTGCCGGCCGCCGGCGGTGTGTATGACCTGTACGTCTCCGTCACCGACGGCAACGGCCAGACCGAGCGCGTGGAGGCAACGCTGACCGTTGCCCACGGCGCGGGCGACGCAGAGCTGCTGCGGAGCTTCGATTTTTCCGATCCCGGAGAGGCCGACGACTTCGGCTGGGAGGCCCGCATCGGCGGCAGCGCCAAGGCCGACGCCGCCATCCGGCAGGGCGCCTACATCTTTGAGATCAGCGACCCCGGCAAAGCGGCGGAGGACGTGCAGCTCGCGCTGCCCGGCTTCCAGCTGACCCGGTCGGACTACCGCGTCCGGGTCTGGGCCAAATCCACGGCGGACATCCCCTGCAGCCTGCAGGCGCGCGATGAGAGCGCCGAGGCGCCGACCTTCCTCGCCGAGAGCGGCGAGCGCACGATCGGCGCGCATGTGACCCCGGTGGAGATCAGCTTCACCAGCGAGGGCAAGGGCAGCGCAGAGCTGCTGCTCAATCTGGGCGGCGGCAGCGCCAGAGACTGCACCGTCACGATCGACAAGATCGAGCTCTACCGGATCTCCGGCGACGAGACCATGATTCCCGTCTTTGCCGCTGATTTTACCGCCGAGGACGCGATCCGCTCCGAGGCCGGCGACGGGGCTGTGGCCTCCGTCAGCGCCCCGGGCGAGTTCACGATCAGCTCCTACCCCAACGGCGGCGGCGTGTGGAGCATCCGCTGCTGCCTCGGTCTGGGCGATCAGACCATCGAGGAGGGCCAGAGCTACTACTACAGCTTCACCGTGAACGCCGAAAACGGGCTGAGCGGCGAGGCGCTGCTTGAGAGCCTGAGCCGCTATCAGGATGCGCGCGTGGATTTCCGCAGCCTGAGCGGCCAGCCCGGCGAGGATGTGACCGTCACCGCCGTCTTCACGGCCGACCGGGAGATCAGCGACCCGGTGGTCCGCCTGCAGATCGGCACCGCGCCCGGCGGCGCGACGGAAAACAAGCTCGTCTTCAAGGACCTGAGCTTCGGCCGGGTCGAGGGCAACAAGATCGTCCGCAAGACGGTCGAGCAGTTCAGCCCCTACGGCTATGACAGCCGGAACGCCACCAACCCGCTCGCACCCTGGACCTGCTTCAACGGCACGGACGACGAGAACGCGCGCGGCGTGGGCACCATCTGGGCTGAGAACGGCAGCTTCTTCTACCGCATGGACGACATCGGCACCGTGGACTGGCACAACAAACTCAGCTGCGGCTTCCGCGAAAACCCGCTGACCCTGCCGGCCGGCCGGCTGTTCAAGGTGGACATCACCATGCGCGCAGACAAGTACCTCTTCTGCGGCATTTACCTCAATCCCATCGGCAAGTGGGAACCCAAAATCGCGGAGAACGTGTTGATTGTCCCGGCGGCACAGACCTTCTCCTTCATCACCAGCGAGCCGGTTGACTCGGAAACGGACTTTGAGCTGCTGTTCCAGTTCGGCTCTGAGATCAATTCGGTCCTGGGCAGCGCGACGGTCGAAATCGTCGATCTGTCGATCTATGAAATCCCGGTGGGCTGACGCAGCGCCGTCCATCTGAATTATAATGTAAGGAGGAGTTCGGATGAAACGCAAAACAGTATGCATTGTCGCACTGTTCATAATGGTTTCCCTCTTCATGAACATCTTTGCCGCATCGGCGCCGGCAGCGGGTCCTGCCGCCGGCCGGGGTCTGCCCGTGCTCAGCGGTGCGCGCTTTGACCGCCTGCGGGACGAGACCGTCAGCGAGCCCGTTCCGGTCGAGGAGACAGACAACATCTTCTCGGCCAAGTTCGAGGGCGACAACGTCGCCGGAACGGCTTCGGGCGAGGACGGAAAATATACGATCAACGCGACCAAAACCGACGGCGAGGCCTGGCACATCAAGCTCGAATGCAACTATCACACGGTCCCCGGCCGGGACTACCGCGTGAGCTACCAGTTCCGCTCCACCGTCGGCGGCACGGTCAAGTTCGGCGACTTCCAGGAATTTCCGATCTCCGCGGGCGAAAACACGGTGACCGGCGTTCTCTCGGCCCGCGCCGATACCAGCTATCTCGACCTGCAGCTGGGCGCGCTGGCGCCCTTCACCGCGGAGTTCACCCGCGTGACCGTAGAGGAGCTCGAGGACAAGGCGGAATACGAGGACGTGACCTCGCCGGAGCTGCGCTACGACGCGCAGGGCTTTGTCCGCGAGACCCACGACGACGGCTACCTGCAGACGCTCGAGCGCGCCGAGGATGCCGCGACCCTGCACGTCACCCAGGCGCCGATGGCGCTCGAGGTCTGGCAGTCGAAGCTCTTTGTCAAGACCGACACAACCCTGGAGCCCGGCAGCCGCTACCGCGTGAGCGCGGAGCTGACGGCCAACCGGGACATGGACTTTGAGATCTGCTACAACAACGGCATCCAGGAGAAGGGCTATGCCGCCCGCTACGGCCTGCATGCCAAGGCAGGCGTCCCCACGACCGTGCAGCAGACGATCGCCGTGCCCGCCGAGGGCTTCCGGCCGAGAGAGCTCATCCTGCAGTTCATGCTCGGCAAGGCGGATAAGGACACCGACATCACCGTGCAGGGCATCCGCGTGGAGAAGATCGACGACGACTACACGAGCCTTCTTCCGGAGGACTTCGCCCTGACCGACGTCGTCTTCAACGGCGTCACCTCCGAATACTACACCGCCAGCAACCCGGTCGAGGTACCCCTGCCCCTGTTCGACTACTTCAGCAGAGACACTGTCTTTGAGGGGCACGACGACGGCTATGTGGTGCATCTGGTGGAAAGTCCGCACAGCGCCACGATCATCCTGGCTCAGGTGCCCGAGTGCGATCGCGACCGCGGCGTCTGGAAGGCCAGACTCTATGTCTCCACCGGGCTGTTCCTGCAGGCCGGCGTCCCCTACCGCATCCGCTTCGATCTCGGCGCGGCCTATGATCAGTCCGACTACGAGATCTGCTTTGACGGCGACTACGAAAACGCCTACGGCGCGCTCTACGGCCAGAGCCTCAAGGCGGGCGAGTTCAACCACGTGGAATATCTGGTCACGCCCGACGCGACCCACGGCCCGCTGACGATCCGCCTGCAGCTTGGCAAGACGGACACCGAGATCGGCAACACCATTTCCATCAACAATCTCCATGTGGAGATGCTCGACCCGAGCTATGAGACCGTCGGGACCGTCACGCTCTCCACCGGCAGCCGCGGCAACGTGCGTGAGGAGCACTATGACGGCGTTGCGCAGACGCTGGGTGTGTCGGACAACGCCGCGGTGCTGAACGTCTCCACCGGGCGCAGCGAGGGCGGCGTGTGGAGCTCGAAGCTGTTTGTCGACACCGGCGTTGTGCTGGAGGCCGGCGAACGCTACCGCGTGAGCGCAACCGTGGACGCCACGAACGACACCGGCGACTTTGAGATTCTCTATCAGAACACGACCGGCGAGACGCTCTACGGCGGCCAGTGGGGCCTGAACGGGCCCGGCACCTACAGCTCGGATTTTGTGGCCCCGGAGGTCGATCTGGGTGAGCTGGAGCTGGTCTTCCAGCTGGGCAACGCGGCGGCGGAAAACACCATCACCGTCAGCAACATCCAGGTCTGCAAGATCAGCGGCGGCACGCTCACCGACGTGGAGCTGCCCGGCTTCGCCTACCCCGAGGCCAGCGACCAGACCGTGGAGTACAACTCCTTTGACCTGGAGGCCAACAGCGGCGCGGCCGCGACGCTCACCGGCAACGGCAGCAGCGCCACCGCCACCGTCACCACGCCCGGCGAGGACTGGAACGTCAAGCTCTACGCCAAGCCCGGCGTCACGCTCGAGGCAGGTAAGACCTACACCATTTCCATGGACGTCAGCGGCGCAGACGGCTGCACCGCCTGCTACAAGAACACCGCCACCGGCGCCGAGGACGGCTTCGGCACCGAGACCATCGGCTCCGGCACCGTCACACATACCGTGACGCCCACCGAGGGCGGCACCCTGGAGATCCTGCTGAAGATCGGCAATCTCCCGGCAAACACCGAGGTCACGGTCTCCAACGTCCGCGTGACGCAGACCGGGACCGGCTACATCCCCCAGACCCTGTCCGGCTTTGCCTATCCCACCTCGGCGGTGGGCAGCCTGGAGAAGAACTCCTTCGACCTGGAGGCCAACAGCGGGGCCGCGGCGGAGCTGACCGGCGACGGCAGCAGCGCCACCGCCACCGTCACCACCCCGGGCGACGACTGGCACGTCAAGCTCTATGCCAAGCCCGGCATCGAGCTCGAGGCCGGAACAACCTACACCATCGAGATGGACGTCAGCGGCGCAGACGGCTGCACCGCCTGCTTCAAGAACACCGCCACCGGCGTGGAGGACGGCTTCGGCTTTGAGACCATCTCCTCCGGCAGCGTCCGCCATACTGTGACGCCGTCGGCCGCCGGCACGCTGGAAATCGTGCTGAAGATCGGCAACGTCCCGGCAAACACCAAAGTCACCGTGAAGAACGTCCGCGTCTTCCGGACCGAATCCGCTTTCACTCCGCAGACCCTGTCCGGCTTCGGCTACCCGACCGTCACCCCGGGCTCTGAGGAGCTTGGCTCCTTTGCTCTGGAGACCAACGGCGGGGCCGCGGCGGAGCTGACCGGTGACGGCAGCAGCGCCACTGCCACCGTCACCACCCCGGGCGACGACTGGCACGTCAAGCTCTATGCCAAGCCCGGCCTGGCGCTCGAGGTCGGGAAGACCTATACCATCGCGATGAACGTCAGCGGCGCAGACGGCTGCACCGCCTGCTTCAAGAACACCGCCACCGGCGCCGAGGACGGCTTCGGCACCGAGACCATCTCCGGCGGCAGCGTCCGGCACACCATCACCCCGACCGAGGCAGGCACGCTGGAAATCGTGCTCAAGCTCGGCACTGTGGCCGCGGGCACCGCGGTCAAGGTCAGCGGCGTCCAGATCACCGAAACCGCCTCCGATTATAAGCCGCAGACCCTGTCCGGCTTCGGCTACCCGGTTGTGACCCCGGCGAGCAACGAATACAACTCATTTGATCTTGAGGCCAACAACGGGGCCGCGGCTGAGCTGACCGGCGACGGCAGCAGCGCCACCGCCAAGGTCACCACCCCCGGCGACGACTGGCACGTCAAGCTCTACGCCAAACCCCAGGTGAATCTGGAAGCCGGAAAGACCTACCGTATCCGCCTGGATGTGACCGGCGCAGAGGACTGCACGGTCTGCTACAAGAACACCGCCACCGGCAACGAGGAGGGCTTCGGCACCGAGACCATCGGCACCGACACGACGATCACCCACACCGTCACGCCGTCTGAGAGCGGCACGCTGGAGATCCTGCTCAAGATCGGCAACGTTCCGGCCGGGACCGAGGTCAAGGTCAGCAACGTGCAGATCGAGGAGAACAAGGACGCCGTTGTGAGCGCCCTGTCCTCCCCCATCGCCTACCCCGGCTCCTTTGATCTGGAGGCCAACAGCGGCGCGGCGGCAGATCTGAGCGGTAGCGGCAGCAGCGCCGCGGCGACCGTCACCACCCCCGGCGCGGACTGGAACGTCAAGTTCTATGTCAAGCCCCACGTCACGCTGCAGGCCGGAAAGACCTATGAGGTCAAGCTGCATGTGACCAACGCCGCCGGCTGCCCGGTCTGCTTCAAGGATCTGGCCACCGGCAACGAGGAGGGCTTCGGCGTCACCTGGATCGGCAGCGCCGACGAGACCGTCACGCAGACGATCCGCCCCGAATCCGAGGGCGAGCTGGAGCTCATGCTCAAGATCGGCAATCTGGCAAGCGGCACCGAGGTGAACGTCAGCGGGGTCGAGGTGAACGAGCGCACCACCGCCTTCTCTCCGATGGAGCTTCCCGACTTCAAGTATCCGATGACGGTCGAGGCCAGCGAAACCCCCAATTCCTTTGAGCTGGAGGCCAACAGCGGCGCAGCGGCTGCGCTCGGCGGCGACGGCAGCTTCGCCTCGGCGACGATCACGACGCCCGGCGATGACTGGAACGTCAAGCTCTACGCCAAGACCGGCTTTACCCTCAAGGCCGGGACCGGCTACCGCGTCAGCATGGATGTAACCGGCGCAAGCGGCTGCACCGCCTGCTACAAGAACGCCGACACCAGCGCCGAGGACGGCTTCGGCACCGAGGCTATCACCGACGGCACCGTCACCCACACCGTCACGCCCGACCAGGACGGCACGCTGGAGATCCTGCTCAAGCTCGGCAATCTGAGCGCCGGCACCACGGTCACGGTCAAGGACATCCGGATCGAGGCCGACGAGCCGACCGAATCCGACGTTCTGCCGGAGAGCTTTGCCTATCCGCTGACCGTGCCGGAGACGCTGAACCAGAACTCCTTTGAGCTCGAGGCCAGCAACGGCACCGCCGCGACCCTGAGCGGCGACGGCAGCAGCGCCACAGCCACCGTGGTCCGTTCCGGCGACGACTGGCACATCAAGCTCTACGCCAAGACCGGCTTTGCCCTCGCAGCGGGCCAGAGCTACCGCATTTCCATGAACGTCACCGGCGCCGACGGCTGCCAGATCTGCTACAAGAATACGGCGACTGGCGCGGAGGACGGCTTCGGGACCGAGACCGCGGCCTCCGGTACCGTCACCCACACCGTGACGCCCGACACCGGCGGCACGCTGGAGATCCTGCTCAAGCTCGGCGACCTGCCCGACGGCACCGTCGTCACGGTCAAGGACATCCAGATCGAGCAGGATGCCCCCACCCAGGTCGAGGCGGAGCTGCCCGGCTTTGCCTATCCCGTCTCCACGCCCGGCGAGGTGACCCCGAATTCCTTTGAGCTCGAGGCCAACAGCGGTGCAGCCGCGACGCTGGGCGGCGACGGCAGCAGCGCCACCGCCACGATCACCACCCCCGGCGAAGACTGGAACATCAAGCTCTATGCCAAGACCGGCTTCGAGCTCCAGTCCGGCAGGGAATACCGCATCCGCTTCGACGTCACCGGCGCCGACGGCTGCGAGGTCTGCTACAAGCGCCTGGGCGGCGAGGAGACCGACTTCGGCACCGAGACGATCAGCGGCGGCAGCGTCAGCCATACCGTCACCCCGAGCCAGAGCGGCACGCTGGAAATCCTGCTCAAGCTCGGCAATCTGAGCGCCGGCACGGTCGTCACGGTCAGCAACGTGCAGATCGAGGAATACGCCGACGGCGAGCTGGATCTGCTGCCCTCCGATTTTGCCTATCCCGACACCGTCCCCGGCGGCGTGGATACGAACTCGTTTGAGCTCGAGACCAACAACGGCACTGCCGCGACGCTCACCGGCGACGGCAGCAGCGCGACAGTGGACGTGACCACGCCCGGCGACGACTGGCACATCAAGCTCTATGCCAAGACCGGCCTGGAGCTGGAAGCCGGCGCCACCTATGAGATCTCCTTCGACGTCACCGGCGCCGACGGCTGCCAGGCGTGCTTCAAGCGCGTGGGCGGCGAGGAGACCGACTTCGGCTCGGAGACCATCTCCGTCGGCACGGTCAAGCACAGCGTCACGCCGACCCAGTCCGGCACGCTGGAGATCCTGCTCAAGCTGGGCACCGTCCCGGCCGGGCAGAGCGTCACCGTGTCCAACATCGTCGTCCGCAAGCTCACCGGCGACGCCCCGGGCGAAAACCTCATGACCCAGTCCCTGAGCGTGGACAACAACGGCAGCGTCAACTTCTGGGCGCACGAGGACTACCAGGCGGCCCTGAGCAACGACAGCTCGTCGGCCACTCTCGAGATCAGCGACGCGCCGGCGGAGGGCAAGGAGGCCTGGAAGGTCAAGCTCTTTGCCGAGACCGGGATCACGCTGGAGGCCGGCAAGCACTACCGCATCAGCGCGGACGTCCAGGCCAGCACGCAGACCGACTACGAGATCTGCTACAACGACGGCCCGACCGAAAAGGGTGTGGGCGCGCTCTACGATCTGCACGCCTCCACCAGAAGCCAGACCGTCCGCTATGACGCAACGCCGGAGGCCGCGGCAGAGCTGATCCTTCAGTTCAACCTCGGCTGGGCGGATGCACCGTGCAGGTTCACCGTCAGCAACATCACGGTCGAAGAGGTGGACGACGGCGAGGGCCTCGACCTGTTGGGCGGCTTCCGCTTTGACAGCGTCGAGTGCATCGGCTACGCCGCCGACGACGGCTACCAGGTCGAGCTCTACAAGGGCTTTACCTCCGGCACGCTCCGGATCTTCTCGGCGCCCGCCGAGCGCAATCCGTGGAACGTCAAGATGCTCGTCCGCACCGGCTTCACGCCGAAGCAGGATGTGGCCTACCGCGTCAGCTTCGACCTGTACGCCGAGAAGCCGCAGAAGGAGTTCGAGCTCTTCCTCGACGGCTACGAGGAGGCCTGCTACGGCCAGACCAATCAGCCGCTCGTGTCCGGCTGGCAGCCCGTGTCCTACCTCATCCTCCCCGGTGAGAGCAAGGGCCCGCTGACGCTGCAGCTCCGCCCCGGCAAGACCGACGGCCCCGACGGCAACGCCTACACCTTCACGAACCTGAAGATCGAAGAGGTCCAGGTGCAGAAGCAGTTCAACTACGGCAGCGAGCCGGCGGTCTCCCTCTGGAGCCACGACGACTACCGCACGAGACTCGAGACCGAGGCCGACCGGGCCACCGCCTGGATCGACCAGACCCCGGAGGAAGGGCGCGAGGCCTGGAAGACCAAGCTGTTCGTCAACACCGGCGTGACGCTGCAGGCCGGGCAGAAGTACCGTGTCAGCCTGGATGTGAGCGCCGACGAGGACTGCGCGTTTGAGATTTGCTACAACAACGGCGGCGAGGAAAAGGGCTTCGGCGCGATGTACGGCCTGAGCGCCGGACCCGAGACGAAGACCTGTGAGTTCACCACCTACGCCTTCCGCGACGGCGTGCTGATCATCCAGCTCTCGCTGGGCAACTGCGCCGCCGCCAACAGCATTACGGTCAGCCACGTCAAGGTCGAGCAGGCCGGCGAGCTGACGCAGGTTTCCAACGTCGCCTACGACTTCCCCCAGCAGCTCGAGGCTGCGGAATAATCCGGGAAGCTTCCCGATCCAACCCCCAAAAACGGGACGCCGCCGGCGTCCCGTTTTTCTGCGCGTCAAAAAACGACCGGAAGCAGCGCAGTTTGTTGACCCCGGTGCATTCTCAACCCCGTCATTGCGAACCAGTGCCGCAGCACTGGTGTGGCAATCCGTTCCCCTGCCACTTCCGTCACCGGGTCCTGCCTCCGGCGGCCCTATTTTCTTTGGTACTTGCCCAAAGAAAATAGGGGAAAAGAAAGGCCGCTTTCCTTCACGTAAGCTTTCCCGGCAACCATCGTACCGATTTGCGAGCTACTTGCTTTTTGGTACCTGGGAAGGATTTGACTGTCGTTCTATCCCCGCGCTACCCCGCGACGCAAAACGGGCTTGCGTGAGACGCCCGTTTTACTGCTATCGCGCTAGCCAGAATCCGAATGTGGTACTCTGCTCCATCGGCCCATATCCAAGTGCCGTTTGATATTTCGTCAAAATCCATAACGTAAGCTTATTTGCTGTCTGCGAAAAAGCGCGCATTTTGCTGTTGTTTTTCTCTGCCGGCGGCGTTATACTAGAGTTCGTCATAGCCATCGCATCCCACAATCGCATTTCAAACCGAATTTCAAGGAGAACATACAGAATGAAAGCATCCCTACAGCAGCTCTGCGGCCGCTTTGTGCAGAACCGGGCGGTCCTGAAGCAGAAATTCAAGCTCGAAAGCAGCTATCTCTATCCCGTCTGCGCGAACCTCTTCTGCGCCCGTGGCGTGGACGCCGACGCGCAGATGATCGACGCCTGCAAGCAGGTTTTGAAGTCGAGGACCGGCGTGTTCTCCAACTTCCGCAGCAATCTGCGGATGCCGGTCGTCTGCATGCTGGCCACCGGCGGCAACCCGGATGCCCAGATGGACATGGCCGTGCGCAATTACACGCTGCTCAAGCGGCACTTTTTCACCTCGGAATACCTCGCGCTGGCGGCGTTCTTGCTGACCGAGCTCGGCCCCTTCTACGAGGAAACCGCCATGCGCGGCAAGACCATCTACAAGCGCATGAAGCAGGAGCACCCGTTTTTGACCTCCTCGGAGGACAACGTGTTCGCCGTCTTCCTGGCCTGCTCGCCCAAGTCCAACGACGCGCTGATCGAGGACATGGAGTCGAGCTATCAGCTGCTGAAAATGCGCTTTTCCAGCTCCAACAACGTGCAGGCTGCCTCCCAGGTGCTGGCCCTGGCCGAGGGCGAGGCGACAGATAAGGCGGTGCGCATGATCAAGCTCTGCGACGCCATCGTGGACGCCGGCGGAAAATTCGGCAAATACTATGAGCTCTCGACCCTGGCGGCGCTCTCGCTGCTGGACGTGCCGCTGCAGGAGCTGGTGGAGGACCTCATGGACGCCGACCGCTTCCTGGCCACTCAGCCGGGCTACCGCTTCCTCGGCTTCGACCGCAGGACCCGGCTGCAGCACGCGGCGCTGCTGGTCTCCGGCCTCTACGCCCGGCAGCCGACGCAGCGCGGCGCGAACGGCCGGATGGTGCAGAACGCCGCCTTCACCGGCACCCTGGCCCTGATCGCGGCCCAGCAGGCCGCCATGTGCGCCTCGATCGCCGCCACCAGCGCCGCCAGCAGCTGAGATGCGGATGCTCTCTCAGGTGCTGCAGGCGCAGTACGGGGAAAAGGTCTACAAGCTCTCCCTGTCCTCCGGCTGCAGCTGCCCGAACCGCGACGGCACGCTGGGCTACGGCGGCTGCACATTCTGCTCAGAGGGCGGCTCGGGCGACTTCGCCGCGCCCTTTGCGCCGATCGAGACGCAGCTTGCCGCGGCGAAGCAGCGGATCGCCCGCAAGACCGATGCAAAAAAGTTCATCGCCTACTTTCAGTCCTACACCAACACCTACGGCGACCCGGCCCGCCTCGAAGCCCTCTACCGCGAGGCCATCGCGCCGGAGGAGATCGTGGCGCTCTCAGTCGGCACGCGGCCGGACTGCCTGGGGGCGCCGGTCATGCAGATGCTGGAGCGGCTGAACCAAGTCAAGCCCGTCTGGGTGGAGCTGGGCCTGCAGACCGCCCACGACGAGACCGCCCGGCAGCTTCGCCGGGGCTATCCCCTGTCCGTCTTTGACGACGCGTGCCGCCGGCTGCAGGCGGCGGGCTTGACCGTGATCGTCCACATCATCTTCGGCCTGCCCGGCGAAACGCATGAGATGATGCTGGACACCGTGCGCCACGTGGCCGGCCTGCAGCCGGACGGTGTGAAGCTGCAGATGCTTCACGTCCTGCGCGGCACCGCCCTTGGCCTGCAGTACGAGCAGACGCCGTTTCCGCTGCTGGAGCTGGAGGAATATGCCGCGCTGATCGCCGAAAGCGCGGCGATTTTGCCCCCGCAGACCGTCGTCCACCGCCTGACCGGCGACGCGCCCGGGCCGCTGCTCATCGCCCCGGAATGGACCCGCAACAAAAAGCGCGTGCTCAACACGATCCGCCGCGCCCTGCGGCGCGCCGGCGTTGAAAATCTATAAATCAAAGGATACAAAAATGAAACAAACCCGTTCCCTGACGCTGCCCTTTGCGCTCGGGCAGGCAGGCTTCTGGATGAGCCTGTGCATTGCGCTCTCTTTTGCCGCCGTGCACCTCAAGGCGCTGGGCTTCTCCAACACGGAGCTGGGCCTTGTGATGGCGGCCGGCAACATCGTCGGCGCGCTGCTGGGCCCGGTGCTGGCATCGCTCGCAGAGACCCGGCCGGGCATGACCACCGCGGGCCTCATCTGGCCGCTTTTGGCGATCCGCGCGCTGTTTTTGAGCCTGCTGCTGGGCTGCACCGGCCGCTCGGCGGCCAGCGCCGCGCTCTACGCGGCCTATCTCGCCGCCGCGATGGCGGTCAACTCCCTGAACCTCAAGTTCTGCGTCGATGCCGAGCGGCTGGGCCTTGCGCTCGACTACGGCACCGCCCGCGCCGTGGGCTCGCTGGCCTTTGTGCTGGTCTCGGCCCTGCTGGGGCTGCTGGTGCAGCGGTTTTCCTATCGGGCGCTGATCTGGGCAGGCTTTGCCGTGCTGCTTTTGCAGGCGCTGGCAAATCTCTGGACCGGCGCCGCCCTCGGCACGGCGCCGCTGCCGGGCCGGACGCATGATCGCCGCGCGGCTGTGCCGCTGCCGGCGTTTCTGCGCGCGCAGCCGCGCTTCACGCTGTTTTTGCTCGGCTCGGTGCTGCTCTATGTCTCCCACAATATGATCACCGGCTTTCTCATCAACATCGTGCGCAATGCCGGCGGCGACGAGGCCGTCATGGGCTACATGAACGCCTTCATGGCCGTGGTGGAGGTCCCGGTGATGCTGCTCTTCGGCCGGCTCAGCCGAGGGCGGCGCGTGTCGGCGCTGCTGCGCTTTTCGGTCGCGATGTTCCTGCTCAAGGCGCTGGCCTTTGCCGCTGCGCCGGGCATCCCGACGCTGTTTGCCGCAAATCTTTTGCAGGCGCCCTCCTTTGCGCTCTACACCAGCGCGATCGTGCCCTATGTGAGCGCCGTCATCGACCGGGAAAACGCGGCCAAGGCGCAGTCTCTGGCCTTCAGCATGACCACGCTCGGCGCGGTGGGCGCGAGCCTGTTCGGCGGCTGGCTGTATGACCACTGCAGCGTGCCCCTCACGCTGCTGATCGGCGCGGCGGTCTGTGCGGCGGGCGTTGCGATCTGCCTGCCGGCGATCCGCCCCACAGAGCGGACTTCATAAACAAAACGGGCCTGTTGCAAAATGCACGAACCTGTCATTTCGAGGGAGCTTGCGACCGAGAAATCCGTACTTTTCACGTGAAAAAGCGTGAAATAGGAACGGATTGCAACAGGCCGTTTTTGAATAATTACGGAAAAAGTGCAACCTTTTTCGCGGCTGGCTCGTCCTCTTGGATGAGGGGAGGGTTCGCCATGGATGTAAATCTGGAATTTCGACAGGCTTACACGCAGATGATCGACTGCATTTGGCCCAGCGCGCAGCTGCAGCAGGGCATTTTGCAGGCGGTGCTGCTGCGTTTGGAGCCGCTTGTGCCCGTCTCCGGTGCAGGAGCGCCGATTCATCGGCATAAAGGAGCAGAAATCACATGAAGGATAAAATGAATGACCGCAAGGCGCTGATCGAGGCCGCTCAGCAGGGCGACCGCGAAGCCATGACAGAAATCTACGCGCAGACCAACGTGCAGATCTGGCGCACGATCCGCTCGATGATCCGCGACGAGGAGCTGGCCCGCGACGCCCAGCAGGAGACCTATCTGCACGCCTTCACCAACCTCTCCCAGCTGCGGGACCCCGACAAGCTGCTGCCCTGGCTGCGCACCATCGCAAAAAACGAGGCGCGCAGCGTGCTGCGGGCGAAAAAGCCCCTGCTGTTCTCCGATCTGGAGGAAGACGGCGATCCGATCGAGCTGCCCAGCGAGCACGCAGACGAGCTGCCGGAGCTGTCGGCGGAAAACCGTGAGCGCGCCGCGCTGATCGACGAGGTGCTCTCCACGCTGAGCGACCAGCAGCGGCTGATCATCGGCATGTACTACTACGAGCAGTGCTCGATCCGGGAGATCGCCGAGACGCTCGCCATCCCCCAGAACACGGTCAAAAGCCAGCTTCACCGGGGCCGGCTGCGCATGGAGCAGGCGCTCGCAAGGCTGCGCGGCAAAGGCATCAGCCTCTTCGGCGTCGGCCTGTTCCCCTGGTTTGTGCGCCTCTGGCGCAGGGCCGGGGCCAAAACGCCGGCACCGCGCCCGCCCCTGCCCAGCTACGGCGCGCAGGGCACGCTGCTGGGCAAGGCCCTCGCCGGGCTGACCGTGCTCGGCATGGTCGGCGGCCTGGCCTACGGGGCAAGCCGCCTGGCAGGGAACGAGCATCCCGTGGGCGATTTCCGTCCGCCCCGCTACGTTACATATTCCGAAAACGGACCGACGGAGCCCCGCGAGGGCGGCGGCGAGACCGAAGCCCCCACCCCGCCGCAGACGCCGCCCGAGGTCCGGACGCCCGACCGGCAGACCGTGCCGGCGGAAAGCGAAGCGCCAAGCCCGACCGAGACCCCGCAGCCCGTACCCGCACAGGCCGCGCCTGCGCAGGCCGGCAGCGCAGCCGGATCGGCGCCAAGCAGCACCGCAGACGCCGAGCAGCCGCAGGAAGCAGAGGACTTGTTCCAAACCGAGCCTGCCGCAGCTCCGGTGGAGGAATACACCGACCCCGCCGAGGCCGCTGCCGAAGCCCCGGCGACGGAGGCAGCCGGCACGGCGGCACCGGCGCCCACCGAAGCTGCGCCGGTCTATGACCTCTCCGAGCCGGACCCGGCGCCGCCGGAGCCCGCGCCCTTTGTGGAGCTGCCCGGGCCGGGATCCGCCGAAGAAACAGAACCCAGCCCCGCGCCCACCGAGCCGACCTCCCCTGCCGAAGAACCGGAGCCCGACGACACCGCACCCGACGAGCCGACCGCGCCTGCCGAAGAGGCGGGCACACCCGACGCCTGATCCAAAGGAGGATTCCATATGCATCAAATTCGCCGCAGCTGCGCCATTCTGCTGATCCTGGCGCTGGCGCTGTCCCTGCTTTCCGTTCTGCCGGTTCGCGCCTCCGATTCCTCGAGCGAGGCGCCGCTGTATCAAAAGACCGTTGACAGGGTCGTCTATGACGTCTACGCCGACCATGCCGTTTTGGTAAACGGGAAAAAAGCGCAGGGAGCGCTGCAGATTCCGAGTGAAATCGACGGCAGACCGGTCACCAGAATCGAAAATGAAGCGTTTTATCAGAACCCTGCCATCACCTCCGTCACGGTCCCCGACACGGTCGTTGAACTCGGCGACCTCGCATTCGCTGAATGTGAGGCCCTCGAATCCATCGATTTCGGCCACACGCTGGAGCGTCTTCCGTATTGCGTCTGTTTTTTCAGTCGATCGCTGCACACCGTGGTGCTGCCGCCGAACCTCAGGGAGATCGGTCAAGAGGCATTTAGGTATTGCTTTGCCTTAACCAACTTGGAGCTTCCTTCCTCCTTAACAAAGATCGGTGAACAGGCCTTCATGCACACCAATGTCCATCAGCTCCTGTTTCCCACCGGCATTGAGGAGATCGGGCCTTATGCTTTTTGGGATAACTATGTAAAAATGGTATACCTCTCCCCTGTGTTCCGCTATGATAATTTGTTGAGCCTTATAGATAACCCAGTGGAGCCTTTTCCAATCACCGAGCATTTTCTGATCTATCACCGCGGCACGCCGGTCGAGACCTATATCAACATGCTGACAGAGGAATTCGGCAACGGAACCAGGAGCTTTGCGCTTCCGGACGGCGGGCGTTTGTTCATGACCAAAACCGGCGTATATCAGCTGGAAAACGGAGAAATGACGCTCATTTTCTTCCCGGCCTCTGACTATGAGGGGCAGGACGTTGTCGAGCCCTATGTGAACGGATATCCTGTCACCACCGTCGGCGCACATGCGTTTCAGCACGCCGAAGATACCGACCCAAGCACCGAACACATTGCGCCTATCGTAATGCCGCATACCGACCTCCTTGCGCCCATTTTGCTGCCGCCGACCGTGAAAACCATTTCGGAATCCGCGTTTTCCGATCTGGGGCAAGCCATCTCGGTCTACATCCCGGACAGCGTGACGGAGATTCACCCGCTGGCCTTTGACGGCTTAGCAAGCGTTACGATTTACGGGACTGCCGGGTCCGAGGCGGAGCGCTTTGCAAAGGCGCATGGTGATACCTTTGTGGCCGCGGAGGTCAATATGCTCCCCTTCACGGACGTGCGGCAGGGGGCCTGGTATTACCCGTCCGTGTTCTACGCCTACTTCAACGGCGTCATGAACGGCGTGAGCAGCACGCGCTTTGCCCCCACGCAGCCCATGAGCCGGGCGATGCTGGTGCAGGTGCTCTACAACCTCTCCGGCAGCCCCAGCGAGGACGCGGGCTTTGCCGACGTGGCGGAGGGCAGCTGGTATTACGATGCGGTCTGCTGGGCCGCGGCCAACGGCATCGTGAACGGCAAGAGCCCGACGCGCTTTGCGCCCAACGACCCCGTCACCCGGCAGCAGGCCGTCACGATCCTGCAGCGCTACGCCGCCGGCTTCGGCCCGGCCGAGGGCAGCGAGGACGCGCTGAGCGGCTTTGAGGACGAATCCGCCGTCTCGGCCTACGCCCGGCCTGCCATGTGCTGGGCCGTGGAGACGGGCCTGATTGCCGGCACCACGCCCACCACGCTGTCCCCCAACAGCCCCATGACCCGCGCGCAGATCGCCACGGTGCTGATGCGCTTCCTGCAGCAGATGAAGGACCCCCAGACCCGCAGCCCCGCCCTCCTCCCCGGCCTCCAAAACGCCGTGCCGCTGGATGCGTAAGCCGGCCGATTCAACTGCCGTAGGGGCGAGCAGCGCTCGCCCGCTGTCCTGTGCCGCACCCCGTAGGGATCGATTATGCCCGAAGGGACAATCGATCCGCCGCCCACAGGGCGGGACCCGTCGGAAAAAACCGCGCCCGTAGTGGCCGACTGCGTGCCCTTTATGGGTATGCCCACATACTTCGTGACTCTTCGAGTTCGGCCAAAGAACTGCGATGCGCAACGATGCCCTATGGCCGATGTGGGCATCGGCCACTACGGTATCTCTCGTGCTGCATCGCACTGTATGGCGCGTAACACCAAAAAGTTTATATTGTAGCGCGGGCAATCTGCCCGCATCCAAGCGCCAGAATGCAGTTTTGCGGGCTGATAGCCCGCGCTACAGGAGTAAAGATTTCGATGTTACAACGCAGTAGGGCGAGCAGTGCTCGCCCGCTGGCCTGCGCCGCACCCCGTAGGGATCGATTATGCCCGAAGGGACAATCGATCCGCCCGCCCGGCAGCGGAAAAGGGCAGTATGCACCGTAGGGGCGAGCAGTGCTCGCCCGCAGGCCCACCTCACGGATTCGCCTGACGGCGAATGCATTCGCTCCGAATGCCGGGACGTCGGGGACGCCGTCCCCTACGGCGGGAACGGGCAGTCTGCACCGTAGGGGCGAGCAGCGCTCGCCCGCAGGCCCACCTCACGGATTCGCCTAACGGCGAATGCATTCGTTCCGAATGCCGGGACGTCGGGGACGCCGTCCCCTACGGCGGGAACGGGCAGTATGCGCCGTAGGGGCGAGCAGCGCTCGCCCGCAGGCCCACCTCACGGATTCGCCTGACGGCGAATGCATTCGTTCCGAATGCCGGGACGTCGGGGACGCCGTCCCCTACGGCAATGATATGAGAATATGACAAAACAGGGGCCGCTTCCGAAGAAGCGGCCCCTGTTCAGACTGTCAAAGAACCGCTGTTTTCAGATGGAGAAAACAGCGGTTCTTTTGTCGAATATTGAGAAATTAAGACATTTCATCAAGAAAAGCCGG
>CADBKF010000049.1:0-13043 GCA_902795195.1 Oscillospiraceae bacterium
CGTAGGGACGAGCATTGCTCGTCCGCGCATTCGGCACGAATGCATTCGCCGTGAGGCGAATCTTGCGCATTGTCGGGACGTCGGGCCTTCCGGGTGCGGTGCATTCGGACGGGTGACCCGTCCGCTACGGGGTGCGTTCCGCGTCGGCGGAACGTCGAGACGCCGTTCCCTACGGGGGCGGAGCATTCGGACGGGTGACCCGTCCGCTGCGGGGTGCATTCCGCGTCGGCGGACGAGCGAGGCTCGTCCCTACGTCTCCTATTGCCTATTGCCTGTTCCCTATTGCCTCAGCACTTTCCACTTTCCACTTTCAACTGATCCCTACCGGATCTTCCTCGCCTCCAGGTAGTACCGCTTCTCTCTGGCGTGGCCCATGGAGAACGTCTTTCTGGGCAGGATGCCGTCGGCGATGACGCCGCGGAAGAGCTGGCTCTTTTCCATAGCCGGCAGCAGGAAGCCGATGGACTCCGGCTGCTTTGCCAGCGCGATCAGCGCGTCGTCGTCATGGATATAGTCGATCTCGCCCGGATGCTCCTTCAAATAGGCATCCAGGAAGAGCTGCAGCACGCCGACCGCCAGCTGGCTCTTGGCCCGGTCGAGATACACCGTGCCGGAGGCCTCGCCGATGAACCATTTGACCGGGAAGCCGCCCTCGGCGCAGGCGTTTTCCTCGAGGGCCTTCAGAAGGGCCTCGGGATCGGTCTTTGCGATGATCCGGTGGATGGGCTCAAAGACCTGGGCAGGATCGTGGATGTTTTCCAGCTCCACCAGGGCGAATCTGGCGGGATGATTGGACAGATCCTCGCCGGGATGCTTGGCCTTGAGCTCCTCATAGCAGCTCTTGGCGGTGGCGAGGCTGTGGTTGCCGTCGCCCACGGCAAAGACCATGGGCACGCCCTGCAAGTCGGCGTATTTCTTGCCGACGTTCGCGGAATACTCTGCCAGCCGGGCCTCAAACTCCCGGACCGCCTCGCCCTCGACAAGCCAGCCGGTGATGTGGCCGCCGTCCTCCATGAGGTCGAAGTCGTAGAGCTTTTTGAGGCTGTCCTTCTTTGCGCCGATGGGCTCGATGAGGACCTTGTCGTGGTCGTCGCAGAGCATCAGGATGTGGGGCAGCTCGATGGGCGCGTCGCGGCGGACACGCTGGCGGGGCGGGATGCGCTCGACCACGGTGCGCTCGGTGGCGCGAATGGCGGAGGTCGAGCCGGTGGAATAGTCATATGCGTCGAGGTCCACCGCGCCGATCAGGCCCGGGCGGACGCTGCCGTTTTCAAGCGTGCGCTCGATGTAGACCAGCGAATCGGGGTAGGCGGTGAAGATGTTCTTCTCCAGGTACTCCGCCATGGTCCGGTTGATGAGCCTGGTGTGCTCGGCCTCCTGGGCGGTGCCCAGCTCGGCCTCGGGCAGGATGAGGTTGATGGTCGACGGGACGCCCTCGGCGGTCTTGCGCACGCGATCCCAGTAGGCCTGGTCGGAGGTGAACTGGTCGCAGGCGATGACCGCCCACTTGGACATGTCCTCTACATTCGGCAGCAGAATTTCAGCAGGTACAAATGCGTTCATGAGAATCCTCCCTCTCTCATTCCAATACGGCTGCGGTTCCTCGAATGAATCAAACAGTTTCTGTTCTGCGATTGCTCAATCCTCAAAGCTGCAGCGGACGATGCAGCTTTCGGTGTAGTCGTCCACCACGGCAGTGATATAGCAGGTGCCCTTGCCCACGGCGACCACGTGGCCGTTGGGCTCCACAGTGGCGACCTCCTCGTTGGAGCTGGCCCAGAAGACCTCGGCCCCGCTGGGCAGGTTCGTGACCGAGAGGTAGGTGTTCTCGCCGGCCTCACGGAAGGTGATGTCGGTGGCGCTGAGCACCAGGCCGTCGGACAGGTCCACGGACTCGGGCGTCTCCGTCTCGGCCGCGGCAAACTCGCAGATCACGGTGCAGCTGGCGGTGGCCTGGCCGCAGGTGGCGATGATCGTGCAGCTGCCGGGACCGACGGCCGTCACGATGCCGAGCTCGCCCACCATCGCGACGCTCTCGTCGCTGGTGCGGAAGGTGACGGGCTGCTCGCAGCCCTCGGGCTGCACGGTGTAGGACAGGGAATGGGTCTGGCCGGCGGCGTCGAAGTTCACGGTGGAGCTGGCGAAGGCGATGGACTCGCATTCGGTGGGCGCAGGCTCGGTCAGCGCGCTCAGCCCGCCGGCGCTCAGCCGGTCGTAGAGCGGAATGGACATCACGTCGTAGCGCCAGAGCAGGAAGCTCCCGCCCAGCGCAAGGGCAATGAGCAGCAGCAGAATGGCGGCGGCGGAAAAGGCCGCGGGCACCCGGGCCGGATCGCGTTTTTTCGGTTCATAGTCCTTCATGTCGGCTTCTCCCTTTGTCGGTTTTTCGGCGGTCTTGTCGAGCTTCTGGTTGATTTCCTCCTCGCTCAGACCGCGTTTTTCGAGTTTTTTGCGGCGGCGCTCCCGCTGCAGGCGTTCTTCCTCCTCCTCGAGCAGGCGCTCCTCCTCGGCGTCGGCGGCGCGGCGCTCCTCACGCTCGCGGCGTCTGGCCTCGGCGGCCTCACGGCGCTGCGCCTGCTGGCGCTCGCGGCGCTCGACCTCGGTCAGCCGCTTTCTCTGCACGGGCTGCTCCACGTCGGTCAGCACCTGGGCCGGGGTGTTGCACACCGGGCAGGCGGGCAGGCCCAGGTCGTATAATTGACCGCATTTCGGGCAAACATTCTTATTCAGCATGGGTATATGTCCTCCATCAAAGGCGCAGACTGTGACAAAATGCGCCTGTTTCTTCATTATATATTTTATTTCAACTTATAATATAACATGATTTGTAAAAAAAAACAATAAGTTATTGCTTTTTTTTACAAATTGCATTAAAATTATAATTGACATAATATCCATTGATGTATGTTGGACCGGAGCGCATCCTGCTCTGTCGCATGAGGCAACAGGCAAGAGGCAATAGGCAGTAGGAGAACAGGCAGACAGTATTCAGTATTCAGTGGTCAGTGGTCAGTGTATAGCAATTCACACTGGAGCTTGTCGAAGGTTGATAACTGATTACTGATTACTGAATCCTCAGCCACTCCTATTGCCTACTGCCTATTCCCTATTGCCTGCTCCGGCTACATCTTTGAACCAAATCTGACTTCAAAGGAGGTCTGTACCATGACGGACTTTCAAGGGCCGGAGCGGCTTCTGCAGGGCATGACCGTGGGCCAGAGCATCGCCAGCGCCAACGGCGTTACCTGTTATGAGCTCGAGCACGCGGCCTCCGGGCAGCGCTTTGTGCTCAAGCATGTGGCGCTTCCGGCTTCGGAGGAGAAGCTCGACGCGCTCATCCTCTCCGGCGCCTACGCCGACCGGGAGGAGGCCGGCCGCTATTATCAGCACATGGCCGAGGACCTGGTGCGGGAGATCCGCTGCAACCGGGCCCTGTCCGAGTGCCCCAATATTCTGCGCTTCCTCAGCTACCAGCTCGTTCCCAGAGAGGGCAGCGTCGGCTTCGACCTGTACACGATCACCGCGCGGCAGATGTCTCTGCGCGAGTTCCGCAGCAGGAACGCCATGTCCCACCTGATGGCCCTGAATCTGGGCATCGACATCTGCACGGCGCTCGAGGCCATCCACGCCGCGGGCTTCGTCTTCCAAGACCTGCGCCCGGGCAACGTGTTCCTCACCGAGAACGGCCGCTTCCTGCTCGGCGACTTCGGCCTGGCCCCGATGCAGGACATGCAGTTCAGCTCCCTGCCCGAGCAGTTCAAGAGCGAATACTCCGCCCCCGAGCTGGGCGACGTGCTCACGGGCCTGAACGAGACCATCGACATCTACTCGCTGGGCATGCTGCTCTACCGGATCTACAACGGCTTCCACGCCCCGTTTGAGGACGAGGACAACGGCTCCAATGCCTCCGAGGAGCGCCGCCGCGCCGGCGAGGCGCTGCCCGCGCCGCTGTATGCCGACTACGAGATGGCCGGCATCCTCAGCAAGGCCTGCGCCTTCCGCCCCGAGGACCGCTACCAGACGCCCGCGGAGTTCCGCGAGGCGCTCATCGAGTACATGCGCCGCAACGAGGTGAGCGACGAGCTCATCGTGCCGCCCATCGTCAGCAGCGGCGAGCCCATGCTCGAGGACATGCCCGACGACGAGCCCGAGCCCGTGCGCATCGCCAACGTCGAGGAGCTCGACGAGGACTTCAAGGCCCACTTCTCCCCGGACACGGCCAGCCTCAACGCGGTCATCTCCGCCGTGCGCAAGGAGGAGGAGCGCACTGCTTCCCGCGAAGCGCCGATAAAGGAGCCGCCCGCGCCGCCGGCCGAAGCCGAGGCGCCCGCGCAGCCGGCAGCGGAACAGCCGGCGCCCGCCAAGCCCGCGCCGGAAAAGAAGCCGGCCAAGCCCTCCCGCAAGGAGCGCAAGGCCGCAGCCAAGCGCGGCCCGGCCCAGAAAAAGAAGAAATACCGCCGCATGCGCCGCAAGGGCGCCGTGGTCGGCTGGATCTTCGGCACGCTTCTGGCGCTGATCGTCGCGGCGGTGCTGCTCTACTGCTTCACGCCGCTGGGCCACGACCTGTATGAATTCGACATCGTCGTGCGCGACTTTGCCGTCACGCAGAGCACCACCGACTCCATCACGGTCCGGCTCGACACGAACGCCGAGCCCGGCCTGCTCACGGCCCAGTGCCAGGACGCCTACGGCAACGCGGTCTCCCGCAGCGTCGAGGAAAGCGAGCTCACCTTCACCGAGCTCACGCCCGGCACCCAGTACACCGTGAATCTGAGCCTGTCCGGCTTCCACCGCCTGTCCGGCACCACCTCCGTCACCGTCGCAACCGACGCGCTGACCGAGGTTTTGACCTTTGCCGTCACCCCCTCGCCCGAGGAGGGCGCCGCGGCGGTCTCGCTGGTGCTCAAGGACGGCGCGGTCGAGCCCGAGCAGTGGCAGATGTCCATCGAGGCCGAGGGTGAGGAAGCCCGCACCCAGAGCTTCACCGGCCACAGCGTGCAGATCGCGGGCCTCACCGTGGGCAAGGAATACACCTTCCGCCTGCTCGAGACCGAGGATCTGTCCCTGGTGGGCCAGACCGAGGCCGTCTATACGCCGCTGGCCGTCATCGAGGCCGACGGCCTGGCGCTGACCCAGCTCCGGGACGGCACCGCCACCGTCAGCTGGCGCTGCACCTCCGAGCTGCCCGAGACCTGGCAGCTGGCCTGTGAGGGCCCCGACGGCGAGGAGCAGAGCTTCACGCTCGAGGAAACCGAGCGCGAGCCCGAAGAGGACGGCAGCTACCGCTGCTCTGCGCAGTTTGACGGCATCGAGCCCGGCAGCTACCACCTCTTCCGCGTGGACGCCGAGGGCATGTTCCAGAGCCTGACCTGCACGCTCGACGAGAACACGCCCTATGTCGACAGCTTCAACGCCGAGGTCGGCGATCGCACGATTGACCTCAGCTGGAACACCTCCTACACCCCCGACGGCGGCTGGACGCTGCTGATCCTGCAGCCCGGCGAGGACGAAACGCCGCTCGGCCGCATCGTGGTCCCCGGAAACAGCTACACGCTCGAGTATCAGACCGATGCCGAGCAGCCCACGCTGCTGCCGAACACCGACTACCGCTTCGTGCTCTCGGCCGGTCCCGACGTGCAGCTGCTGGGCTACAACGAGGTCGAGGCCCGCTCCAACGCGCTGCCGCGCTTCTCCGGCTACTCGATCGACATCATGACCACGCACACCGGCCTCTACCGCACGCCCGAGGCCGAGGAATGGGATTATGAGACGCTTCTGAAGTACGACCCGCGCACGAGCTTCAGCGCCGGCGACAGCATTGAAATGATGCTGCGCAACCGCCGCGGCGTCGACAAGAACGACGCGGCCACGACGATCCTGTTCGTGATCCGCGACGGCAGCGGCAAGCTGATCTACTACAGCTACGACAACCAGAACTGGAACGAGATGTGGAGCACCCGCCATTGGGTCCACCATCTGCCCATGACCCCGCAGGACCCCGGCAGCTACACGCTGGAGGTCTACCTCAACTACCAGTTCCTCTACAGCCTGCCCTTCACGATCACGGAGTGATTGGTAAAGGGAACAGGGATCAGGCGTCAGGGATCAGGGATCAGGCGTCAGGGATCAGGGTTAAATGAGGAGTTAGGAGAGAGGAGTTAGGAGCGAGGAGTAAGTGGACAGTTGAAAGTGGAAAGTGGAAAGGTGTAGGGACAAGCCTTGCTTGTCCGCAAGCCCGGACAAACATCGCAGCCGCAGGGCTTCGAACTCACCTGCTTTAAGGGATCGGGGATCAGGGATCAGGCGTCAGGGATCAGGGTTAAATAGGAGTTAGGAGCGAGGAGCGAGGAGTGAGGAGTAAGAAATGAGCGTAGGGACAAGCCTTGCTTGTCCGCAAGCCCGGACAAGCATCGCAGCCGTAGGGGCTTCGAACTCACCTGCTTTATTTGTCATTCTGAGCGCAGCGAAGAATCTAAAAAACCCGGAAATGCACCCGTAGTGACCGCAATCTGCCGTCTGTGATTCACCCATCCAACCTCCTACCGTTGACAAAGCAAAACGCACCGCAGCAGCTTCGCTGTGGTGCGTTTTTTGTCCGCCAAGGGATCCTGTTCATACGGTTTTTGCCGTAGGGGGCGGCGTCCCCGACGCCCCGGCATTCGGCACGAATGCATTCGCCGCAGGGGAATCCGTTGGCATTGCCAACCAGACAGCGGGCCGTCGTGACGCCAGCCCCTACGGGCACGGTGCAGGGCTCACCCTGTCGGGCGACGGATCGATTGTCCCTTCGGGCATGATCGATCCCTACTGGTGCATTTCATGTCGGCGGGCCGTCGGGGACGCCGGCCCCTACGGGGTGCAGCGCAGGTTTGCCCTGTCGGGCGACGGATCGATTGTCCCTTCGGGTATCATCGATCCCTACGGGTGCAGTTCACATCGGCGGGCCGTCGGGGACGCCGGCCCCTACGGGGTGCAGCGCAGGGTTCGCCCTGTCGGGCGGCGGATCGATTGTCCCTTCGGGTATCATCGATCCCTACGGGTGCAGTTCACATCGGCGGGCCGTCGGGGACGCCGGCCCCTACGGGGTACAGCGCAGGGTTCGCCCTGTCGGGCGACGGATCGATCGTCCCTTCGGGTATCATCGATCCCTACGGGTGCAGTTCGCATCGGCGGGCCGTCGGGGACGCCGGCCCCTACGTCGTTCTCCTATTGCCTATTGCCTGTTCCCGACTGCCTGCAAACACTTTCCACTGTCAACTCTCCATGTCCTTCTCCGGACAAGCAAGGCTTGTCCCTACACCTTTCCACTTTCCACTTTCAACTTTCCACTTTCAACTGTCACCTGTCAACTACCCGCTGTCCACTGCGTTTTCCGGACAAGCAAGGCTTGTCCCTACGCTCATTTCTCCCCCCTGCTCCGAACTCCTCTCTCCTCGCTCCTAACTCCTCATTTAACCCTGATCCCTGACGCCTGATCCCTGATCCCGAGGAAGGACGGACGAGCAAGGCTCGTCCCTACGTCCCCCACTCCTCACTCCTGACCCCTATTCCCTATTCACTATTCCCTCTTCCCTAACCCCTGATCCCTGATCCCTGACGCCTGATCCCTGATCCCGAAACTTCAGCTCTCCTGCTGCATGATCTCAAGGATCGTCCGGTCGGTCTCGAGCATGCCCTGCTGGGCGAGGATGCCGACGTTGGCGATCGTGCGGTCCACGGTGCCGGCCACGATGCC
This sequence comes from Oscillospiraceae bacterium, assembly GCA_902795195.1. Lineage (GTDB taxonomy): Bacteria > Bacillota > Clostridia > Oscillospirales > Oscillospiraceae > JAFRPC01. Next base: position 7,736 of record CADBKF010000049.1, read on the forward strand.
CTCGCCGGAGTGGAACTCCTTGTGGTGCAGATACATCCGGTAGCCCATGATGCCCGCGTCCACGGCCGCCGCGATCTTGGCCGCGCACGAGGGCTTGGCCCCGTCGCAGATCGTGCCGGAGAGGATCGCCAAGGCGTTGACCACCGTGTGGGCCACGGCGGTGTAGCCGCCGCCATAGAGATAGCAGATGCCGGCACCCGCGCCCACGCCCGCGGAGATCGCCCCGCAGTAGGCCGACAGCCGGCCGATGCCGGTCTTCTGGTGGATCGTCACGAGGTCCGCCAGCGCCAGCGCGCGGTAGAGCTGCTCGCGCGTGGCGTCGAGCCGCTTTGCATAGCGGATGACCGGCAGCGACGCCGTGATGCCCTGGTTGCCCGAGCCGGAGAGGATCACCACCGGCATTTCGCAGCCGCTCATGCGCGCGTCGGACCCGGCCGCAGCCCAGGCACGGGCCTCGGTCTTGATGTCCCGGTCGCCGGCGTAGTCCTCCATCAGGATCTTGCCGATCTGCGCGCCCCAGCTTCCCCGCAGGCCCTCCTCGGCGATCGCGGTGTTGTACTGGATCTGCGGCTCGATGAGCGGCTCGAGCTTCTCGAGCGGCACGGTGTCGGCAAAGCGGACGATGTCCTCCACGTTCAGGCAGCTCTTGTCGGTCAGCTGGTCCTCGGGCGAAACCGAGACCGGCAGGCGCACGAGCGCCTCGTCGTTGAGGGCCTTGTAGACGATGTTCACATGATTGTTGGCGATGCGGACCACCGCGTGGTCCTTGCCGTGGTAGCCGTGCAGCGTGATGTCGAGCACGCAGGGCGAGCTCGCGCAGCAGACCTCGATCGGGGTCTGGGCCAGATAGTCCCGGATGGCCGGGGTCTCGGCCTCGGTCACCTCGGCGATCACCTGCAGGCCCGCCTCCGGCTTGCCGGCCACCAGGCCCACAGCGATGGCGGCCTCGATGCCGCGCAGATTGCCGGTGTTCGGCACCACGACGCTCTTGACGTTTTTGATGATGTTGCCGCTGAGCTCCGCGACCACCCGCTCGGGCAGCGCACCCAGCACCTGGCGCAGATGCGCCGCGCAGTAGGCGATGGCGATGGGCTCGGTGCAGCCGGTCGCCAGCACGAGCTCCTCCTTCAAAATGGCAAGATATTGCTCCTGGACCTTCTCGTTCATGCTCTCTCCCCCATTTTCCAAGTGTACCGATTCATCTGCGTAGTGGCCGATGCCCACATACTCCGTGACTCTTCGGGTTCGGCCATAGAGCTGCGATGCGCACAGGGTATCATGGCCGATGTGGGCATCGGCCACTACAAAGGTGCGTGCGCTCCCCTTTTCCTGCGTGAGAAATGAGGAGTGAGGCGTCAGGTCTCAAAAACTCCTCACTCCTCACTCCTCACTGTGCTTATTTCCCGCCGAACAGGCCGCCCAGGGCCTCGCCGACGCCGCCGAGCTTGTCGAGGTTGATCTTTGCCTTGACGCCCTCGACCACGGGCTTGATCTGCTCCTCGGGCAGATCCACGCCGATCAGCTCCTCCACGGTCTTGGTGGGGTCCTTCTGGAAGCGGGCGCCGATGTCCTTGTCGCCCTTGATCTTGTTGACGATTTCCTCAATTTTTGCCTTGATGTCGAATGCCATGATGATCTCCTTTCGCGTTGCCGTGGCCGACGCCCACATCGGCCAGCCTGTCATTGCGAACCGGTGACCGACGTCACCGGTGTGGCAATCCGTACCATGGCCGATGTGGGCGTCGGCCACGACTGCGCTGTAACACCGAAAACTTTACTCCCGTAGCGCGGGCTATCAGCCCGCAAAACTGCATTCCGGCGTCTGGATGCGGGCAGATTGCCCGCGCTACAATATAAACTTTTTTGTGTTACACGCCACGACGGGGTCAATCCACGCGGATATAGGTTACGCTTTTTTGTTCGTTCTGTAAAATCAGCTCGCGGCCGTCGAGGGTGTATTGGAAGCTGCGCTGCATCTGGCCGTTTTCGGTGTCGAGGTCGGTGTAGAGCACGCCGTTTTTGACCTCGTAGCTGCCGCTCAGGGTCTGGTAATCCTCGCCCTGGTAGTCAAGGTGGATCGTGCAGCTGCCGTCCTCGTTCAGGGTCATGGTCTCCACAAAGTCGCGCCCCTCAGAATACTGTCCGGCGTTGCGCCACATGCCGATCAGCGCTGCCGCCTCGCCGTCCTCCGCCGGCGTCTCCGTCACCGGCGCGGTCTCCGTCCCGGAGCCCGGCGCCGCGCACCCGGCCAGCAGGAGCACGAGCGTGAGCGCAGCGAGCGCGAATGCGATGGTTTTCTTCATTTTCCGCATCCTTTCAACAGGAAAGCTGACAAAAAGTGGACAGTGGACAGTGGAAAGTGGAAAGTTGTGGGGTTTTTCAAATTGCCATTTGAAAAACAAGAATTAATTTGCTGCACGGCAGGCCTGCAGAGCACTCTGAAATTGCATCGTAGGGACGAGCATTGCTCGTCCGCGCATCCGAAGGATGCATTTTCCACAGGAAAATCGGTGCAGGCGGATCGTTTGCCGAACGCAAACGATGTGTGCTTCGCACACCGGACGAGCGAGGCTCGTCCCTACAGGATCATTTGCGGCTGCTTCTCATCATCCGACTGCACTGCTTCCGGCAGGATTTCAATTCGTCGCGAAGCGACACCGAAACTTTCCACTTTCCACTGTCAACTGTCCACTACCCATTGTCAATTTTCAACTCCAAACGATCTCTGCTTCGCCGTGTTCTGCGAGGAAGCGGTTCACGGTCGAAAACGGTCTGCTGCCGAAAAAGCCGCGGTAGGCGGACAGGGGGCTCGGGTGGGCGCTTTCGAGCACGAGGCGGGGATGGACGCTCTTGGTGAGCGCCTTCTTTTTCTGCGCCTGCGCGCCCCAGAGGACAAAGGCCACGGGCTGCGGCAGCGCCGAGAGCGCGGCAATCACCTCGTCGGTGAAGGCCTGCCAGCCCAGGTCCCGGTGGCTGTTGGCCTGCCCGGCCGCCACCGTAAGCACGGTGTTTAAAAGCAGCACGCCCTGCTCTGCCCAGTCGGACAGATCGCCGTCCGTGCGCACAAGGCCCAGATCATCCTCCAGCTCTCTGAAGATGTTTCGCAGCGACGGCGGCAGCTTCACGCCCGGATTCACCGAGAACGCCAGGCCATTTGCCTGAGGAATCCAGCCCGGCGCAGTCCCTGATCCCTGATCCCTGATCTCTGATCCCTCATGATACGGGTCCTGGCCCAGGATCACCACCCGGACCTTCTCCGGCGGGGTCATCTCAAAGGCCGCAAACAGGCGCTCGCGCGGCGGATACACCGCCCCCGCGTCATACGCCGCCAGGGCCTGTGCCAGTGTTGTTCTATGCGGTTCCCGTTCCAGCGGCTGCTTCAATAACAAATCCCAGGCTTCCGGTAATTTCATCATTCATCACAGTCCCATGCCAGCGTTTTTCCCTGCAGCCCGCGTCGCGGGACGTCGAGACGCCGTCCCCTACGGGTGCATTCCACATCGGCGGGCGAGCACTGCTCGCCCCTACAAGCTCCTATTGCCTACTGCCTCATCACTTTCCACTGTCAACTGACCACTAGCCACTAACCACTAGTCACTGTCCACTACCCACTAACCACTGACCACTGCTATCCCTTCGCCTTCATGATCTCGTCCTCGGTCAGACCGTCCTTTTGCAGCATCTGGCGCATGACCTCGATGTCGGCGGAGATGTCCACCACATCGTGCTCAAAGAGCTTGTCGAGCTGCTTTTCGTAGCCGTCGGCCAGCTCGTCGAGCATGCCGTTGATCTTCTGCTTGGCCTCGCGGATCGAGGCGGTCTCGATGCCCTGGTGCTCGAGTCTGGCGTAGCTCTCGAGCGTCTTGAGCGTGGTGGGCAGGTAGTAGTTGAGGAAGCTGTAGAGCTGGCTCTCCTTCTCGGGGTACTTGTCCACGATCTCGAAGATCTTGCGGGTCAGATCCTCGATGCGGTCAATCTTGCGCGAGACCTCCTCGTCGGCGATCAGGTCGTTGTCGGCGCGGATCTGGCGCAGGATGCGTTCGCTGCGGGGCAGATATTCCTCTTTTTTCTCGGTGACGATCTGGCCGGTGTACTCGGTGAGCATCAGCCGGTAGGTCTTCATGTCGATCCAGGCCGGGTTCAGGATGCCGCGCTGGATCATCTCCTTGAGGTCCTTGATGACCTTCTTGTAGTCCATGCCCAGCACGTCGGCCAGCTCGTGGATGGAAACATATTCCTTGTCGCCGATGAGCTTCAGATAGGCCTCAAAGCGGCGCTTTTTGTTCTTGCGGATGCCGCCGAAGACCGCGAACACCACGCCCGCCGCGGCCAGAGAAAACCAGCCCGCGGTGGCCACGAGATTGCCCGCGCTGAAATAGTCGATCAGATCCACCAGCTTGCTCAGGCCGAAGCCGGCGCCGATCAGCGCCGTGATGACGCCGAAGAGCGTGATGGCCCCGTTGCCGGTGGGCATGCCGGTGAGCTCCTTCTTGGCGATGGCGGTGGACTCGGCCGCCTGGCGGAGCTTGGTCTCCTGCACGTCGTTTTTCTGCCAGACGTCGGGCCGGTAGCGGGCCCCGGTGTCCCGGACGTTGAGGTTGTTGAGGTTGATCTCGCCGCCGATGTTGGGCAGAAGATCGAGCATCTTCGCCACAAACAGCGCCACGCCGGCCGGCGCAAAGACGAAGAAGGCCGCAAGCGTGATGAGATTCCAGCGCCGATTGCTGCGCGCCTTCTGTTCCTGCTGTTCCCGATTGTTCAAGTGCATCCCCTCCGATGGTATCGCCCCCTGCGCGCTGACGCGCAAAGCAGCGGTCTCTATTGTTGCATTCTCTCCGATGGTATGGCCCCGATCACGCCGAAGCGCGAAGTCGCGGCCTCTGTTGTTGCATTCTCTCAGCTGGTTTCGCCCCGATCACGCCGAAGCGCAAAGTCGCGGCCTCCGTTGCTGCATTCTCTCAGCTGGTTTCGCCCCGATCACGCCGAAGCGCAAAGTCGCGGCCTCTATTGCTGCATTCTTTCCGATTTTTCTCTATTTTATCGCAAAAATCTCCGTCTGTAAAGGGGGTTCAAAGAAAGTTCAGAAATGGGATTGCTCAGGCGGCAGTTGAAAGTTGAAAGCGGAAAGTGGAAAGTGTTAAGGCAATAGGAATGAGGCAATAGGCAATAGGAGAACGGGGAGGGAAGAGCGAGTTGAAAGTTGACAGTGGAAAGCGGAAAGTGTAGGGACAAGCCTTGCTTGTCCGGGAAAGGCAGCGGGAAGTTGACAGTGGAAAGTGAAAAGTGAGGAGGCAATAGAGAGTAAGGC
>CADBKF010000049.1:13079-26620 GCA_902795195.1 Oscillospiraceae bacterium
CAGTGGAAAGTGAAAAGTGAGGAGGCAATAGAGAGTAAGGCAATAGGCAATAGGAGAACGGGGAGGGAGGAGCGAGTTGAAAGTTGAAAGCGGAAAGTGGAAAGTGTAGGGACAAGCCTTGCTTGTCCGTCTCCCGCATCGCGCCTGTAGGGGCCGGCGTCTCGACGGCCTGTTGACGTGGGACACGCCTCGTAGGGATCGATTATGCCCGAAGGGACAATCGATCCGTCGCCCGGACGGGCGACCGTACCGTAGGGGCCGGCGTCTCGACGGCCCGAAAAGCAGGCTCCAAGCCCCAGCAGCAAGAAAGGAGCACAGACTCCCAAATATGTCATTCTGAGCGTAAGCGAAGAATCTGAAAAGGTCCGTGAACGGCAGCATTTTAGATTCTTCGTCACAGGCTCCTCAAAATGACATCATCGGGGCTTCTCTCCGATTGCCGCTTGCCTCACGGTCCTGTTGTCTATTGCCTGTTCCCGATTCCCTCATCTCTTGCCACTGTCAACTTCCCGCTGCCTTTCCCGGACAAGCAAGGCTTGTCCCTACACTTTCCACTTTCCACTTTCCGCTTTCAACTTTCAACTCGCTCCTCCCTCCTCGTTCTCCTATTGCCTATTGCCTCTCTTTCCTATTGCCTCATTACCTCACCCCCCCCATCTGCAAAAAAGCCCTCCGAGCGCTGTTTCCGGCGCACGGAGGGCCTTTTTTGCTTTCGCAGCTCAGAGCGGCTCGTCCATGAGGCTCTCGAACTCCGCTGCGACCTTGTCGAAGAGCTCGTCCTCGATGTCGAGCAGGTCGAAATCCTCCTCGTTCTCGCGGTAGCCGTAGAGATAGACGTCGTCGGTGCCGTCGAGGGCCTCCAGGGCAATGTAGTCCTGGCCGTCCACGTCGAACACGCCCATGATGCCGCACCGGATGCTTTCGCCGTCGTCGTAGTCCAGCGTAATGATCTCGTCTTCGTTGTACTTGTTTGCCATAATGTACCTCCTGGGTAGAATATTGGTTTTATAATTTGAATGCAGTGTGGGTGGAAATAAAGAAATGATGGAATGATGGAATGAAGGAATGAAGGAATGAAGCTGCTCCTTCGGCGCGAATGAAGCCGGCTTCGCCTAATTGCGGTATGTTTTAATTCTGCGAATTGAAACATAAATCCAATGTAGGGGCGAGCATTGCTCGCCCGCGGGCGGCCACTGGCCGCCCCTACGATTCCATTCGTCGCGCAGCGACACCTCAATTAGCACAGCGGCTTCATTTCTTCATTCGCGAAGCAGCTTCATTTCTTCATTCGCTCCCCTCAGAGTCGCTTTCACGAAATTCAGAAAACATGCGAAAGGCCGTGGGGAGGGCGATTTCGGTCTGCAGGGCGGCGCGGTCTGCCCAGGTGAAGGCCTCGGCGCGCGCGGCCACGTGCAGATAATAGCAGCGCATCTGCCAGCTCACGTGGGTGAAGATGTGCGTGCGCTCGAGCATTTTTTCCAGGCTCTGCGGGCGCAGGCCCCAGGCCTCGGCCTGGGCCAGGGCCTCTTGCGCGTCCAGATGGCCGGGCACGTTGGGGTATTCCCACAGGCCCGCGAGCAGGCCCGAGGCCTGGCGCTTTCGCACGGCCCAGGCCCCGCCGCACTCGAGCACGAACACCGTCAGATCCTCGCTGCGGCGGGGCTTTTTCGGCGTCTTGACCGGCAGCTGCCGCCAGAGCTCGTCGTTTTTTGCGCGGCACAGGCTGGACAGCGGGCAGCGCTCGCACTGCGGCGCGCCGTTGGGCAGGCAGACCGTGGCGCCCAGCTCCATCAGGGCCTGTGTGAAGTCGCCGCAGCGGCCTGCAGGATAAACGGGCGCCAGATCCGCGCGGCAGGCGCGCTTGGTCTGCTCCTCGTTGACCGGCCGCCGATCGCCCAGCAGCCTGGCCCAGACGCGCAGCACGTTGCCGTCCACGGCCGGGGTGGGCTGCTCAAAGCAGATGGAGCTGATCGCCCCCGCGCAGTAGTCGCCGATGCCCGGCAGGGCGCGGATGCGGTCGTATTCGCGCGGAAATTCGCCGCCGTGCTCGTCCATGATGATCCTGGCCGCGGCCTGCAGATTGCGCACGCGGCTGTAATAGCCCAGGCCCTCCCAGAGCTTGTGCAGCCGGTCGGGATCCGCCGCGGCCAGGTCCGCGACCGTGGGCAGGGCCGCCAGAAAGCGGGCATAGTAGCCGCGCACCGCCTCCACACGGGTCTGCTGCAGCATGATCTCGGAGAGCCACACGTGGTACGGCGCCCGATCCGTCCGCCAAGGCAGCGCGCGCTTGTTCGCCGCAAACCAAGGAAGCAGCAGCTCGGGCAGTTGTGTCAGTTGATCGTTTTTCCCGTTCATTTACTTTCCCGTCGAGCCGAAGCCGCCGGCGCCGCGGACGGTGTCGGAGAGCTGCTCGGCCTCCAGAAATTCGCAGGCGAGGAAGGGCAGCACCGCCATCTGGGCGATGCGCTCGCCGGGCTCGACGGTCTGCACCGCCTGCCCGTGGTTGTGGATGGGCACCATGCACTCGCCGCGGTAGTCCGCGTCGATGATGCCCACCTTGTTGGCCGGGGCCAGGTCCCGCTTGGTGGCAAGCCCCGAGCGGGCGAACACAAAGCCCGCGTAGCCCGCCGGCAGCTCCATTGCAAAGCCCAGCGGGATCAGCACCGTCTGCCCCGGGGCGATGGCCACGGGCGCGTCGAGGCAGGCATACAGATCCGCCCCGGCGGAAAACTCGGTGCCGTAGGTCGGCAGCACAGCGTTCGGCCGCAGCCGCCGGACGGGGACAGGGGCGGGAGCGGGAGCGGTTTGTTTCATATTGAGCCTCTCTTTCTGAGTGGAAAATGGAAAGTGAAAAGTGGAAAATTGCGGTATTTTTCAAATCTCCGATTTGAAAAATATATTGGAATATGTCCCGAAGGGATACCGAAACTGTCCACTTTCAACTGTCCACTTTCAACTGTCCACTTTCTCCAGTACGTAATTCAAGATTTCTTCCTTTTCAATCACGTCGGAATGGCGCACGGGCTGCTGTCTGAGGCCGGCGAGGTTGGGCGGGACCGGCGCGCCGGTCAGCTCGTGCAGGCGCTCCATGGCGGCAAATTCGTCCTCCGGCGGATTCTCGCCCAGGGCCGAGAGCACCGCCGCCGGGAATTTGTACGGCGAGGCCGTGGAGAGCACCACGACGGGCGGCTGTAGGGGCGAGCATTGCTCGCCCGCGGACGGGCAGCGCAGTGTGGCGGGCGAGCGATGCTCGCCCCTACAGGCAGTTTCATACTCTTCCGCGCCCCTACAGGCAGTTTCATACGCTTCCGCGACCCTCCAGGCCACGGCGGTGTGGGTGTCCATGAGGTAGCCGGTCTCGCGCCAGACGCGGCCGATGGTGTCCAGGGTCGCCGCGTCGTCGCAGCAGCCGGGCCAGAATTCCTCGTGCAGCCTTGCCAGCATCCGGTCGGAGACGCGGTAAACGCCGTCCGTGCGCAGCTTCTCCATGTAACCCGCGACCTCCGCGCAGTCGCCGCAGAGCAGGTACAGCAGCCGCTCGAGGTTCGACGAGACCAGAATGTCCATGGACGGCGAGCAGGTGCGGTAAAACTCCCGTCTGCGGTCGTAGACGCCGGTCTGCAAAAACTCGGTCAGCACGTCGTTGCGGTTCGATGCGCACACCAGCCGGCCCACGGGCAGGCCCAGGAGCTTGGCAAAATAGCCCGCCAGAATGTCGCCGAAGTTGCCGGTGGGCACGACATAGTCCACCGGCTCGCCTGCCTCGATGCGGCCCTGCCTCACGAGCTCAGCGTAGGCCTTGAAGTAGTAGACGACCTGGGGCGCAAGCCGGCCGATGTTGATGGAGTTGGCAGACGACAGCCTCGCGCCCTTGCCGGCCAGCAGCGTGCCGTCGGCGCAGGCGGAAAAGGCGTTCTTGACGCCGGTCTGGGCGTCGTCAAAGTTGCCGCGGATGCCGCAGACCGTGACATTTTTGCCGCTCTGCGTGACCATCTGGGTCTTCTGCACCCTGGAAACGCCGTTTTCCGGGTAAAATACAATGATGCGCGTGCCGGGCACGTCGCAGAAGCCGGCCAGCGCCGCCTTGCCGGTGTCGCCGGAGGTGGCGGTGAGGATCACGATCTCGTCCGTCATGCCGGTCTGCTTCCGCGCCTGCATGATCAGCTGCGGCAGCATCGAGAGCGCCACGTCCTTGAACGCCGAGGTCGGCCCGTGGAAGAGCTCGAGCACATAGCGGTCCCCGACGCGGACCAGGGGCGTGAGTTCATCCGTGGAGAATCTGCCCCGGTAGGCCCGCTCGACCAGCTCGTCCATGCCCTCAAAGTCCGGCAGCAGCGTTTTGAGGATCGCCGAAGCCATCTCCATGGTCGTCATATTCAGCGTGCTGCGCCAGTCAAAGCCCAGCGCGGGCAGATCATTTATAATGTATAAGCCGCCGTCGGGCGCCAGCCCCTCGAGCACGGCGTGCACGGAATCGGCAATTTGGGCGGCATTTCTGGTGCTTTGGTAGTTCATAACAAAAAACTCCAATCTTTTTCTTGCAATTTGACCAGCTATATGATATATTGTTTTCCGTAGAAATGCAAGTGTTTTTCTCTCAAGAACAAAAATATTTCTCCGGCGGACAGTCGTCGGACACATGAGGATAAGCTTATGATGAACATCGGCCTGCTAGGACTCGGCACCGTCGGCGGCGGCGTGTACGAGCTGATCAACCAGCGCGAGGATATGAACGTCAAGTACGTCTGCTGCCTCGAGGAGCCCCAGGGCATGCGCGCCATTCTGACCCGCGATTTCAACCGGATCATCAACGACCCGGAGATCGACACCGTGGTCGAGCTCATGGGCGGCATGAACCCCGCAAAGGACTACGTCGTGCGGGCCATGCGCGCCGGAAAAAATATCGTCACGGCCAACAAGCTGCTGATCGCCGAGTGCTACGAGGAGCTGACCCAGCTTGCCATCGAGTGCGGCGTGATCGTGCGCTGCACGGCGGCGGCCGGCGGCGGCATTCCCTGGCTCACGGCCATTGCCCGCTGCAACCGGGTGGACAAAATCAGCGCCATCTACGGCATCATGAACGGCACGACCAACTTCATCCTGGACATGATGCACCGGAAAAAGGTGGAATTTGACGCGATCCTGCGGCAGGCCCAGCAGCTGGGCTACGCCGAGCGGGACCCGTCCGCCGACGTGGACGGCCACGACATCCGCAACAAGCTGATCATCTCGGCCAACGTGGCCTTCGGCGTGAGCATGCCGCCGAGCGAGGTGGACGTCTTCGGCATCCGCAACATCCGGCAGGCCGACGTGGCCACCTTCCTCTCGAAGGGTCTGTACTGCAAGCTGCTGGCCTCGTCCCAGCGCATGGGCGGCAAGGTCACAGCCTACATCGAGCCCACCCTGGTGCCCGGCGAGAGCCCCGAGGCCGCGGTGCATGAAAACTTCAATCTGATCGGCTACGACGCCCGCTTTGCCGGCCGGCAGAGCTTCTACGGCCAGGGCGCGGGCCGCTATCCGACGGCATATAATGTCGTAGAGGATCTGCTCGACCTGAATCAGGGCGAAGCTTCGTTCTACGCCGACAAGGCCGATCAGATCCACATCTCCAACGAGCTGGCCGCGTCGAGCTACTACGTGCGCACGTCGAAGCCCGACGCCTGGCTGCAGGAGCGGACTGCCGCCCGCTGGGGCGAGGCCTATATCACCAAGCCCGTCACGGTCAAGGCCATGCACGCCTGGGCAAGGCAGTCGGCCGACCCGGAGCTGTTTCTGGCGGCGATCCGATAGTTTAAATGAAACTATGAAACAATGAAAGAATGAAAGAATTGAGGTATCCCTTCGGGATGGATTTCATTTTTTCAAATGGCAATTTGAAAAATACCGAAATTTTTTCATTTTTTCATACTATCATTCTTTCATTCTATTGTTTCATTCATCCAAGAGGTGTATGCTATGTTAAAGGTTCTCAAGTTCGGCGGTTCGTCCATGGCGGACGCCGGACAGTATGCAAAGGTGAAATCCATCGTCGAATATGACGATTCCCGGCGCGTGGTGGTGGTCTCGGCCGCGGGCAAGCGCTTCAAGGACGACCACAAGCTGACCGACCTGCTGTATCTCTGCCACGCCCACCTCAAATACGGCGTGTCCTGCGACGCGGTCTTCGGCATGATCTCCGAGCGCTACCTCGAGATCAAGCGGGATCTGGGCCTGCGCACCGACATCGACGGCGAGCTGGCCTACCTGCGCGACCGGATGCGCCGCGGCATCTCCGAGGACGAGCTGGTCTCCCGGGGCGAATACTTCTCGGCCAAGCTCATGGCCGACTACCTGGGCTTTGACTTTGTGGACGCCACCGAGTGGCTCTTCTTCCGGATGGACGCCAGCGTGGACAAGGAAAAATCCTACGCCGCGCTCAAAAAGCTGGCCGAGGGCCGGCGCATCGTCACGCCGGGCTTCTACGGCGTGATGCCCGACGGCGCGATCAAGACCTTCTCCCGCGGCGGCTCGGACATCACGGGCGCGCTGGCCGCGGCGGCCTTGGATGCCGACGTCTACGAAAACTGGACCGACGTGTCCGGCATTCTGATGGCGGACCCGCGCATCGTCGACAACCCTGCCACGATCGAGCGCATCACCTACACCGAGCTGCGGGAGCTGAGCTTCATCGGCGCGCAGGTGCTGCACGAGCAGACGATTTTCCCGGTTCGTGAGAAAAATATCCCGCTCAACATCCGCAACACCAACGACCCGTCCCATCCCGGCACCGTGATTCTCGAGTCCTTCTCGACCGAGACCGCGGCGCAGGACGACAGCCGCTTCATCACCGGCATCGCCGGGCGCAAGGACTACACGATCATCAGCATGACCAAGCGCGGCGCCTCGTCCTCGGTGGGCGTGCAGCGGCGCGTGCTGGAGATCTTCGAGCGGCACCGCATCGCCGTGGAGTACACCCCCAACGGCATCGACTGCCTGTCCATGGTGATCCCCAGCCGGCAGCTCGGCGATACGCTCTACGCGATCCTGGGCGAAATTCAGGAGCAGGTGGCGCCGGATAAGCTGGAGACCACCGAGAACATCGCGATCGTCGCAGCGGTCGGCCGCAAAATGGCCTTCCGGCCCGGCATCTCCGGCCGCATCTTCGCCGCCCTCGGCGAGCACGGCATCAACATCCGCATGATCTCGCAGGGCCCCGAGGAGGTCAACATCATCGTCGGCGTCAACAACGACGACTACGAAAAGACCGTCCGGGTGCTGTATAACAGCTTTGTAAAATAGTGGACAGTGGATAGCCCGTAGTGGCCGATGCCCACATCGGCCATAAAGGTGCAAGCTGCGCGGAAGCATGATGGCCGATGTGGGCATCGGCCACTACGAAAATGGAGGTAATATCATGAAGGAATATAAGGTAGGTATTCTCGGCGCGACCGGTGCGGTGGGCCGGGAAATGATGAAAATTCTGATCGAGCGCGAGTTCCCGATCTCTGAGCTGCATCTGTTTGCCAGCGCCCGCAGCGCCGGCAAGGTCGTCGCCTGGAACGGCAGACCCATCCAGATCGAGCTGGCCGCTGAGGACGCCTTCGAGGGCCTGGATCTGGTCCTGGGCGCGGCGGAAAACGACGTGGCCAAGCAGTTTGCGCCGTTTATCGTCAAGTCCGGCGCGATCTTTGTGGACAATTCCTCCGCCTTCCGTCTGCGGGACGACGTGCCCCTGGTGGTGCCCGAGGTCAACGGCGAGGACGTGCAGAAGCACAACGGCATCATCGCCAACCCCAACTGCTCCACGATCATCACCGTGACCGCGGTCAACGCCCTCAACAAGCTCTCGCCCATCCGCACGATGGTGGCCTCCACCTATCAGGCGGTCTCCGGCGCGGGCGCGGGCGGCCCGCTGGAGCTGGCCGAGGAGGTCGAGGCCCTGCGCACCGGCAAGCCGGTCGAGCCCAAGGTCTTCCCCCACCAGATCGCCTTCAACCTGATCCCGCAGATCGGCGGCGAGCAGCAGGACGGCTACACCTCCGAGGAGATGAAGCTGCAGAACGAAGGCCGCAAGATCATGCACCTGCCGGAGCTCAAGGTCTCCTGCACCTGCGTGCGCGTGCCGGTGGTGCGCAGCCACTCGATCTCGGTGCAGATGCACTTTGACAAGCCCATCTCGGTCGCCGACGCCCGCCGCGTGCTGGAAAACGCCCCCGGCGTCAGGCTCGTGGACGACCTGGAAAAGAAGCAGTACCCCATGCCGCTGGACACCTCCGACCAGGACACGGTCTTTGTCGGCAGGATCCGCCCGGATCTGACCGACGAGAACGGCTTGTGCCTGTTCTGCTGCGGCGACCAGATCCGCAAGGGCGCAGCCACCAACGCCGTCCAGATCGCCGAGCTCGCCCTCGGCGTCGACCCTCTGGAGGAGGCGGAATAGGGTTATTGGTTAGTGATTAGTGGCTAGTGGTTAGTGGCTAGTGGACAGTGGACAGTGGACAGTTGAAAGTGGAAAGTGGAAAGTGTTCAGGCAATAGGCAATAGGCAATAGGCAACAGGCAATAGGCAATAGGAGCTGTAGGGGCCGGCGTCCTCGACGGCCCGCAAAGCAGGCGTCAGGCAATAGGAGAACGTAGGGACGAGCCTCGCTCGTCCGCCGAAAACTGCCGCATCCTCCAGCCCCGGCGCCTCGACAGTCCGCAAAGCAGGTAATAAGCAATCGGAGCTGTAGGGGCGAGCAGTGCTCGCCCGCCGACGCGGAATGCACCCCGTAGCGGACGGGTTTCCCGTCCAAATGCACCGCGCCCGTAGGGATCGATGATACCCGAAGGAACAATCGATCCGTCGCCCGGCAGGGCGAACCCTGCACCCGTCCGCCGGCGCGAAATGCACCCGTAGCGGACGGGTTCCCCGTCCAAAGGCATCGCACCCGCAGGGGCCGGCGTCTCATCCCTGTTGCCTTATTCCTGTAATATCACTCGTCCGCTACGTACTTTCTTCTCCGGACAAGCGAGGCTTGTCCCTACACTCCCTCCTCGCTCTCCTAATCCCTGATCCCCAATCCCCGATCCCTATTCATGATTCCCTGTTCCCCTCCGCAAGCAAAAAACTCGACAGAACATCAGACCCCCCGGCGCTGAAAACCCAGCGCCGGGAGGTCTTTTTCGGTGATGCGATGGCAGCTTTTTCAATCAAGCTGTCCCATCCGCCATCCCTCCGGCGCAAACCGGTGACGGATGCGGGGAAAATCGGCCGCAGTTCTTACTCTGTCAGCGCGCGCAGTCTGCTTTTGAGCAGCGGAATCCCAGTGTTCATCCACCACTCGTTGTCCACGCCGCCGGAGCTCATCCCGCCGCGCGCTCCTTCAGGTAATCCCAAAAATACGGATCGCCCCGGAAGCCCCAGCGTTTCGGCTTTTCTTCAAAGATGTCTGTCAGCTTCATCCTTCTGCTTCCTCCTGCCCGCATTGCCTGTAAGCTTCACTTTTTATATTTTTTGTATATTCTTCCGTACACGATCGGAAGGATCGGTACGCCGACCATGCAGCCGGCAATCAGGACAATTCCGCCCATCTTCATATTTATGGCGCCGAGGATCGCGCTGGCCCACATCAAGAGGGAGAAGACGAGCCACATGATGCCGTTTGCTCTGTTATACGCAGCGACATCGGAAATCTCATCTTCTTCTACCGTGCTTCCAGACCAGAACCACATCGGCTTCTTGCGTCTCCAGGCATAGACGCCGATTCCCGTAAACAACAGACTGACTGGGACCATGATGATCAGAAATACAATGCTGCCCATAATTCCACCCTCCCTGGTATCTTCCCGTCTTCAGATCGGATTCTTCATACAGAAGCCGACCGGCAAATCAGGATATGATTCCTTCAAATCCCACATTTCCTCCGCTCTTTGGAGCAGGGCTTCGACGGTCTGCTGATGCCGGTCAACGAGCGCCTGGTCCTCGGGACGAACGGCGCTGCCGTCGGCCCGGATGTAGATCTGATATTCCGCATCGTCTTCCCGCAGCGACACGCCGTATTCATAGCCGCCGAAGGCCTTCGGCCAGATGACGAGAAAGTCGGTGAACGGATCGTCTCCCTCTGCAGGCAGGCCGACGCACAGATTGCCGGTAAACGTCAGATAATCCGGGTATTTGACGCTGTAGTCATAGCGCTCTGCATCCGTATGGAAATAGCGCGGCACAAGCCAGGAGGAAACCGGATTCTCGTCCATCCCAGCGCTGTAGGGCCCGTATTTCACCATGCGCCAGACATACCAGGCGGCATTGACCAGCAGAAACAGCGCCAGAATGAGAAGCGCCGCTCGGATGATCGTCTTTTTGCTGAGCTTCATAGCTTCGTACCTCCCAAAGCCTGAATTTCATAATTGCTTTCGGAATACACATCCATCAGCTTTCTTGCGTCCAATTTCTCATATTCCGTTGCTTTGATCAGCATCGTTTTACAGCTCCTTGGTCTTTTTCGTATGCCTGCTTGCGGCAGATATACAGAAGATGGTTCGTGCTTCCGAGCAGCTCTCTCGTTTCCGAAAAATGCAGATACCATGCGGCAAACGCCCGGAATTCCTCGTCCGTCATGGAAAAGTCCGGACGCTGTTCGATCGGCTCGAGCAGTCCGTCCACGCCTGCCGTTGTGATCCATTCAACGGGTTTTCCGTGAAACAGGCCCTCGAACTCCGCAACGTCGTATCCGGTAAAGAGCTGCTCCTTGAAATGCTTCACCCGGTAGTCCGAGGTAAAATTCTCCGCCTGTCCCTGTGCCCAGTTGCCGTAGAAATAGTTTGCATACATGATGGCAAACACAGAGATGAACGCAAACAGCAGCACGCCGCCGGGCTTTGTGACCCGGATCGCCTCGTCGATCGCGCGATGGACCTCGTCCTTCTCATACAGGTGATACATGGGGCCGAACACGAGCGTGACATCAAAGGCGTTGTCCGAAAACCGGCTCAGATCCGTCGCATCACCTCGGAAGGCCCGGAGATTTTCGATGCCTCCGCTGTTCTCTCTGAGCACTGCGAGATTGCGCTCGACCAGCTCGACGGCCGTCACGTCCATGCCCTCCTTAGCCAGCGCAACGGCGTATCGCCCGGTGCCGGCGCCAAGCTCAAGGATCCTGGATTGCCTGCCGGCGTAGCGATGGATATAGGCCATTGTGGTGCAGTATTCCAGCTGACCGTGCCGCGACCTGGTCGTCCGACCGTCCTCGTCATACTGCCCGTAAAAGCTGCGGATAATCTCTTCTCTGGTAAATTCCATTGTTTTTTCCTCTGCAAAAAATTTCGATTTGTGTCATTCCAGCGCGTGCATTCTGCCCGCAAACCAACGTAGCGCGGGCAATCTGCCCGCAATTTCGGCCCCCCGGTGCATATCGTGCGGGCAGATTGCCCGCGCTACGTTATAATTCCTTCCTCATATACCGCGGCGCATATTCGGAATACCCGTGCTTCGGATAGAACGAATGGGACTCAAACCACTGTTCCGGCGGCTCGCCGAGATGTACCCGCGCAACTGTGATGCCGCTGCGGCGCATTCCCGCCTCGATTGCTTCAAGCAGCGCCGAGCCGATGCCCCTGCGCTTTTCCGACGCCTTGACATACAGCCGATGGACGAACGCCTCGTTTGTTCCCTCGATCCGCGAAAATCCGCCGCAGCCGATCACCCGGTCGGTATCGTCCACCGCGATCCAGAACATATCCCCGCGGTCAAAATACCTGGTTTTGATATCGAGCAGGTCTTCGTTGATCCTCGGTATTCTCCCAAGCGCATCCTTGGCCTGCAGCACCATGAAGATCATATCGTCCCTGTATTTTTCTTCGTATAATTTGATTTTCATCATTCCATCCATTCAAACTCCACATAATCTATCTCTGCATCCAATATGATTTCGCCGCCGGCAAACAGCTTTGTGATGATGGAGCAATAACCCACATTGTGGTACAAATACTCCAATTTGAACTTCCCCTCCGGCAGCTCGGTCAGCAGGCTGTTTTTGATGGGCCGATAGTGTCCGTCGATTGAAACCAGCTTTGAAAGAAGCCGATTTGGCTGAACCCATTTGTAGATGGAAAAATCGTTCGGGTCATACGCAAAATGATACCGGACGATCAGCGATTTCGCATTTGGCCGATAGAACTGAATCGAATCATGCCGGGAGATATCATCTTCAAACACAAATTCAATGCATTGATCCGTTCTCGCAATGTGCTTTATGACACAATCATGCGGAACAGGTATTGTTGGCAGCGATTCTCCGTTCAGGTAGTATTTTTCTATCATTTATTCTCCTTTGTCTCAGCTTTGTCTTTTATACATTCAACCTGTAGTCTCGACCCGGCTCGAGACATCAATACGACTGATTCAATAGAATTCAGATCCAGAAACAAATCAACAAACGGGAATTTGTCAATCCTCAGTAATAGGATAACAATACCACTCTTCTTCTGTTCTCTTGAACCCCACAGATTCAAACATTCTTTGACTTTGCGTATTAAAAGAGTAAATATTAGCCTTTACTTCTTTTAACCCTTTCTCCTTGGCGCGTGCAAGCATATTCAACACGCATCTGCGACCAATATGCTTATTCTGGTACTCCTTGCAAACGACAATGGCAATTTCAGCATTATCCATAAGTGAAATATCACCAACCAATATTCCATTATATTCAATATAGTAGCACTCTCCGTGAGCGCAAAGATAATCATACATTCCATGCAGAAGTGCTAAATCATAAGGCTTATCTCTGTTATCGACCTGTTTGCAAACATCTAAATCCTGATACCACGGGAGCGATGCCTCGTCGTTTCTGTAGTACGGAATTAGCTTGACTTCGTTATCTACAATTCTTTCATTCATTTTTCACTTTCCCTCAAATTTCGATTTGTCAATCTTTATTTTAATTGTTGCATAAAGTCCGTGTTCTTCGGCTCATACGGCACTGAAATAAAGTCCTTCTTTTGGTGGTACAAGCAGCATACAGTCTCCACGTGCCTCGGAACAATCGCGTGAATAAAACGGTGTCTATTTACGCTGATTGCTCGTCCTCCCTCGTAGAGCATTCCCACTCTCTGAATTGCGATTGTCTCCGATCACATTCTTATGATAATATCCGGGAAATTGCCTCTGAGAAAATGCCTGTATTCCGGATGATCAACCGCTTTTTCATATTCTTCTTTTATGGTTCCTGCGTTCCATTCTCTCATTGTCTCTGACATCTCTTCATAGCGAAGTATTGTAATCAAGCCGTTATTCTCTGCTTGCAGAATGGCTTCGTAAGCGTCCGGGATAAATTCAACGCCCGTCACATCGGCAGGAATACTGCTTGCAGCGGCATCCGGTATCTGAAGCGCAAAATCCGACTCTGCTATAGTTTCTACAGAGTAAATAAAACCTGAGACCCCTTTATATGTATTTATCAGAGCATTTGGATAGTATTCTTCCAGCCGCTGACGACCATCCTTGTCAAATCCGTAAGGTCCCCACTTTTCCCATTTTCCATCATAGGAGAAGCCGGTATCCCTGCAATACTTCTCGATGGCGTT
>CADBKF010000050.1:0-4302 GCA_902795195.1 Oscillospiraceae bacterium
CGGCAATGGCGCTGCGGTATTTCCCGTCGGTGATGACAACGGTTTTCATGCCCTATCCCCAGAACAGCACGGCGATAAAGGTGCCGCCGTTCTCCCGCAGGACGCAGACGGAGACGCTGGTATAGTTTGTGCTCAGGATATTGGCCCGGTGGGAGGCCGAATTCATAAACGCGGTGTGGCTGGCGTCCACCGTGAAGGTGGTGTAGTTTGCCTTCTGTACGTTTTCACCGCGCCAGTTGGTCTGCGGCAGACCGAAGTCGTAGACGATGGTCTCCCAGGAGCTGCCGTTGGGGCGCACATGGCCGAAGGAGACCATCTGCTCCTGGGCACGGCGTACGGCGCAGGGCCAGTACTGCATGTTGAAGCTCAGCTTCGGCAGGCCGTATTCCGCGCGCGAGGCATTGATCTTGGAGACCATGGCGTAGTCGTCCACGGACGGGCCCTCGCCGAACATCAGGATCGGATAGACAGAGCAGTAGCGATACAGGAAGGTCACGGCCTGGGCGCGGGTGCAGACGTCATCGGGGGCAAAGGTCCGGGAGGTCATGCCCTGTGCGATACCGATTTCCGTGGCCCAGGCGACGGGCTTGGCGTAATAGGCGTTGCTCCTGACGTCAGTAAACGGGCTGGTCACGGTATTCTGGGGCGGCCGGCCGGCGATCCGGTAGATGAAGGTGACGATCTGCCCGCGGGTGCAGTGGTAGTCCGGCCAGAATTCGGTCTTGGTCATACCCTGCGTGATGCGTTCATAGTCGGCCCAGAGGACCGCGTCATAGTACCAGGAGCCCTTGGGCACGTCGGTGTAGCTCATTTTGTAGCTGTCGCTCCTGGGGCTGCCGGCGGCGCGCCAGATCATCGTGACGATATGCGCGCGGGTGCACTCGCGGTCGGGCATGAACTTGTTGTTGCCCATGCCGTTGACGACGCCGTTCTGCACGCCCCAGCTGACCGCTTCCTCATACCAGCTGCCCGGCAAAACATCGGAAAAAGTGACGCCCGCGGCAAAGACCGGCACCACCAGACAGGCGCCAAGCAGCACCAGCGCCAACGCCAGCGCCAAAAAACGATTGCGTAAATGCGACATATTGATAAACCTCCAAACCGGCGATCCCGTCAGAATCTGCCCGGATTTCCGCAGAATTTCATTTCCGAACTAACATTATATCATAAAATACGAAATTGTCCAGATGTGAAGCATGGAGTTTTTGCGAAAAGAGAGATGATTATGGAAGTGGGGGGATAGCAAAATGAAAACGTTTGTAGTATAATTCTTTTGTTATTTCTCGCATTTCGAAGGCTCAAGTAGTCGATGATCTGATAGACAAAGAAAAGAGGAGCACGAAGCTGATGTTTGAAAATCCATATGAATTTGCGATAACTGTTCAAAATGAAGCGAGCAGCCAAGCTATGCTTCAGCTGGTCCGCCCAAAAGAAGGAGAACTAGTGAATGGAGAATTCTTTGGCTCATATTATAATTTCGAAGGGAGTAAGATCCTTTATCTTTCGGATCTACATTTAGATCACATTGTTGCTGATTCAAAGTGTAAGAATATGGAGGAAGTTATTTCAGTTCTAGAAAGAGTAGGTCAGGAACTGGAAAGATCATATCGGGAGTATGCAAATGAGTTCACAGATGGAAATGTCATAGTCATTATAGATGGTGATTTATGTCATTCACCAGAACTATTCAAAATGTTTTCAAGCATTTGCAGCAGAATGTATTTTGGTTTCTGGAATAAAGCCTTTATTATACTTGGTAATCATGAATTATGGGCATTTCCAGGCTTTACAATCGAAGAAATCGTTATGAAATACAAGAATATCTCGACAGTCCCGATCTTACACAATGAAATAATAGTATTTGAAGATAAAATTATCGATAATGCTCGAACAATGCAGGGAAAATTTTGTTACTGCAATAACAGATTGTCTTATGATACAGTTATGGGAATGCCTTTGGATATGTTGGTAGAGAAAATGCGTTCTGCCAGAGTGATAGTGCTTGCTGGTATTGGTTTTTCGGGAAAAAATGAAGAATTCAATGCCAATAATCACATCTATTTCAATACATTATCTCGTGAGGAAGAAATTGCTGAGTCAAAAAAGTTTGAGCTATTGTATAACCGCTTTATTGAGGCAACAAAAGAATTGAAAGATCGTGTTTTTGTAGTAGCTACACATATGCCCCTTCAAAACTGGTGCTCAAAGCCCATCCATGAGGATGGTGTAATATATATCAGTGGCCACACCCATCGGAATTATTTTTATGATGATGGTATTAAGAGAATATACGCTGATAACCAAAACGGATATCACAGACGGCACCCATTCTTTAAATGCGTTTATTCGGATGACATGTATGATCCATTCGGTAAGTATACGAACGGGATTTATGAAATCACAAAAATCGAATATATTTTGTTTTATCGTGCACAAAAAATAAGTATGCGGCTGAATAGAGATTATCAAACGCTGTATATGCTTAAAAAGAATGGATACTATTGCTTTTTGGCAAGATTAGCAAATGGAAGTCTATCTGTTCTTAATGGTGGACGTGGCTCGAGTTTTGGAGTAAAAGATATTAATTATTTCTATGAGAACATGGACATAATGATAGATCAAGTATCTCATCCATTGAATCAATACACAGATGTACAGAAGCAGATATCGAGTGCCATAAAGGCTATTGGCGGGACAGGCTTAATTCATGGATGCATAGTTGATTTTGACTTTTGTAATCATATCTATCTTGATCCAGTTGATTTAACAACTATATGTTATTATGCTACTGATGTTATAAAAAAGGTAAAATATGATTCTATTCCAAATCTACTTAAAGAACGCTTGCCAGAGGTGTATATGAATTATCAACATATGTTAGTATCTGAAAATGCGAACGCATTAATGTCCATAGCACCTAATCAAATGACTTTTTCTCAACATGGTACAGAATTCCTCGAGATGGATATTTATAATGCTTCTCGAGCTGTCAGCAAGATGCAAAAACTGGAAAATAAGATATTGAGTTATTGGAATAATAGTCTTCTTGATGCAGAGAACCAGTATATTGAAGCTTCAAAGGAAGACAACAGGCCAAAGCTTAGGGAGAGAACCAACAAACAAGCAGGAAAGGAGAGAAAATCAAATACTAAAGCAAGCAAGGAAACTAAAACTAAGCGTAATAAGTATATAGGTATGACAAAAGTGATGAATTGCGGATTATCAGCAACAGTAATTGATTATCAAAATTGCAATAATCTTACCATACAATTTGAGGATGGAATCGTTAAACATGGAGTTAGGGCAGATCATTTTATGGAAGGAAAAGTCCTTCATAGATTACGGCCCAATAATATGGGATAATTGAAGACTATTTTTGAACTTGTGACTATTGGAGAAAAGGTTAGAGCAGTAAGTATGTCCACCTTTTATCCACTTTCATAGAGAAGAGAAAGAAGAGAGAGGAAGGAACGCTCCTTCCTCTCTGGAAAATGTTGGGTTCATGTCATTCTGAGCGCAGCGAAGAATCTGAAAATGCCTCAGACAAGCATAGATTCTCAGACAAGCATAGATTCTCATACAAGCGTAGATTCTTCGGCGCAAGCGCCTCAGAATGACAACGGGGCAGGCATGGCCGAATCCCGCTTGCACGGTGCATCCGGGCCATACTGTGACAGGCTCACAGTTCCCAGGGCGGTTTTCGATCCTTCGGTTTTGTCCTGCGCAAAGGCTTGCGCGCTGCGGGCAAAGCGATCGCCTGCTCGCGTCCAAGGTAGCGGTTGACCTGTATTTGGCCGCCGACTGTTCGCCTGGCCTGCATTCGAAAGGACTTGTCCTGCACAAACAGAAGGATACTCATTATACTAAGTATCGTGAACGCTCCGACAGGCGCTTTGTCAATAACGCCGCAGTTGTAGAGCACAATGGAAGATAGAAGCGACAGAATATCCACAATGAGCAGGCCCCGACGAATGACATGCATGAGCAGCTGATCGTCCTCGATCCGAGAGATGCGCTTGTCAATCGGAGCGAGCCGTTGGCCAACCCAGGAGAGACATTTCTTTTCGATCCGGGAAATCCATTGCTCGAGGCGGGTAAGTCCTTGCACGTAGCGTGAAAGCCAATGGTCAAAGCGAGAAAGCATAATCTTCACCCTTATCGTAGAACACATTCTCGTCCTCTTCCGCTTTTGCAGAAGGATTCTTTTTGGCTTCCCCTGCGGAAAGTATTGTAGGGACAAGCCTTGCTTGTCCGCTTTTGGCTGCTTGCAGCGTCTTGCGGACGAGCGCGGCTCGTCCCTAC
>CADBKF010000050.1:4364-17866 GCA_902795195.1 Oscillospiraceae bacterium
TGGATGGCGTCGAGGTTGTTCTTCTTGGCGCAGGCGGCCAGGTCGAACTTGCCCTTGGTGGCGCCGTATTCGCAGTCGACGCGCCACTTGAGGTTCTCCTTGGTGGAGGCGGTCATCTTGGGCTCGAGCGCGCTGCCCAGCAGCTCTGCGAACTTCGCTGCATGCTCGGCCTCTTCATAGGCGGCCTTTTCCCAATACAGGGCGATCTCGGGATAGCCCTCACGCGCGGCCACGCGGGCCATGCACAGATACATACCGACCTCGGAGCACTCGCCGTTGAAGTTGGCCTTCAGCTGCTCGAGGATGTAAGCCTTATCCTCTTCGGGCACGCCGTCGAGCTTGGTGCCGATGCCGAACACATGCTCAGCTGCCAGCTTGATCTCGCCTTCGACCTTGATGAACTTTGTGCCGGGAACGCCGCAGAGCGGGCACTTTTCGGGAGGGGTGTCACCCTCATGGACATAACCGCAGACAGGACATACGTATTTCATTGTGGTACCTCCATAATAAATATATCATTTTGCGCCTGTTTCCAGACACAGACATCATAACCGATATTTGGGAAAAAAGCAAGATGTTCCGGCCATACAGCAGAAAAATTTACATTTGCAAGAAAAAAACTTGCAAACCGGGGCAAAGGCGAGTATACTGTCTGTGCGAAATTTGGAAAAGCAGGTCGAATATGAAAAAAACAGCATGTATTTTACTGGTAATTGCGCTTCTGGCGTCCCTGTGCGGCTGCACGATGTCGGAGGCTTATGAAGGAACCATGGCCGCCTCTGCGGACATGGACTACGGCGAAGTGGCTGCGGCGGACGCCGCGCCGATGGAGACGGAGCCCGCGCCCACGGAGACCGAGCCCGAACCCACCGAGCCGCCCGATGCCGGGATCGCCTCGGTGACGATCCAGGTTCCCGAGGACTTCACCCTCACGCCGGCAACCGAAGCTGCGCCGCTGAACGTCAGCTTTACCGGCGTCGATCCCACCGGCGCGCCCAGGGGCGGCCGGATCTGCACGCTCACGCTGCTGCGCGAAGACGAGCAGATCGGCGATGCGCGGGTGTTTGCACTCAAGGACGGCGCCAGCCTGGAGCTGCCGCTGGACTATCATTTTGAGCGCTACATGCCCGACGCCGAGGAAACGCTGACCCTGCGGCTGGAATACGGCGAGGAGCAGCTTTCACAGGATGTGACGGTGCGCCTGGTCAACGACCCGGACGAGGTCTACGCCGAGGCAAGCGGGGACAAGCTGCCCTATGCCGTCGACGTGCTGCGAAACGAGAACGTCGTGGTGGTCTACGGCAAGGACGAGGCAGGGGAGTACACCATGCCGGTGCACGTGTTCCTGTGCTCCACGGGCAGGTCCACCCCCACGGGCCGCTATACCATCGGCTGGAAGGTGCCCTGGCGGGCGCTGTTCGGCGGGGTCTGCGGGCAGTACGCGATGCACATCGTGGGCAATATCCTCTTCCATTCGGTGCCCTATTATTATGCATCGAAGGACGCGCTTGAGTCCGAGGAGTTCAACAAGCTGGGCACGGCGGCCTCGCTCGGCTGCGTGCGCATGGCGGTGCAGGACGTGAAATGGATCTATGACCACTGCCCGTCCGGCACCTCGGTACATATCTACGATGTGGAAACCCTGGAATTTGAAAAGCCGGAGCAGATCATCCTGGACCTGAGCGATGAGCGCTGCGGCTGGGACCCCACAGACCCGGACGAGGAAAACCCCTGGAGAAACACCGACGGCGAGTGAATTTCCCGTCATCCGCCAAGACAAGCACCGGCCACTGACTACTGATTACTGAATACTGAATACTGACCACAGGAGGACGCCTATGCTACAGCCCGAGGACTATAAGGAACCGGCATGCGTGTTCTGCACGGACTTTTATTCTCCGGAAAAGGAGACGGTGCAGACCGTGCCCCTGCAGCGCATTTTTCAGAAGCTGGACGAGCATCTGGGCCGCAACGACTATGCCGCCGCCGAGCGGCACCTGAACTACTGGCTGCAGGAGGCCGGAGAAAACGGCGATCTGCGCGGGATGCTGAGCCTGGAGAACGAGCGCATGGGTCTGTATCGGAAGCTGGGCCGCAGGGAAGAGGCCGTCGGCTGCGCCGCGGCGGCGCTCTCTCTTGCAGAGCAGACCGGGCTTCTGGACAGCGTCACCGGCGCGACCACCCTGCTCAATGCCGCCACGGTCTACAAGGCCTTTTCCATGGCGGAAAAGGCGTTGCCGCTCTACGAGCGGGCGCAGAAGGAATACGAGCAGCGCCTGGCAAAGGACGATCCGCGTCTTGGCGGATTGTACAATAATATGGCGCTGGCTTTGTGCGATCTGTCCAGGTTTTCAGAGGCCAGAGCCTGCTATGAGAAGGCGCTGGCGGTCATGGCGCACGCGCCCAACGGCGCGCTGGAGCAGGCGATCACGGAGCTCAACCTCTGCAATCTGGCCGAGGCCGAGCAGGGCTTACTTGCAGCCGAGGACGAGATCGAGCGCCGGCTGGATGCGGCAGAACGGCTGATCGAGACCGAAATGCTGCCAAGAAACGGCTACTATGCCTTCGTGTGCGAGAAATGCGCGCCGACCTTCCGCTATTACGGCCGCTTCTTCTACGCTGAGGCGCTGGAAAACAGGGCGAAGACGATCTATGAACGGAATTGAATTGAGCAAAGCCTTTTATGAGGCACACGGCGCGGCCATGCTGCACGAGCAGTTCCCGGAATGGGAAGCGCGCGTGGCCGTGGGGATCTGCGGCGAAGGATCGGAGTGCTGCGGCTGGGACGACGAGGTCTCCCGCGACCACGATGTTTCGCCGGATTTCTGCATCTTTCTGCCGGATGCGGTGGATGAAAAGACCGCCTTTCAGATGGAGCGGGCCTACGCGAAGCTGCCGAAGCAGTTCGGCGGTCTGCAGCGGCTGCGCATCTCGCCCGTGGGCGGAAACCGCCGCGGCGTTCTGCGCATGCGCGACTTTTTTACAGCGAAGACCGGCCATCCGGACGGTGCGCTCAGCCTGCGCGACTGGCTGACGCTGCCCGAGCACTACCTGCTCGAGGCCACGAACGGCGAGATCTTCCGGGACGACGAGGGCACATTCACCGCCATCCGGCAGCGCCTGGCTCAGATGCCCGAGGACGTGCGCCGAAAGAAGCTCGCCGGGCATCTGCTGCTCATGGCGCAGGCCGGGCAGTACAACTACACCCGCTGCCTGGCCCACGGCGAGCAGGCCGCGGCGCAGCTGGCCATGAACGAATTTGTGTGCCATACTCTGGCGGCGGCGTTCCTGCTCAACCGGCGGTATCTGCCCTACTACAAGTGGCAGTTCCGCGCGCTGCGGGCGCTCCCGCGGCTGTCGGAGCTCGGCGAGACGCTCGAGCTGCTTCTGACCACCGACAACAGCCCCGTCATGGCGCAGGCCAAGGCAGATCTTGTGGAGGACACGGCCGGCCGGATCATCACGGCCCTGCAGGACGAAGCGCTCACCGACGCCATCTGCGGCGATCTGGAAAAGCACGCCTATTCCGTCAACGATCACGTTGCGGATGCAAATTTGCGGAATACCCATATCCTCGCCGGGGTATAATTGTGAAAACTGCAAAAATCTGGATTTTTTTATGGAAATTCATTGCATTTACCGGAAGTCTCTGGTATAATTAGCTACTGCGAAAGCATGAATTTATTGAAGTGAGAAATAACGCACGGCAAAGGGCCGTGTGCCATTTTGAAAGGAGAAACTACATGTCCCATAAGTATGTGTATCTGTTCACCGAAGGCAACGCCGGCATGCGCGAGCTGCTGGGCGGCAAGGGCGCGAACCTGGCCGAGATGACCAACATCGGCATGCCCGTTCCCCAGGGCTTTACCATCAGCACCGAAGCCTGCACCAAGTACTACGAGGACGGCCGCAAGATCAACGACGAGATCATGGCCGAAATCATGGAAAACGTTGCCAAGATGGAAGAGATCAACGGCAAGAAGTTCGGCGACCTGAACAACCCGCTTCTGGTCTCCGTCCGTTCCGGCGCCCGCGCCTCCATGCCCGGCATGATGGACACCATTCTGAACCTTGGCCTGAACGACGACGTCGTGGCTGCCATGATCAAGGGCAACCCCGATCCCAAGTTCGAGCGCTTTGTCTACGACTCCTATCGCCGCTTTATCCAGATGTTCTCCGACGTCGTTATGGAAGTCGGCAAGAAGTATTTTGAGCAGCTCATCGACAAGATGAAGGAAGAGAAGGGCGTCAAGCTCGACATCGACCTGGACGCTGCCGATCTCAAGAAGCTGGCTGAGCAGTTCAAGGCTGAGTACAAGAACCAGCTCGGCGAGGACTTCCCCTCCGACCCGAAGATCCAGCTCTACGAAGCCATCCGCGCCGTGTTCCGCTCCTGGGACAACCCCCGCGCCAATGTCTATCGCCGTGACAACGACATCCCCTATTCCTGGGGTACTGCCGTCAACGTCATGCCGATGGTGTTCGGCAACCTGAACGACAACTCCGGTACCGGCGTCGCCTTCACCCGTGACCCCGCCACCGGCGAGAAGAAGCTGATGGGCGAGTTCCTGACCAACGCCCAGGGCGAAGACGTCGTGGCCGGCGTCCGAACCCCGATGCCCATCACCCAGATGGAAGAGAAGTTCCCCGAGGCCTACAAGCAGTTCATCGACGTGTGCAACAAGCTCGAGGAGCACTACCGCGACATGCAGGACATGGAGTTCACCGTCGAGAACGGCAAGCTCTACATGCTCCAGTGCCGCAACGGCAAGCGTACCGCCCAGGCCGCTCTGAAGATCGCCTGCGATCTGGTGGACGAGGGCATGCGCACCGAGGCCGAGGCCGTGGCCATGATCGACCCGAGAAACCTCGACACCCTGCTGCATCCGCAGTTTGACGCCGCTGCCCTCAAGGCAGCCAACCCCGTCGGCAAGGGCCTGGGCGCTTCCCCCGGCGCTGCCTGCGGCAAGATCGTGTTCTCCGCTGAGGACGCCGAGGCCTGGAACGCCAGAGGTGAAAAGGTCGTTCTGGTCCGCCTCGAGACCTCTCCCGAGGACATCACCGGCATGAAGGCCGCCCAGGGCATCCTGACCGTGCGCGGCGGCATGACCTCCCACGCGGCTGTCGTTGCCCGCGGCATGGGCAAGTGCTGCGTCTCCGGCTGCGGCGAGATCGCCATGGACGAGGAGAACAAGCAGTTCACTCTGGCCGGCAAGACCTATCACGAGGGCGACCAGATCTCCATCGACGGCTCCAACGGCAACATCTATGACGGCATCATCCCCACCGTGGACGCCACCATCGGCGGCGACTTCGGCCGGATCATGGGCTGGGCCGACAAGTACCGCGTGCTGAAGGTCCGCACCAACGCCGACACCCCCACCGACGCCAAGAAGGCCCGCGAGCTGGGCGCCGAGGGCATCGGCCTGTGCCGTACCGAGCACATGTTCTTTGAGGCGGACCGCATTGCGGCCTTCCGCGAGATGATCTGCGCCGACACTGTCGAGGGCAGAGAGGCTGCGCTGGAAAAGATCCTGCCCTATCAGCAGGGCGACTTCGAGGCCCTGTTCGAGGCCCTCGAGGGCTATCCTGTCACCATCCGCTTCCTGGATCCCCCGCTGCATGAGTTCGTTCCCACCGAGGAGAAGGACATCGAGCTGCTGGCCGCGACCCAGTGCAAGTCCGTGGCCGAGGTCAAGACCCTCATCGAGTCCCTCAAGGAGTTCAACCCCATGATGGGCCACCGCGGCGTCCGTCTGGCTGTCACCTATCCCGAAATTGCCAAGATGCAGACCAAGGCTGTCATCCGCGCTGCCATCAACGTGCAGAAGAAGCACCCCGACTGGAAGATCGAGCCCGAGATCATGATCCCGCTGATCAGTGAAATCAAGGAGCTCAAGTACGTCAAGAACTTCGTCGTTGAGACCGCCGACGCTGAGATCGCCGCTGCCGGCATCGACATGAAGTACGAAGTCGGTACCATGATCGAGATCCCCAGAGCCTGCGTCACCGCAGACGACATCGCCAAGGAAGCTGAGTTCTTCTGCTTCGGCACCAATGACCTGACCCAGATGACCTACGGCTTCTCCCGTGACGACGCCGGTAAGTTCCTCAACGCCTACTACGACGCCAAGATCCTCGAGAACGATCCGTTTGCCAAGCTCGACCAGGTCGGCGTGGGCAAGCTGATGAAGATGGCCATCGAGCTCGGCAAGGCCACCCGCCCCGAGCTGCACGTCGGTATCTGCGGCGAGCACGGCGGCGATCCCACCTCCGTGGAGTTCTGCCATGAGCTGGGCCTGACCTACGTCTCCTGCAGCCCGTTCCGTGTTCCCATCGCCCGTCTTGCCGCTGCGCAGGCCGCGATCAAGGAGAACCAGGCCAAGGCCGCTGCCGCGGAAGAGACCAAGGCTGCCGCCGAGGAGAAGGACGAGGTTGAGCGCAAGGTCGAGGCTGCCAAGGCTGCCCTCAAGGAAGCTGCCGACAAGCTGCAGAGCGTCGCTGCCGACGCCGGCGCCGAGCTCAAGGACGTCGCCACTGCCAGCTTCAAGAGCCTGCTCGCCGGCTGGGAAGAGTTCAAGAAGACCTACTCCGAGGAGAGAAAGAACGACAAGTAATCGCGCTTGCTCCCTCTGCCGCGGATAAAACCGCAAGGCAGAACCTGAAAATATCAAAAGCAACTGCCGGAGGCAGCCGATTGGCTGTCCTCCGGCAGTTTTTTCATCCCGTTTTTTGGAAAATACGTCAAATCCCTCTTTACCTTTCGAGACAGATGTTGTATAATCTGCCCAGAGGGAGGAGAGAGAATGACCCAATTTAAGAGAGAGACCCTGCGCAGCGATCTGAAAAGTCTGCTTTTTCTGATCGCTTTTCTTGCGGCATTCAGTATGTTTGCCATACCGATGGGCCTGGGGAATGCCCTGAATACCCTGATGAACACGGCCTATGAGCTTCTGATCGGCACGGTGTTCAAGATCATGGCAATCGCGGTGATTGCCGGCGCCATCTCGAACCTTCTGACGGAGTTCGGCGTGGTGGCGCTGCTCAACAAGCTGCTCTCGCCGCTCATGCGGCCGCTGTTCGGTATGCCGGGCGCCTCGGCGCTGGGCATCGTGTCCACCTATCTGTCTGACAATCCGGCGATCCTGACCTTGGCGGACGACCACAAATTCCGCCGCTACTTCAAAGCCTACCAGGTGCCGGCGCTGACGAATCTCGGCACGGCCTTCGGCATGGGCCTGATCGTTACGAGCTTCTCCCTCAGCCTCAGCGGCAAGCTGGGCGGCGGGGTCTGGAAGGCCGCAGTCTGCGGCAACCTCGGCGCCATCGTCGGCGCGATCATCTCCACCAGACTCATGCTGATGTTCATGAAAAAGCACTACGGCAGCGAGGCGCCCGCCCTCACCGAGGCGCAGGTGCATGCCGAGGAGGCAGCCCACAGCCACCACGAGAAGGGCTTCCTGCACGTGATGACGGCCCTGCTGGAGGGCGGCGAAAAGGGCGTCCGGATGGGCCTTGGCATCATTCCGGGCGTGCTGATCATCTGCTCGCTGGTTTTGATGCTGACCAACGGCCCCACGGACGGCGTCTACACCGGCGCGGCCTACGAGGGCATTGCGGTGCTGCCGTGGATCGCCAACAAGCTCAGCTTTCTGCTGCAGCCGCTCTTCGGCTTTACGAGCGGCGAGGCGCTGGCGGTGCCGGCCACGGCGCTGGGCTCTGCAGGCGCGGCGCTGGGCATCATCGACAGCTACGCCAGCCGCGGGCTGGTGAGCGTGAACGACCTGTCCGTGTTCACGGCGATCTGCATGTGCTGGAGCGGCTACCTCAGCACGCACGTGTCGATGATGGACGTGCTCGGCTGCCGGGAGCACACCGGAAAGGCGATCTTGTGCCACACGATCGGCGGCGCGGTCGCCGGTGTGGCGGCCCACTGGCTGTATGTGCTCTTCACGCTGATGGGCTGAGACTCTTTTTTGGCAAATATGCTGTAATCAGTGCGCTTTTTTGCAGGCGTTCTTATCGTTGACGTGAGATAAGAAATGTGCTAAGATGGGGAAAAACATGCGAGGAGGCGCGAAATGAAAGCGGAAGAGCTGACAGTACGGTTTGCAAAGGAGGCAGACATCCCGCGGATCGTGGAGCTGCTGCGGCAGGTGAACAACGTCCACCAGCAGCTGCGGCCGGATCTGTTTTTGCCGGATCACACAAAATATGCGGCGCCGGAGATCAAAAGAATGCTGCGGCTGCACGACACGGTGATCCTTGTGGCGGTCGACGCACAGGGACTTGTGCTGGGCTACCTGTTTGCCTTTCTCAAGCAGATCCGGGGCGACAACCTGGTTTCGCGGCGCTCGATGCATATTGACGATCTGTGCGTGGACGCTGCGGTGCGGCATTCCGGCGTCGGCCGGCGCCTGCTCGAGCAGGCGGTGGAATGCGCCGGGCAGCTGGGCTGTGCGGACATTACCCTGAATGTATGGGAGGGGAATGAGGACGCGATCTCGTTCTACCGCAACCGGGGTTTTGCGCCCAAGAGCCACATTCTGGAGATGAAGCTATGAAGCGCTACACCAAGGCCGAGATCCGGGCGCTGGTGGACGCGCTGCCGGAGAACTACAGAACGCCGGACCTCGACGGGATCATCCGGCAGCTGGTTCGCGAAGGGGCGGACGTCTCCTGTCTGCGGCCGTTTGTTCTGACTGAGCAGGACCTGCACCGGATCTATTATTATGTAAACCTGAAGCAGCTTCGTGATGTGAACGATCGCATGCAGTTCATCCACGAAAACCTGCTGTTTTCCGACTGGTGGCACACCGATCAGCTGATCGGCTTTGTAAAAGCGCTGGACTTTGACCGGGCCATCGCGTTTGCAAAAGATTATGTAAACTCGGAAGACCCCTTCATCCGCCGCTGGGGCTATGTGCTGTTTATCTCCAGCCTGGGCAGGGGACACGCGGCGCAGCTGCTCCCGCTGATGAAAAACGACGCAGAATACTATGTGCAGATGGCCCAGGCCTGGCTGATCGCCGAGCTTGCCATCGACGAGCCGCAGGCGGTGTTCGACTGGATGCGGCAAAACGAGCTGTCCTACAACATCAACGGCAAGGCCATTCAAAAGATCTGCGATTCCTACCGGATTTCAGATGCGTGGAAGACACGCTTCAAGCGCCTGCGCGCGGAAAGGAGAACGCATGGGACTGTTTCACCGAAAGAAGGCCCCGGCCTTTGATGCCGAGGCGCTGCAGCCGGCGGTGCGCAAAAGCTACTGCAACCGGGAAATGACCTTCGGCTTCATCGAGAAGGCCACCGGAAAATTCCGCCCCTACAGCTGCGCCAACTCCCAGGCCGAGCTCGAGGCCTGCTGCCGGGAATACGGCATCAAAATCGAGGATCTGAAAACTATTTATTAAATGCAACACCGCACAATCCGGCGCATTCTGCACGCCGGAATTGTGCGGTTTTGTTTAAATATTACCCCCAAAATCAAAAAAGCAGAGAAAAGCGCTTGACATCGTAACAATGTTATGCTATACTCCGGACAGAACGTAACAATGTTACGGAAGGAGGGCGCAATGGAAGACGTCTTGATCTCCAAAAAAGAGCTTCTGGCCAAATATGGGATCTCCTACGGGGCCCTGTATCGCTGGAAGCGGATGAACCTGATCCCCGAGGACTGGTTCATCAAAAAGTCCACGAGCACCGGACAGGAGACCTTTTTCCACCGCGAACAGATCTGCGAGCGCATCGAGCTGATCCTCTCGCGCGGAAACTCCCTGGAGGCGCTGGCGCAGGAGCTGGGCAGCCGGCAAACGCCGCCGAACCAAAGGGCGCTCCTTGTCAGCGACCGCTTTACCACGAAGCGCTTCGTGCTCAGCGAGCTGACCGGTCTGGTGCTCACGGACGGGACGAACGAAATCAATCTGCTGGACGATTTGAAAGGGGTAAAACTATGACGGAACTGATCGATATGAGCATCTCCGGCGCGGGCAAGATGCCCGGCGGAGAATACCGCAACGTTACCATCTCCGGCGCCGGAAAAATCGAGGGCAGTCTGCGCTGTGCCTCGCTGGACGTGTCCGGCTCGGGCAAGGTGCAGGGCGATGTGGACTGCGCCGGCGGCGTGGACTGCTCCGGCGCGGCCAAGATCGAGGGCCGGCTGTCCGCTGAGAGCTTCGACTGCTCCGGCGCGGTCACGGTGGAGGGCGAGTGCAGCATCACCGGCAAGCTCAAGGCCTCCGGGGCCGGGAAATTCAAAGGCAATCTCCGGGCCGAGCTCGTGGAGCTCAGCGGCGAGATCGCCTGCGGCGGCGATGTGAGCGCCGAGCGCTTCTTCTCCGAGGGCGGCTGCCGGATCGAGGGCCTGCTCAACGCCGAATCCGTCGAGCTCAAGCTGCACCACAGCGGGAGCATCGGCAGCATCGGCGGCAGCAACATTCTCGTCCGGAAAAAACACAGCTTCAGCCTGTTTTTCGACCGCTCGGGCGGGCTCTGGACCGAGAGCATCGAGGGCGACTGCGTGGACCTGGAATACACCGAGGCGGCGGTGGTCCGCGGGAAGAACGTAAACATCGGCGCCGGCTGCCGGATCGGCCGCGTGGAGTATTCCGAAAACCTCACCACCGCAGCGGACGCGATCATCGGCGAAAAGGTCAGAATCTGAGGAAAAACAAAGAAAATCCGGCAAAATCTGCCGGAAACGCTTGCACTGCCGGGCAAGCTGTGCTATACTGAAAAAAACGGGAACGGAGGGATAAGATGCGCTAAGCTTCCTGCTAGAGAAACCGGTTGACAGCGGCGGCCGCAGGGCTGCCTGGTTTGTCATGCCGTTTGCAGGAAGGCACCGCATTGCATCCGCCCGTGGATTCTCCGATCATACGGGATCACTATGGCTGCAAGAGGGCTTCTTGCAGCCATTTTTCATACCTGTCATTCCGAGGCGCGCAGCGACGAAGAATCTAATACCAATTGTCACCGTGCCCGGAACGATCCATGAGAGGAGGAACCCATATGTCTATGATCCTGGTCCAAAATCTGACCTTCGGATATGACGGCAGCCCGGAGCTGCTGTTCGAGGATGCCGGCTTTGCGCTGGACACGGCCTGGCGCTGCGGCCTGGTGGGGCGCAACGGCCGCGGCAAGACCACCTTTTTGAAGCTCCTGCTGGGGCAGTATGAATACCGCGGCACCATCCTGGCGCCGATGGAATTTGACTACTTCCCGTTTGCGGTCCCGGACGCGCGCGAGACCGGCGAGCAGATCGCAGAGCGGATCTGCCCCGAACTGCAGCCCTGGAGGCTGCGCAGGGAGATGGGCTTGCTGGAGCTCTCCGAGGACGTGCTCTACCGGCCCTTCGACACGCTCTCCAACGGCGAGCGGACCAAGCTGCTGCTCTGCCTGCTGTTTCTGCGGGACAACCGCTTTCTGCTGATCGACGAGCCGACCAACCACCTGGATCTGCACGGCAGAGCTGTACTAAGCCGTTACCTGCACGAAAAAAGCGGTTTTCTGATCGTCTCGCACGACCAGGCCTTTCTCGACGGCTGCATCGACCACGTGCTCTCCATCAACCGGGCGAGCATCGAGGTGCAGAAGGGCAACTGCACGACCTGGCTGGAAACGCGCAGACGAGCGGACGCCTTTGAGCTCGAGCAGAATGCCCGCCTGAAAAAGGAAATCTCCCGCCTGGAGCAGACCGCCAGGGAAAAGGCCGGCTGGGCGGACAAGTCCGAGCGGGAGAAGATCGGCACGAAGCCGAAGAAGAATGAAATGAACGCCGGCCGGCGGCCGTATCTGGGAGAGAAGTCGAGAAAGGCCAACAAGCGGGCCAAGGCCATCGCCGGGCGGCAGGAGGCCGCCATCGAGGAGAAGAGCCGATTGCTCAAAAACATCGAAAAGGCGGACGAGCTGCGCCTACCCTGCCTGGACTACCGGGCGGAGCTGCTGGCCGAGCTGACGGACGTGACGGTATCCTATGACAGCGGGCCCGTGTTTGCCCCGGTGCGCTTCC
This sequence comes from Oscillospiraceae bacterium, assembly GCA_902795195.1. Taxonomy (GTDB): domain Bacteria; phylum Bacillota; class Clostridia; order Oscillospirales; family Oscillospiraceae; genus JAFRPC01. Next base: position 16,375 of record CADBKF010000050.1, read on the forward strand.
AGATCCGCCGCGGCGACCGGATCAGCCTGCGCGGGCAGAACGGGGCAGGGAAGACGAGCCTGCTCAAGCTGCTGACCGGGGAGGCAGCGCCGTCCGGCGGGACCGTGAAGCTGGGCAGCGGGCTTGTGATCTCTTATCTTCCACAGGACGCCGGCGGCCTGCACGGGACCGTGGCGGGCTACGCAGAGGAAAACGGCCTGGACCGGACGATGCTTCTGACCTTCCTGCGCAAGCTGGATTTTCCGCGCAGCCAGTTTGAAAAGCCTATGGAGCAGTTCAGCCTGGGCCAGAAAAAGAAGGTTCTGCTGGCAAGAAGCCTGTGTCAGCCGGCGCATCTGTACCTCTGGGACGAGCCGCTCAACTACATCGACCTGCTCTCGCGCGGGCAGATCGAGGACCTGCTGCTGGAAAGCCGCCCCACCATCCTGTTTGTCGAGCACGACCGCCGCTTCTGCGAGCGGATCGCAACGAAAACGGTCGAGCTAAGTAAAGAGGAATAGATGCAAAAACACCACCGGATTCCGTGCGGGATCCGGTGGTGCATCAGACTGTTAAAAAGGTTACGTTACGCGTTTTTACCATTTATCATACTGCACTTGGTTATCATACTGCACTTGGTTATAGGCCGATGGAGCAGGGCACTCCGCTCGGAACCGGGCCAGCGCGATCATCGAATTTTGCAGAAAACACTTGTGTTTTCTGCTGCACGGCTGCGCCGTGCACAAGCCGAAGGCTTGAAAATTCGTTATGACGCCAAAGCCTTTTCCGCATGAAATGCGGCGGCGGATTCATCCGCCGGCAAACCGTGCGCGGTTTGCAAAAGGCTGGCATAGCAGTAAAACGGGCGTCTCACGCAAGAGGAAAGCGGCCTTTCTTTTCCCCTATTTTCTTTGGCCAAGAAGCAAAGAAAATAGGGCCGCCGGAGGCAAGACCAGGTTACGAAAGTGCAGAAGGATGAGGAATACGGATTGCCACACCAGTGACGTCGGTCACTGGTTCGCAATGACAGAATCGGGAATGCGATCGGTTCAACCGAGTGCATGCCCCCGGTAGTTTTTGACATGATGAAGCGCCACCGGATTCCGTGCGGAATCCGGTGGTGCTTTGCATTCTCCTGCTGCCTGCGGCAGCTTTTTGCTGCTCAGCAGCCGAACAGGGCTGCGGTTTTTTCCATGTGCGCTGCGACCGGCACGCTGAAGGGGCAGCGGGCTTCGCAGCTCTGGCAGCCGATGCAGGCGCTGGCCGTGACCGGAAGCGCCTCATAGTGCGCGCGGACGCTCTCGGGGACGCTCGGCTGCTGGACCGCCAGGTCATAGAACTTGTTGACCATGGCAATGTCAATTTCCATCGGGCAGGGCTTGCAGTGACCGCAGTAGGTGCACTGGCCGCTGTAGCTGTGCAGCGGGGCGGAGGCAAGCACGGAGGCATAGTCCTTCGCCTCGGCGTCGGCCGTCTCATAGGCCACGGCGGCGTCGACCTGCTCCTTCGTGTC
>CADBKF010000051.1 GCA_902795195.1 Oscillospiraceae bacterium
CGGGGTCTTGTTGTCCAGCGACTCGCCGGTGTAGGAGACGAACACCGTCGGAATGCAGAGAATGGTGCCGGCGGAGATCTGCTTGACGAAGGCCGGCGAAGTGATGTCCCAGGCGGTGTAGCCGCGGGCATAGTGCGTCGAGCGCAAGCCGCCCGTGGGGAAGGAGGAGGCGTCCGGCTCGCCCATGATCAGCTGCTTTCCGGTCAGCTTCAGGATGGTCTTGCCCTCCTGCGGCGCAGAGAGGAAGGAGTCGTGCTTCTCCGCGGTGATGCCGGTCAGCGGCTGGAACCAGTGGGTGTAGTGCGTAGCGCCCTTCTCCACGGCCCATTCCATCATGGTCCGTGCGACCACATTGGCAGTTTTCATCGACAACTGCCCGCCGGCCTTCATGACCTGCATGACCTCTTCAAACTCACGCACCGGCAGCCGCTGCCGCATCACGCTGATGGAGAAGACATTGGAGCCGAAAATATTGGTAATGGACATAGTGCGTTCCTCTTTCATTTCATTCATTTTTCATAATATCACGTCTTTGGGGCAAACTATGCACCGAGGTGGTGCTATGTTGATTTCATTTTTTCGCACCGTGCTGCTCTATGGGCTGCTGGTGCTGTGCATCCGGCTCATGGGAAAGCGCCAGGTGGGCGAAATGGAGCCGGCGGAGTTTGTGGTGACGATGCTGCTGGCCAACCTGGCCGCCGGGCCCATGCAGGACACGGCGCTGCCGCTGCTCTCGGCGGCGCTGCCGATCCTGATCGTGCTGGCGCTGGAGCTGATGCTGGCGGCGCTGAGCATGAAGAGCGAGCTCGTGAGCCGGCTGCTGTGCGGAAAACCGGAAATCCTCATCAATGACGGCAGGATCGACCAGAAGGTGCTCGCGCGCAACCGCATCAGCATGGACGAGCTCAACGAGCAGCTGCGGGAGAAGGACGTGTTTGACCTTGCCGCGGTGCAGTACGCGATCCTGGAGACCGACGGCACGCTCTCGGTGATGCTCTATCCCGCGCGAAAGCCTGCGGTGGCCGCCGTTCAGGGAATCGAGGTGCCGCCCACCTCCCTGCCCTACACGATCGTGACGGATGGAAAGCTGCAGCAGGAAAACCTGCGCCTGTCCGGCCGCGACCGCGCGTGGCTCGCGCAGGAGCTCAAAACACGGCAGCTGCGCTTGCAGGAGCTGTTTTTGCTGACCGTGGATGCGTTTGGCCGGGTCGTCGCCGTGCGGAAGGAGGACAAATGAAGTATTTTATCATCGGACTGCTGCTGCTTGCAGCGATCCTCGCGTTCTGCATCCGTTCCGGCCAAATGCTCTCGGCCCGTCTGGACACGGTCATCACGCCGCTCGAGCAGGCCGGCGCGCAGAGTGCGCAATCGGCCCGGCTGCTGCGCCGGGCGCAGCAGCGCTGGGTGGAGATCCGTCCCTGCCTGTCTGCCTATCTCGACCACAAGGCGCTCGATGAAATCTCCCTTGCCTTCGCCGCGTTGGAGGACGCAGACGCCGCAGACCGGGCGCCCGCCTGTCAGTCGCTGCTCGTTTTGCTCAGAGCGCTCTCCGAGCACGACCGCCTGCTGCTGCAGAATCTGCTTTAACCTCGTCCGTCCGGACGCATCAGCTTCTTCGTCGCTGCGCTCCTCAGAATGACATTCCTACACTTTACACTGTCCGCTGTCAATTGTCAACTGTCAATTATCAATTAAACAATGCCCTGGGCCATCATCGCGTCGGCGACCTTTTCAAAGCCTGCGATGTTCGCGCCGGCCACATAGTTGCCGGCCATGCCGTACTTCCTGGCGGCGGCGTCGATGTTGTGGAAGATATTGACCATGATCTGCTGCAGGGTCTTGTCGACCTTCTCAAAGCTCCAGTATACGTGGCCGCTGTTCTGCGCCATTTCGAGGGCCGAGGTCGCAACGCCGCCGGCGTTGGCCGCCTTGCCGGGCACGAACAGCACGCCGTTCTTCTGGAAGTATTTGGTCGCCTCGATCGTGGTGGGCATGTTGGCGCCCTCGGCAACTGCTGTCACGCCGTTGCGGACCAGGATCCTGGCGTCGTCGATCTGCAGCTCATTCTGCGTGGCGCAGGGCAGCGCGATGTCGCAGGGCGTGACCCACACGCCGCGGCCCTCGTGATAATCCGCATGGGGACGGCGCTTGGCATAGTCCAGCACGCGGCCGCGCTCGACCTCCTTGATCTGCTTGAGCAGCGGCACGTCGATGCCGTCCGGGTCGTAGACCCAGCCGGTCGAGTCCGAAACCGTGAGGACCTTCGCGCCCAGCTGCTCGGCCTTCTCGGCGGCATAGGTCGCCACGTTGCCGGAGCCGGAGATGCAGACGGTCTTGCCCTGCAGGTCCTGGTTGTGGGTCCGCAGCATCTCCTCGACGAGGTAGAGCAGACCGTAGCCGGTGGCCTCGGTCCGGGTCAGAGAGCCGCCGTAGGACAGGCCCTTGCCGGTGAGCGCACCCTCATAGCGGCCGCAGATGCGCTTGTACTGGCCGAACATATAGCCGATCTCTCGCGCGCCGGTGCCGATGTCGCCGGCGGGCACGTCGGTGTTTTCACCGATGATCTTACACAGCTCTGTCATAAAGCTCTGGCAGAACATCATGATCTCGCGGTTGGACTTGCCCTTGGGGTCAAAGTCGGAGCCGCCCTTACCGCCGCCGATGGGCAGGCCGGTCAGGGAGTTCTTGAAAATCTGCTCAAAGCCGAGGAATTTGATCACACCCAGATTCACACTGGGGTGCAGGCGCAGGCCGCCCTTATACGGTCCGATGGCCGAATTGAACTGCACGCGGTAGCCGCGGTTGACGTGGACCTTGCCGCCGTCGTCGATCCAGGGCACGCGGAAGCGCAGGATGCGCTCCGGCTCGGTCAGACGCTCGAGCAGCGCAACGTTGCGGTAGGTCTCCTCGTCTTTTTCAATGACCGGGCGGATGGATTCAAAAATTTCCTCCATCGCCTGCAGAAATTCTGTTTCGTTAAAATCGCGCACGCGGTGAAAAATCAGGACTTCATCAATATAGGACATGGTGTGGCCTCCTGTTCGTTTTCTAACATGCTGCATATTTTACCACAGCACAGAGCTCTGTGCCAATAGAAAAAACCACCGAAATATGTTGCATATTTCGGTGGTTTTTTATGAAATTTTTATGCAGTTTCCGTCGATAAACTTGCGTTTTCCGAAGAAATCATGCAATTAGCCCATCAGCAGCTCGTTGTCGATCATATCCTCGGTCACGGGGGACTCGGGGGTCTTGAGGACGTTGTAGTCGCGGTAGACCGTGAGGCCGGAGCCCGCGGGGATGAGCTTACCGATGATGACGTTCTCCTTCAGGCCCACCAGATGGTCGACCTTGCCCTTAATGGCGGCCTCGGTCAGGACCTTGGTGGTCTCCTGGAAGGAGGCGGCGGACATCCAGGACTCGGTGGCAAGAGAGGCCTTGGTGATGCCCATGAGCAGCAGTGTGGCGGTGGCCTTCTTCTTGAGGGTCACGCCGGGCTCGCCCTGGTCGATGCGCGCCTGGAGGTAGTGGTTGAGGGTGTCGATCTTGTCGTTGGCAGCCTCGAAATCGGCCACATCCACGACCGTCTCGGAGAGCAGATCGGTGTCGCCGCTCTCGTTGACCTTGACCTTGCGCATCATCTGACGGATGATGACCTCGATGTGCTTCTCGTTGATGTCAACGCCCTGCTGGCGGTAGACGGCCAGAACCTCCTGGGTCAGGTAGTCCTGCACCTTCTCCTCGCCGCGGATGCGCAGCACGTCGTGCGGGCTGAGCGCGCCGTCGGTGATGCGGTCACCCTTGACCACGCGCTTGCCGTTCTCCACGCGCAGACCCACGGAATAGGGCACCTGGTACTCCTTGACCTCGCCGTCGTCGGCGGTCACGGTGATGGAGCGCAGCGCGGTGCGGTGGCTGTCGTCGATGGACACAACGCCGGAGATCTCAGAGATCGTGGCCATCTTCTTGGGCTTTCTGGCCTCAAACAGCTCTTCGACTCTGGGAAGACCCTGGGTGATGTCATCGCCGGCAACGCCGCCGGTGTGGAAGGTACGCATGGTCAGCTGGGTGCCGGGCTCGCCGATGGACTGGGCCGCGATGATGCCGACGGCCTCGCCGGGATCGACCAGCTTGGAGGTCGCCAGGTTCATGCCGTAGCAGCGGGCGCAATGCCGTGGGCGAGCAGGAGCTTGGCGTCCTCTTCATGCAGCATCGTGGTCTTGGCAAAGAGCACCTCACCGGTGGCGGGATCGGTGATGTCCTCGACCGGGAAGCGGCCGTGGATACGCTCGCCGAAGGTGGAGATGACCTGGCCCTTTTCCACGATCTCGGACTTCCAGGAGCCCTTGGTGGAGCCGCAGTCGTCCTCGCGGATGATGACCTCCTGCGACACGTCGACCAGACGACGGGTCAGATAACCGGAGTCGGCGGTACGAAGCGCGGTGTCGGTCAGGCCCTTTCTGGCGCCTCTGGAGGAGATGAAATATTCCAGAACGCTCAGACCTTCACGGAAGTTCGCCTTGATGGGGATCTCGATCGTGCGGCCGGAGGTATCGGCCATCAGGCCGCGCATGCCGGCCAGCTGACGGATCTGGTTCATGGAGCCACGGGCGCCGGAATCGGCCATCATGAAGATGGGGTTGAAGGTGTCGAGGTTGGACTGCAGCGCGTCGGTGACGAGCTTGATCGTCTCCTCCCACTCCTTGACGGTCAGGCGGTAGCGCTCATCGTTGGTGATGAAGCCGCGCTTGTACTGGCGGTCGATCTTCACAACGGCCTGCTCGGCCTCGCGAATGAGCTGATACTTGCGCTCGGGGATCGCCATATCGGCGATGGAGACCGTGATGGAGCCCTTGGTGGAGTAGCGGTAGCCCAGGGCCTTGACCTTGTCAAGCATCTCGGTGGCGATGGTGAAGCCGTGCACGCGGATGCAGCGGTCGATGATCTTGCCGAGCAGCTTCTTGCCGACCTTTTCCTGGATCTCCAGGCCCAGCAGATCGCCGGTGGAGCGGTCATAGAAGCCGAGGTCCTGCGGGATGGGCTCGTTGAAGATCAGGCGGCCCACGGTGGCGTCGACCATGCCGCGGTGCATTTCGCCGTTGATCTCCCGCTCCAGGTAGACGCGGATGGGCTCGTGCATATCCAGGCTCTTGGCCTGATACGCCATCTTCGCCTCGTTTTCGCTCACGAAGCTGCGCAGGATCTCTCTGGGGGCAGCGCCGCTCTCGAGCACCTCCTCGCACAGGGCGGGAATGGTGCGGATATAGAGGTGGTCCTCCTGGAGGATCTTGTCCTGGCTCTCCCAGCTGTTGTAGACGTAGATGGGCTGGTCGAGACGGACCTTGCCGCTGCGGCAGGCCTCGACGGCCTCGGCCACGGTCTCGAAGCAGTCGTCTGCCTCGTCCGGGCGGTCGGTCTCGTTGTGGATGCCGTCACCGCAGGTCTTGATGAAGTGATGGAAGTTCTCGCTCTCCGGATCGTCCCAGCTGTTGCGGACCCAGACGGGATCCTGCATGGTCAGCTTGCCGCTGCTGATGTACTGCATCGCGGCGTGCAGGCTGGGATAGTGGTCGATCTTGTAGCGCTTGTAGGTCAGGTAGTAGGTACCGAGGATCATATCCTGGGTGGGCACCGTGACGGGCTTGCCGTCCTGCGGGCGCAGCAGGTTGTTGGCAGAAAGCATCAGCATTCTGGCCTCGGCCTGGGCCTCAGCGGACAGGGGCACGTGGATGGCCATCTGGTCGCCGTCAAAGTCGGCGTTGAAGGCCGTGCAGCACAGGGGGTGCAGCTTGATCGCGCGGCCCTCGACCAGCACCGGCTCAAAGGCCTGGATGCCCAGACGGTGCAGCGTCGGCGCGCGGTTGAGCATGACCGGGCGGTCCTTGATGATCTCCTCGAGGGCGTCCCAGACCTCGGTCTTGCCCTTGTCGATCATCTTCTTGGCGGACTTGATGTTGTTGGCCAGGCCGTCCTCGACCAGCTTCTTCATGACGAAGGGCCGGAAGAGCTCGATCGCCATCTCCTTGGGCACGCCGCACTGATACAGCTTCAGCTCGGGGCCGACGACGATAACGGAACGGCCGGAGTAGTCCACGCGCTTGCCCAGCAGGTTCTGGCGGAAGCGGCCCTGCTTGCCCTTGAGCATGTCGGACAGGGACTTGAGGGCGCGGTTGTTGGCGCCGGTGACCGCGCGGCCGCGGCGGCCGTTGTCGATCAGCGCGTCCACCGCTTCCTGCAGCATACGCTTCTCGTTGCGCACGATGATGTCGGGCGCGTCGAGCTGGATGAGCCGCTTGAGACGGTTGTTGCGGTTGATGACGCGGCGGTAGAGGTCGTTGAGGTCGGAGGTCGCAAAGCGGCCGCCGTCGAGCTGGACCATGGGACGCAGCTCCGGCGGGATGACCGGCAGCACGTCCATGACCATCCAGGCGGGATCATTGCCGCTCAGGCGGAAGGAATCGACCACCTCGAGGCGCTTGATGATGCGCAGCTTCTTCTGGCCGTTGGCGCTCTTGAGCTCGCCGCGCAGGCTCTCGGACAGGTGCTCGAGGCCCTGGAAGGTCAGCTCCTGGATGCGCTTGCCGAGGTTCTCGGAGCGCTCCTCGTCCTCGGGCTTGGTGGGCATCTTGTTGTCGCGCAGCTCGGAGAGCTTGAGGTCGATGGCGTGCTTTTCGTTCAGCAGCTGAACCTGCTCTCTGGCGTCCTCGTCGCCCAGACCCACGGTGGCCAGAAGCCGCTTGACGTACTCGGCGCCCATGCCGGCGTCAAAGTCGTCCTCGTACTTCTCGCGCATGTCGCGGTATTCCTTCTCAGAGAGGATCTGGCCCTTCATGAGCGGCGCGTCGCCGGGATCGGTGACGATATAGGAAGCGAAGTAGAGAACCTTCTCCAGGATGCGGGGGCTGATGTCGAGCAGCAGGCCCATCCGGGAGGGGATGCCCTTGAAATACCAGATGTGGGAGCAGGGCGCGGCCAGCTCGATGTGGCCCATGCGCTCACGGCGGACCTTGGCCTTGGTGACCTCGACGCCGCAGCGGTCGCAGATCTTGCCCTTGTAGCGGATCTTCTTGTACTTGCCGCAGTGGCACTCCCAGTCCTTGGTGGGCCCGAAGATCTTCTCGCAGAACAGACCCTCGCGCTCGGGCTTCAGGGTGCGGTAGTTGATGGTCTCGGGCTTCTTGACCTCGCCGTAAGACCATGCACGGATCATTTCAGGGGAGGCAATCCCAATCTGGATCGCGTCAAATGTTGCATTTGCCATGTTCTTTGCCTCCTTTTACATATCTTCTTCGGCTTCTGCGGCGACCTGATCGAGGAAGGACGCGAAGGTGTCCTCATCCTGATCCTCATCGTAGCCGTAGCCGGACTCGAGGACCTCGCCCTCATCGGTGACGAACTCCTCGTCGGGCGCGAAGTCGTTCGCGCCGGCGGTATAGACGACGTCATCCTCATCCTCATCCTTGAGCTCGATCTCCTGGCCCTGCTCGTCGAGCACCTTGATGTTCAGGCACAGGGACTGCAGCTCCTTGACCAGGACCTTGAAGGATTCGGGAACGCCGGGCTTGGGCACGTTGTGGCCCTTGACAATGGCCTCGTAGGTCTTGACACGGCCGGTCACGTCGTCGGACTTGACCGTCAGGATCTCCTGCAGGGTGTAGGCCGCGCCGTAGGCCTCCAGGGCCCAGACCTCCATTTCGCCGAAGCGCTGGCCGCCGAACTGGGCCTTGCCGCCCAGAGGCTGCTGGGTCACCAGGGAGTAGGGGCCGGTGGAACGGGCGTGGATCTTATCGTCGACCAGATGGTGCAGCTTGAGGAAGTAGACCCAGCCAACCGTGACCAGGTTGTCAAACTGCTCGCCGGTGCGGCCGTCGTAGAGGATGGACTTGCCGTCCTCGCGCAGGCCCGCCAGCTTCAGGGTGTCGCGGATGTCCTTTTCGTTTGCGCCGTCAAAGATTGGGGTGGAAACCTTCCAGCCCAGGGCCTTGGCTGCGTAACCCAGGTGCACATCCAGCACCTGGCCGATGTTCATACGAGAGGGCACGCCCAGGGGGTTCAGAACGATGTCCAGCGGGGTGCCGTCGGGCAGGAAGGGCATATCCTCCTCAGGCAGCACGCGGGAGACAACGCCCTTGTTGCCGTGGCGGCCGGCCATCTTGTCGCCGACCGAGATCTTACGCTTCTGCGCAATGTAGACGCGCACGACCTTGCTCACGCCGGGGGCCATTTCGTCGCCGTTCTCTCTCGTGAACTTCTTGACGTCCACGATGATGCCGGATTCGCCGTGTGGGACCTTGAGGGAGCTGTCGCGGACCTCTCTGGCCTTCTCGCCGAAGATTGCGCGCAGCAGGCGCTCCTCTGCGGTGAGCTCGGTTTCGCCCTTGGGGGTGACCTTGCCGACCAGGTAGTCGCCGGAGGTGACCTCGGCGCCCACGCGGATGATGCCCTCCTCGTCGAGGTCCTTCAGGGTGTCCTCGCCGACGTTGGGGATATCGCGGGTGATTTCCTCGGGGCCGAGCTTGGTGTCTCTGGCCTCGGTTTCGTACTCTTCAATGTGGATGGAGGTGAACACGTCCTCGCGCACCAGGCGCTCGTTGAGCAGGATCGCGTCCTCGTAGTTGTAGCCTTCCCAGGTCATGAAGCCGATCAGCACGTTCTTGCCCAGGGAGATCTCGCCCTGCGAGCAGGCGGGGCCGTCAGCGATGACCTGGCCGTACTCGACCTGCTCGCCGACCGCGACGATGGGCCGCTGGTTGACGCAGGTGCCCTGGTTGGAGCGGGCGAACTTGGTCAGCTTGTAGTCCTTCACGTCGCCGCCCTCATAGCGGATCGTGATCCAGTCGGCGCTGACCTTGGTGACGGTGCCCTTGCCCTCGGCCTTGATGCAGACCTCGGAGTCGACCGCGCACTTGTGCTCCACGCCGGTGGCGACGATGGGCGCCTCGGTGACCATCAGCGGCACGGCCTGGCGCTGCATGTTCGCGCCCATCAGGGCACGGTTTGCGTCGTCGTTCTGCAGGAAGGGGATGAACGCGGTAGCCACGGAGACCATCATCTTGGGCGAGACGTCGATGTAGTCGATCTGCTCGCGGTCGACGGCGATGATCTCGTTGCGGTGACGGCAGGTCACACGGGCGTTGACCAGGAAGCCGTTTTCGTCCACCGGCTCGCTGGCCTGGGCCACGCGGAAATCGTCCTCCACGTCGGCGGTCATGTACTCGACGGTATCGGTCACGCGGGAGCCGACGTACTTGCCGTTCTCGTCGTAGACCTTCTCGAGCTTGCGGAAGGGGGCCTCGACAAAGCCGTACTCGTTGATCTTGGCGTAGCAGGCCAGATAGTTGATCAGGCCGATGTTGGGACCTTCGGGGGTCTCAATGGGGCACATACGGCCATAGTGGCTGTAGTGGACGTCGCGCACGTCGAAGGAGGCGCGCTCTCTCGACAGGCCGCCGGGGCCCAGAGCGGAGAGGCGGCGCTTGTGCGTCAGCTCTGCCAGGGGGTTGTTCTGGTCCATGAACTGAGACAGCGGCGAGGAGCCGAAGAACTCCTTGATGACCGCGGTCACAGGCCGGATGTTGATGAGGCTCTGCGGGGTCACGGTGTCCAGGTCCTGCACGGTCATGCGCTCGCGGATGACGCGCTCGAGTCTGGTGAAGCCCACGCGGAACTGGTTCTGCAGCAGCTCGCCCACGCAGCGCAGGCGGCGGTTGCCCAGGTGGTCGATGTCGTCGGTCGTGCCGACGCCGTTGGCCACGCAGATGAGGTAGTTGATGGAAGCGAGGATGTCCTCGACGGTGATGTGCTTGGGCAGCAGCTGATCGGAATAATCCTGGATGCCGAACTCCCAATCCTCTTCGGTCCAGTTCTCCTCCTCGGCCTTGGCGAGCATCTCACGCAGGGCGGTGAAGTTCACGCGCTCCTTGATGCCGTACTTCTTCGGGTCGAAGGAGACGAACTTGGACATATCGGCCACGTTGTTGGAGAAGATCTTGAGCGTGCCCTCGCCGTGCTTGATGACGGCGCTGTTGACCGCGCGCTCGGAGATCAGCTTGGCCTCCTCGCGGGTGAGCACCTTGCCGGGCATGGCAAGGATCTCGCCGGTCATCGGGTCGGCAATGGGCTCAGCCAGCTCCTGGCCCGCCAGGCGGGTCCAGATGTCCATTTTCTTGTTGAACTTGTAGCGGCCGACCTTGGACACGTCGTAGCGGCGTGCGTCAAAGAACAGCGCGTCGAGGTAAGACTGTGCGTTGTCCACCGTGGGGGGCTCGCCGGGGCGCAGTCTGCGGTAGATTTCCAGCAGGCTCTCTTCCCTGCTGTGGCAGGTGTCCTTCTCGAGGGTCGCCTTGATGCGCTTGTCCTCGCCGAACATCTCCACGATCTTGGCGTCGGTGTCCACGCCCAGGGCGCGGATGAGGCAGGTGATCGGCAGCTTGCGGTTCTTGTCGATGCGGACGTAGAACACATCCTGCACGTCGGTCTCGTACTCGAGCCAGGCGCCACGGTACGGGATGACCGTCGCGGTGTAGGAGTGCTGATCGGCCTTGTCGACCTCGTCGCCGTAATACATGCCAGGGCTGCGGACGATCTGGGAGACGATGACGCGCTCGGCGCCGTTGATGACGAAGGTGCCGCCGTTCGTCATGAGCGGGAAGTCGCCCATGAAGATCTCCTGCTCCTTGATTTCGCCGGTCTCCTTGTTGTGCAGCCGGACCCGAACCTTGATCGGCTTTGCGTAGGTGGCGTCGCGTTCCTTGCATTCTTCGACGGTATACTTCGGCGCGTCGTTCATGCTGTAGTCCAGGAAGCTGAGCTCCAGATTGCCGGTGTAGTCGGTGATCGCGTCCGTGTCGCGGAACACCTCGTGCAGGCCTTCGTTGAGGAACCACTCGTAAGAGTCCTTCTGGATCTTCAGCATGTTGGGCATCTCAAGAATTTCGTTGTACTTGGCGTAACTCTTTCGCAGCGTCTTGCCGAACATCTCGTCTCTAACCATTGCCAAATTTCATCACAGCCTTTCTTCTGTGTATTTTTACAATATGACACGCCCGGTCGCGTTGTAAATTTTGCAGCCGACCCACTTGAAAAAACCGCCGGGCTGTGCTAGACTCACTGTAGTGGGTTGAGGTTGGCCCAAGGCTGCAAATACCCATATTGGGTAACAATGATACCATATCCATGAAAAAAAGTCAATCTCTTTTCCATAACTTTTTGCGTCCGAATTGCGATTTTTTCCGCAATCCGGATATTTTTTTCGCGTTTCGGGCAAGCTGTTCGCAAAACGAACGAAAGGAGCGCCGTCATGAAACCGCGCAAGCAGAAAACCGGCGAGGATCTTCGCCTTGACCCCGAGGCCAGGCTCTGCCCTGCCTTTGATGCCGTCAGCATCAAAAAATTTGAAGCCCCCTCCAAGGAGATGGGCTTCCGCGTGCTCGACAACTGCGCCGAGGAGAATATCCAATAATCCGAGCGAGGGCCTCAGCCCTCGTTCCTGCGGCGCCGCTCCATCTCAGCCAGATCGTAGGCCAAAAAGAACGGCCGGAGACGGTCATAGAAGGCCAGCATATGTTCGCGGTCTGCAAACACGATGTCGCAGCCCCGGTCGTCGTAGACCGAGAAAATGCACTCGTGTTCGGTCGAAACCAGGCTGACCTCGGAGCGCCGGATCGTCAAAGCCCAGACTGTCTGCGTAGCAGACGATGCGGTTGCGCCGCATCGTCTCATACTCCGGCTCACCGGGCGCTGCGTAGGTTTTCAGGTTTTTGACGCTCACGTGCCGGTATTTCATCTGCATCTCGGACAAAAACCGCAGTGCGCGCTGCTCTCTCCGCAGCCGGTCCTCCACTTCCCCTGCGCTGTCGCGATACAAGGCGCCCTCCGCTTCCCCGCTGTCGGACCAGTCGAGCAGCCAGTAATTGAACGCAACCAGATCCGCACCGTTGGGAAACAGGATCGCATGGATCTGCCTTGCCCGCGCGCGGGCGGTTTGGATCTGCGACGCTCGATCCGTGCCAAGGCCCAGCTCGCAGCGCAGCGCCCAGGGGTTTTTATAGAAATAGGGCTGCAGGTAGTCAAATTCCGGGTCCAGCAGCATGGCTTCGATTTTGCTTTGTGCCATTTTTCCTCCCTCTTTTCCGGGCAGCCAGCCCGCGTCTTGGCTAAAAACCGCGTGCAATCAGGTCGTTCACAATTTGCAGATACACCTCGCAGATGTCGGAAATCCCGTCGCCGCTGTGCTTCTTGCAGAGCGGCGCGCGCCGGAAGTCGATCTCATCTATGATACACGCGTACAGCCCAACAAGCAGAGATTTGACACTCAAATATGGATTCTTACGTCACCGAAGTCATACAATCCATTTCCCTGTTTCAGTTGCCCCTTCTGCTCAATCTTTGAAAAACCTTCATTGATCTCACCAATCAGTGAAACGGGAATCATTAAGTCATGATGGCCGGGGAAAACGCGGCTGACCTCCAGCTCCATCAGGCGCTTTACTGACTGATAAAAAAGCAACGGGTCAGTGCTCGGATAAGAGGCCTCCAGACAGCCCTTGTAAACCAAATCGCCGGAATATAAGTATCTTCTCTCCTGATCGTAAAAACAACAGTGCCCGGGAGAATGTCCAGGCGTGTGCAGCACCCGGATCGTTCGTCCGCCCAAGTCAAAACAATCACCATCATGCAAAAGAATCTGCGGTTCACCCTGAAAGACTTGATAAGAGTCAAGGTCGAACTCCTCCGGTAACGCACAGGGTGGTTTTGTCAATTGTTCCTTCACTTTTATCAACGGCAAAGGGAAACGACCGGTGATCCATTCTTTTTCCGCCTCATGTACTGCAATGTGATCAAAGTACCGGTGCCCGCCGATGTGATCCCAATGTACATGGGTTGTCAGCACAGTAACAGGCAGCGTCGTCAGATGGTCGACAACACATTTTATGTTTGAAACACCGAGACCCGTGTCAATCAAAACGGACTTGTCTTGCCCGCAAATCAGATAGCAATGGGTTTCTTCCCAATGTAGATATTCACTTATTGCAAATGTTTGTGCGTCAATTTTCTCAACGGTGAACCAGACATTCATAAATCGGTCTCCCCAAATACTGATTTGTTGAGATGTTTTTCTTTAACCAAATCATAACAGAAAAAACAAACTTATCAAGTTATATTGCGCCTGCGGCGCAGTGCTTCCATCCATACGCTCTCCCCCTCCTCCGTCGCTGATTTGACAATGTGATTCCGGAATTGTGCCCGCTTCCGGACGTTCATACCCGCAGCCTCATGAAAAGAGAAGTGAAATCCGTCTTACAGAACCATCAACAACGTTCCTGCGCCGATCAGGAGGCAGCCAATCACTGATTTTATAGTAAATTCTTCGTGCAGGAAAACAAACGCCAGCACCAGTGTGATGACGACGGACAGCTTATCGATCGGAACAACCCTGGAAGCGCTTCCCATCTGCAGAGCCTTGTAGTAGCACAGCCAGGAGGCCCCGGTTGCAAGGCCGGACAGGATCAGGAAAATCCAGCTCTTTTGGCTGATGGCCCGGATGCCGCTCTGCTGGTGCGTGATAAATACCATTGCCCATGCCATCACAACAACCACCATTGTGCGGATCGCCGTGGCAAGATTGGATGCGACCCCTTCAATTCCGACTTTTGCAAGTATCGATGTCAGCGCAGCGAAGACCGCTGAACCAAGCGCCAACCAAAACCACATCACGAAACCTCCTGCAAATTCTTGTGTGCCGGGTTCCTTCCTTGATCTGCGAAACTCCGGTTTATCTTTTTTCATGTTTTTTCGTGTTTTATATTATATCGAAAAATGTCCGATTTCGCAACTATTATTCATTTTTCAGTCTTAAGTCTTCAGTATTCAATTAGAAAATCCTGTCGCTGAAATGAATAATGAATACTGAAGACTTAAAAAGGAAAAATAAAAAGCGAAAATCCTGCCGACTGTTGTCGACAGGATTTTCGCTTTGGCGGAGTGGGAGGGATTCGAACCCTCGGACGGCTTTTGACCGTCACACGATTTCCAGTCGTGCTCGTTATGACCGCTTCGATACCACTCCAGGTATTCCATTTCGCGGCAGCGCCGCGGCTGAAGCTCGGTCACGAAAATCAGCCTGTATATAATAGCCAATTCTTCGCCGTTTGTCAAGCCCCGAAATACGTTTTTTTCGTTTTTTTCTGAAACGTGTTCTTTCAGCTTCCCATTGACTTGTGCGTGTTTTGGTTTATACTGGGAATATCACATCGAACGCGATCTGACGCAAAAAACGCCGAATCGCAGCACCGGACAGCCCTGTCTGCCCTGAAAAACCGGCATTTCTCGCTTTGTGTCCTGGTTTTTTCGGGCCTTGGATGCTAATCTATCAGCGAAAGGAGGTCCTCGGATGGATCAAATCAAGATCGGCGCCTTTCTCAAGGCGCTGAGGAAGGAACAAAATCTGACGCAGGAGGCGCTGGCCGAGCGGCTGGGCGTCTCCAACCGGAGCGTCTCCCGCTGGGAAACCGGCAGCAATCTGCCGGACATCAGCCTGCTCGTCGAGCTGGCGGAATTCTACAACGTCAGCATCACAGAACTCATCAACGGAGAAAGGAAAAGCGAGAGTATGGATCAGCAAACCAAGGAAACCGCCGAAAAGATGGCGGAATATGCCCACAATGAGGTCAAAACCGGAAAACGGCGGGTGCTGGGCGCGGCATTGTGCCTGTTCGGCGTCTTCATCATCATTTCCGCGCTGGCGATCTTCCCCAGCGAGAGCAGCTGGGGCAGCATTTATTCTGTATTCGGCAGCATCGTCCTGCTCATCGGCCTCTGGCTGGCGCTGGGCACGCTCCTGCCGAAAAAGGGGACGCGGGCGCTGTGCGTCGCCGGGTGCGCGCTGCTGCTGTTCGCGCTGTTTCATGTGACGGATTACGTGGCAGTCAGGCACTTCCATCAGGTGCCCCGGTTCAGCTATGAGATCGGCTACGACTCCCGGCAGCCGGATCAGCTCGTCTACAAAACCCTGTTCTTCACCGCCGTGCGGGAGCATCCGGGCACTGAAAATGAAACGGTGAAGATCGTCAAGCCGTAAAATCGGCGTTGCGAAACCCGTCGTTTTCTGGTATACTATGGACAAATCCGAATTCAAAGGAGGATGCCATCATGTTACCGATTACGCAGGAGGATCTGCTTTCCTATCGCGCCCTGTCGGGTCTGCACGCTTCGCCGGACGGCAAACGGGCCGCCTTTGTCGCGGCGCAGGCCAACCGGGATGAAAACAGCTACGAGCGCCGGCTCTGGCTCTATGAAAACGGCGCGCTGCGCCAGCTGACCGACCTCGGGAACGAGGGCAGCTTTGTCTGGCTGGACAACGAAAGGCTGCTCTTCCCTGCCGTGCGCTCTGCCAAGGAGCGCAAGCGCCAGAAGAACAAAGAGGAATTTACATCCTATTACGTGCTGGACCTGCGCGGCGGCGAGGCGCTACCGTTTCTGACGCTTCCCTTCCGCGCCGACGCCATCCGCGTGCTCGACGAGACGCATTTTGCCATCACGGCCGGCGTGTCGCTCGATTTCCCCGACGTGCACAGCGCCTCGGAGGACGATTGGAAGGCGCGCGCCAAGCAGCTCGAGGAGGAGAAGGACTACGAGGTGCTCACCGAGCTCCCCTTCTGGATGAACGGCGGCGGCTTCTGCAGCCGGCAGCGGACCAGGCTGTACTGCGTGTGCACGCAGCCGTTTTCCATCACGCCGCTGACCACCCCGCCGGAGGATCTGCAGAGCCTCACGGTGCTGGGCGACGAGCTGTTCTACGCCAGTCTGCGCTGGGAGAAAAAGGCCCCGCTGCATGGCTTCGAGCTGCGCGCCTGCAACTGGCGCAGCGGCGAAACGCGGACGGTGCTGCAAAACGACACGCTCTCCTGCGAGCACCTGGACACGCTGGGCGGCAAGCTGCTGCTGCTCGGCACCGAGGGCAAGCGCCATGGCCTGAACGAAAACGCCTGGGTCTACACCGTGGACCCCAATACCGGCGCGCTGGACGTGCTGCGGCAGGAGGAATACAACTGCTACAACTCCGTGGGCAGCGACTGCCGTCTGGGCGGCGGCCGGCAGGCCGTATCCGCGCCCGAGGGGCTCTATCACCTGACCACCCGCGGCGGCAACGCCGTGGTGCACCTGCTCAGCTCCGACGGCGACGACCGACCGGTGCTGGCAAAAGACGGCGCTGTGGACTGCTTCGACCTGGTGGACGGCGAGCTGCTTCTGGTGGGCCTGTTTGACATGCATCCGCAGGAGCTCTACCGCTATGACCCGGATGGCGGCGCGCTGACCCGGGTCTCCCACTTCAACGACGCGGCGCTCGAGGGCCGCTACCTGGCCATGCCCGAGCGCCTGAGCGTGCAGAGCGCAGGCTGGGAGATCGAGGGCTGGGTCCTCAAGCCGAAGGACTTTGATCCTGACAAGCGCTACCCCGCAGTCCTGGATGTGCACGGCGGCCCCAAGACCGTCTACGGCCCGGTGTTCTACCACGAGATGCAGGTCTGGGCCTCCATGGGATGCTTCGTCTTCTTCTGCAACCCCAAGGGCAGCGACGGCGGCACGAACGAATTCATGGACATCCGCGGTCACTACGGCGAAACAGATTATGTAAACTTAATGGACTTCACCGACGCGGTGCTCAAGGCCTGGCCGCAGATCGACGAGAAGCGCATCTGCGTCACCGGCGGCAGCTACGGCGGCTTCATGACGAACTGGATCATCGGCCATACCGCGCGCTTCTGCTGCGCCGCCTCCCAGCGCTCCATCGCCAACTGGCTGAGCTTCTACGGCGTGTCGGACATCGGCCCGATGTTCGCCTCCGACCAGACCGCCGGAAATATTTATGTCAACCCAGAGGATCTCTGGCGGCAGTCGCCCGTGCGCTATGCAGCCAACGTGCAGACCCCCACGCTGTTCATCCACAGCGACGAGGATTACCGCTGCCCCCTCTCCGAGGGCATTCAGATGTACGCCGCGCTGGTCGACCGGGGCATCGAGGCCCGGCTTTGCCTGTTCCACGGCGAAAACCACGAGCTCTCCCGATCCGGCAAGCCGCTGCATCGGCTGCGCCGGCTCAAGGAAATCACCGACTGGTTTACGGCGCATATATAATGCATGATTTCACTGTATATCCGGAAAAATCATGAATTTCAATGGAATTTATACAAATAACGGCAAATATTCCAGCCATGAGACGATCTGCGTCGTCAACACCTATGATTTCCCCGTCCACGTGCGGCTGACGCTCTACTTTGAAGACCGCGACAAGGTCCCCGGCTACGAGCTGGAGATCGCCCCGGAGCGCGCCAAGCACATCCGCATGGATGAGCTGATGGACGAGGCCAGCGCCGCCATCCCCCACGACATGCCCTACGCCGTTCTGGTGGAATGCGAGCAGGAGCTGCCGGTGCAGTACACCCGCGTGGATGCTGCCCGCCCCGGCATCGCCCTGATGACCACGATGGTCTAAACGTCAAAAAATCCCTGTCACTGCAAGCGCGGTGACAGGGATTTTTTTATTCTTTGACGCTGCCGTCGTTGTCCACCTGCTTGCCGTAGACCACGAAGCGGGTGAAGAGGAACTCGGTGACGAAGTTCAGGATCATGGAGAGCGCCTCCACCAGGTAGTTGTTCCAGTGGGCGGTCTCGACCAGGTAATTGCCGCCCCAGGTGGACAGCGGCGTGAAGACCAGGTAATAGAGCGCCACCTTGAGCATCGCGATCGGCACGTTGGCGGCGGAGTGGAAGGTGAATTTCCGGTTGATCGTGAAGTTGTAGAGCACCGAGAGCACCAGCGAGATCAGGTAGGCCGCCCAGTGCGGCAGCTTCGCCACGCTGAAGAGCAGCGTGTAGCTCACGATCTGGATCACGCCCGCCGAAATGGAAAACAGCAGGAATTTGAGGGAGCGAATGATTTCTTTTTTCTCGATTTTCATCTTTCTTTACCTTTCTCCGTCCATGAGATTGATGCAGGCCTGCAGCACCGTGCCCGCGATCGGGGCGCAGGTCGACGAGCCCGCGCCGCCCTCCTCCACCACCACGATGAAGGCCAGCGGATAGCTGCTGTCGAGCACGAAGCCGGCAAAGGTGGCGGTGTTGCTCCCGCCGCCGGTCTCAGCCGTGCCGGATTTGGCGCAGACCTGCACGTCCGGAAAATTCCAGGTACCGTAGATCGCCTCGACGTTGTAGCGCATCATCTGCTGCAGCTTCGCGGCGCTGCGCTCGTCGATCAGCTCGCCGGTCATGGCGGTGTGGGCCCGGTACTTGACGCTGCCGTTGTTCACGGCCTGCGCCACCAGATAGGGCTCGGCCGCGCTGCCGCCGTTGGCCACGGCGCCCATGTAGCGCATGAACTGGAAGGGGTTGACCAGATCGGTATACTGGCCCACGCCGGCCCAGGCCAGGGCGTTGTCGTCCGCGCCGGAGAGATCGAACTGGCCGGCCTTGGTGTACAGGCCGTCAAATTCAAACGAATCGGTGACGCCGATGCGCTCGGACACCTCGCTGAGCTTCCGGGCGCCGACCTCCAGGGCGATGTGGGCAAAGGTGCAGTTGCAGGAGCTGGCCAGCGCCTGCTTGAAGTCCAGCTGCCCGTGCGCCTTGGGACAGGTGATGGTCTCGCCGTTGATGACCGTGCTGCCGGTGCAGGTAAAGGCCCTGGTCTCGATGTCGGAGATGGTCTCCATGGCCGCCTGGGCGGTCACGAGCTTGTAGATCGAGCCCGGCGTGTAGCTTGCGTGGAACATGCGGTAGACATACAGGCCGCTGGCGTCGTCCACGGTCTGCGGCGGGTTGTCCGGGTCCATGCTGGGCGAGCTCACCGCGCAGAGGATCTCGCCGGTTTTGTAGTTGTACACGCCCACGGTGCCCTTCTGACCGTTCAGCGCCTGCAGGGCGATGGCCTGCACCTGGGCGCTGACCGTCAGGCGCAGCTCGCCGGTGCCGCTGCTGTGGTTGGTGCCGCTGAGCTTGTCGTAGCCCACGAGCGTTGAGGCATAGTGGCTGAGGATCTGGGACGGGATGTTGCCCTCCCGGTCGCCCAGCAGGTGGACCGTGGCCCTTCGGGTGCTGCTGTCGGCGGCGTAAGTGCGCCCGTCCTCAGTGTCGAGCAGCTGCAGGCCGCTGCGGTCGTAGACCACGCCGGTGTTCAGATTGCCGGAAGAATACACGTGCGGGCTGCCTGAGAAGGTGACCCAGCGGTCGGAATACAGGAAAAAGCGCACCACAAAGGCCGCAATGCCGAACAGCAGAATGCCGGCCAGGGCCAGGGCAAAGTAGGTCCGTTTGGAAATATCGTTCATGCCGCCGCCTCCTTTCCGCGCTTGCGCTGCTTGGACGAGAGCTTGACCGCGAAGCTGGCGTTCTGCCGGGTATCGCAGGCCTTGAGGAAGGCCAGCAGGCCCCAGGAGGCGATCATGCTCGAGCCGCCGTTGGACACGAACGGGAAGGTCACGCCGGTCAGCGGCAGAAAGTCTACGGTGCCGAAGACGTTCAGGATGGCCTGCACGGTCATGATGCTCATCGCAGCGCAGGCGGAGATCGTGTAGAAGCTGCTTCTGCCCACCTTGGCAGAGCGCACAACAAACATGCCCAGCACCGCCAGGGCCGCCACCATCAGCACCGCCAGGATCAGGCCGCCCTCCTCACAGGTCAGGGCGAAGACGAGGTCGGTGTTGGCTGCGGCCACGTATTTGAGCCAGCCGTTGCCGAAGCCCAGGCCGAACAGGCCGCCGGCCGCCGCGCACATGAGCGCCTTGGTCTGCTGGTAGCCCTTGCCCAGCGGGTCCTCCCAGATGTGGCCCCAGTTGGAGAAGCGGGCGGTAATATACGGGAAAAAGCGGATCGCCAGCACCGCGCCGAAGCCCACCACGGCCACCATCAGCGCGATGGTGGCGTAGCTGCCGGAGCGCAGATACGCGATCACAAGGAAGCAGGAGAAGAAGATCAGCGCGGTGCCGAAGTCCCGCATGACGGCCAGGCACGCGCAGACAAAGCCTGCGTAGATAATGAACAAAATGAGGTTCCGCTTGGTGACGATGCGCTCCATCGTGGAGGCGCCGGCAAAGATAAAGCAGATCTTCACCAGCTCCGAGGGCTGGAACGAGAAGCCGCCGATCATGATCCAGTTTTTGGCGCCGTAGAGCTCCTTGCCGAACACCAGGTTGACCAGAAGCAGCAGCACGCCGAAGACCGCCGCCACATAGCGGACCTTCTTCGCCGTGTCCAGGCTGCGCAGGCACAGGCCGATCGTCAGAAACAGCGCCACGCCCATGCAGGCGGCGATCATCTGCTTCTGCAGCTCGCCGGGCGCCGAGGTGCCCGTGACGCACAGGCCGATCGTCATAAGAAAAAACGCCACAGTCTCGAGCTCAAAGCCGCTTCTGCGGATGATCTTCTGCCCGATGAAGAGCAGCCATTCCAGCGCGGCCAGCTCGCCGAAGGCCATGAGAAACTGCATCAGGTGCTCCTGGCCCATGTTGAAGCTCAGCGCCAGCAGCGCCATGCCCTGAAACAGCGTCAGAAGCACCAGCGTCATGCCGGGGCTGTTGCCCTTGCCGGCCTTGGTCCGGCCCAGATTCTGGAGCAGGGCCTCCTCGTTGGAGATGGGCTCAAGCGTCATTTCCAGCCCGCCCAGGGACAGAGTATCTCCGTAATTCACTTTTGTCTCGATGACCTGACGGCCGTTGACCTGGACGTGGCCTCTCGCGCCGACGTCGCGGATCGTCCAGCTGCCGTCGTCGTGCCGGGTCAGAACCGCGTGGCTCTTGGAGACCGTGGCAAAGTCCAGCACGATATCGGCGCTCTTTTTCCGGCCCAGAACGTTTTCCCAGTGCGTCACCGGGATCAGCTCACCGGTGGCCAGCCGCATCCAGGCCCAGATCTCCGGCTCCCGTCGGAAGCCCAGCAGCGACTTGGCGCAGCGCAGCACAATAAAGAGCGCCAGCACCGGCATCGCCACCCGAAGCACCGAGCTGTAGATGCTCAGAAACGACGCGCTGCCGGTCGCGTCGGTAAAAAATTCCAAAACAGCTTCCATTGGCAATGATTCCTCATCTGCATCAAAATGCTTTTCACATCGTATCATATTTTCCGGTTTGCGTCAATCGCAACCAAAAATTTTGCGTGCTTTCTTCCATTTTTAGACGCGCTGTGGTAAAATAAGTTCCGGGGTGATGTTATGGCACGTTCCTCGCAGCAGACCTTGAAGCTGCTCTATCTGAAGGATTATCTCACGCGCAACACCGACGAGGCGCACCCGGCCAGCACAAAGCAGATCATTGACTATCTCGCCGTCCAGGGGATCCCGGTCGAACGCAAGACCGTCTACAGCGACATCCAGCAGCTGACGGATTTCGGCCTGGACATTCTGCGCGCGCCTGGTCGACCCGGCGGCTGGTATCTGGCCTCGCGCGAGTTTGAGCTGGCAGAGCTCAAGCTGCTGGTCGACGCGGTGCAGTCGTCCAAATTCTTAAGCGAGCGGAAATCGCTCGACCTCATCCGCAAGCTCGAGACGCTCGCCAGCGTCCACGAGGCCGGCACGCTGCGCCGCCAGGTGGTAGTCACCGGCCGGGTCAAGAGCATGAACGAGAGCATCTATTACAACGTGGACCTGCTGCACCAGGCCATCGCGGAGAACAGCCAGGTCCGCTTCCGCTACTTTGACTGGGGCGTGGACAAGCAGCGGCGGTTCCGCGGCGGCCAGCGCACGGCCAGCCCCTACGCGCTCATCTGGGACAGCGAGAACTACTATCTGCTGGCCCACACCGAGGCCCACGGGCTGACGCACTTCCGCGTGGACAAGATGGCTGGCATCGCGCTGACCGGCGAGGCCCGCATCCAAACCGCGGAGACCGAGCGCCTGGATCTTGCGGTCTACGGCAAGCAGGTCTTTGCCATGTACCACGGCGAGCCGGTCACGGTCCGTCTGCGCTTTGAGACCGCCCTCTCCGGCGTGGTGATCGACCGCTTCGGCAAGGATCAGAGTCTGATCCCGGACGGGGACGAGCACTTCACCGTCTCCGTGCAGGTGCAGCCCTCCCCTGTCTTCTACGGCTGGCTTCTGAGCTTCGGCAGCCGCGTGCAGATCCTCTCGCCCCAGCCCGTCATCGCAGAATACCAGGCCCTGCTCAGCCGTACCCTCGCACAGTACGAGCCTGCAGGCGAAACATAAGTCAGGCCGATTTCGTAGTGGCCGATGCCCACATCGGCCATCTCGCCGGCAGGCGCTTCGCGCTATGGCCGATGTGGGCATCGGCCACTACGGATCGAAACAAGAAACACCGAGCCGGTTTTTCGGCTCGGTGTTTCTATCGCGGTCTATGCAATTAGTCGGCGACGTAGGGCAGCAAAGCGATCTGACGGGCGCGCTTGATGGCCACGGTCAGCTGGCGCTGATGGGCAGCGCAGGTGCCGGTGGTGCGGCGGGGCAGGATCTTGCCGCGCTCGGAAGTGAAGCGGCGCAGCTTTGCAGTGTCCTTATAGTCGATCGAAGTGACCTTGTCGACGCAGAAGGCACAAACCTTCTTGCGCTTGTGGGGTCTGGCTCTGTTTTCGTTTGCCACAGGAATTGTCCTCCTTTTCTACAGACTCATAGGAAATAGTTCAAATTGCCTTCCCCTTGAGGGGAAGGTGCCGCGCGAAGCGAGGCGGATGAGGTGTCATCCGACTGCTCAGAACGGCAGGTCGGCGTCGTCGTCCTCGATCATCGCAAAATCGGATGCGGGCGCGGCAGGCGCAGACGGAGCGGCGTAGGAGTCGGCATAGGGTGCTGCGTAGCTCTGCGCCGGTGCGGAGAACGCATTAGGCGCAGCGTAGCTGCCCTGAGAATCGCTGTCCCGCTTGGAGTCGCCGAAGTAGACATTGTCTGCCACGACCTCGGCGTTGCGGCGCTTGTTGCCTTCCCGATCCGTCCAGGAACGGATCTGGAGCCGGCCGGATACCACCGCCATGCGGCCCTTGGCAAAATACTTGCTGACAAATTCAGCCGTCTGCCGCCAGGCAACGATGTCGATGAAGTCGGTTTCCTTGTCGCCGGATTCGGTCTTGCCGAAATCCCGGTCAACCGCAATGGAGAAGGACGCAACTGCGATCCCGGTTGCGGTACGCCGGAGCTCCGGGTCCTTTGTCAGCCGGCCCATGAGAACGATATGGTTCAGCATGTGGTTGCCTCCTTACGCTTCGACAGCGGTGATCAGCGAACGCATGATGCCTTCGGTGATCTTGAAGACACGGTCAAGCTCAGCGGGCAGCTCGGGCTTCGCCTCAAGATTCATGAGGACGTAGTAGCCTTCGGGCTTGTCGTCGATGAGGTAGGCCAGCCGACGCTTGCCCCACTCCTCGATGCTGAGCAGAGTACCCTCCGCCTCAACCATCGCCTTGAACTTTTCCACGAGCGCTGCAATACCCTCTTCGCCCAGATCGGGGTCGATGATGTAGAGAACCTCGTACTTCGCGGAAATCTTTGCCATTTGTTTGCACCTCCTTTTGGTCTTTCGGCCGCTGAATCCCTCAGCGGCAAGGGGATTATGCCTGCTTACGCAAGCCGTTATATTTTAGCGGAAAATCAGCGCTTTGTCAACTGCTTTTTTGCTTTTTTTCGGGGAAAATGCGCTCTTGCATTCCATGTGCCGTTGTGGTACACTATTCTCAAGCAAAACAAGCATAACGATTCTGTTCGGGAGGTTTTCTATGAGCATTTTAGTGACCGGCGGCGCCGGATATATCGGCTCCCATACCTGCGTGGAGCTGCTCAACGAGGGCTATGACGTCGTCATCGCCGATAATTTCTGCAATTCCAGCCGGGACGTGCCGGAGCGGATCGCCCGCATCACCGGCAAAACGCCTGCAGTCTGCGAGCTGGACGTGGCCGACCAGGCTGCCCTGGAGGCTGTCTTTGCTGCCCATCCCATTGAAGCCGTGATCCATTTTGCCGGGCTCAAGGCTGTGGGCGAGAGCTGCCGGATCCCGCTGCGCTACTACCGCAACAATCTCGATACCACCCTGACCCTGCTCGAGACGATGAAGCGCCACGGCTGCACCCGCTTCGTGTTCTCCTCCTCGGCGACGGTCTACGGCCCCAAAAACGCCTGCCCTTATACCGAGGACATGGACACCTCCGCCACCAACCCCTACGGCTGGACGAAGGTCATGATCGAGCAGATCCTGCGCGACGAATGCGCCGCCAACCCGGACTTCACTGCCGTCCTGCTGCGCTATTTCAACCCCATCGGCGCGCACGAGTCCGGCCTTCTGGGCGACGATCCCAACGGCA
>CADBKF010000052.1 GCA_902795195.1 Oscillospiraceae bacterium
AACCATCTCCATCATGCCAAACGGTTTTGCAAGGTAATCATCCGCCCCGCCATCCAGCCCGATCACCTTATCATATTCACTGCCTTTTGCCGTAGCCATAACAACAGGAATATCTGCGGTAACAGGTGAAGAACGCAGCCTTTTCAAAATCGTCAGTCCGTCTTCGCCAGGGAGCATGACATCCAGTATAATTAACTCTGGCTTTTGGGCTTTCATTGCGGACCAAAAATCTCCACTATCTTCAAAGCCCTGTGCTTCAAAGCCGGAAACCTTCAGCGTGTAAACCATTAAATCACGAATGGCGCTTTCATCTTCTACGCAATATATCATTAAAGAAACCTCCTCTGAGTATCTGTCATGAATTATAAATGATCAATGTAAACCCTATCATCAGAGTTTTGTAAAATTGCGGTAAAATGTAAACTGGCAACAGCTATTTCAAATTATAATGGGTAACGGTATATTTCCAGAAGAATTATCGATGCCACACAAAAAGCGGCGGGGAGAAATCCCCGTCGCTCAATACCTTATGTGTAGATTAGATCGTGATTCACGATCTCAGTTGCCAGATCCCGAATGTTTGTCATCTTCTGCACCCAGAGCATTTGATCCTGCGCCTTGAGCTGTTCCGAAACGCACTCACAGGCGGCCATTTGTTTTACCAGCTCAAAGAACATACCCTCTGTCCGCTCGTTCAGATCGGCAAGATAACTGTCCAGCTTGCCGGAGGTCAGCAGCTCCGCATAGAGCGCCTTTCGGTGCTGCCGGAGAAACCTCTGGTGCCGCTGTCCCCAAATGCCGATGGGACGTTCTTCTTCGATGGGCAACGTCAAACACGGGAGGTAATAGTCCCCGTGCAGTTCGTACCACAATCCGTTTTCTTCGTCGTAGATGTACTTTTCCATAATGTAATCCTCCAAATTTGATTGATTCCTGCAATTCAATCATTCTGGCTGATTACAAAAGCCGAAGGGAGGCATACGTTGCTTCGATCCTGGCAAACGGAGATGGCACCTGGACAGTCATCAGCAGAGGAGATTTAAAGCACCTCTGTCTCAGCTGTTATGACGCTGACGGAAAAGAACTCAGCTTCCACAAAACAGAAGTGGGGAATTATGGGATACAGAATGCTGCGCGGCTAGGTGACGGTTATATCGTTCAGCTCTGGAATCAGTTCTCCGGGGATACCGCCCTTCTGTTTAAGATGGATCGGGAAGGCAACCTGACCGATAGCTTCTCTTATGAAGCTGACGATTGTGACTACTACATCACGGACATGGTTGAATTTGCGGGACAGGTTTACCTTTCCTCATATGCCGTTCCTAAACAGCGGGATGAAGGCGGAAGGCATGAAATTGCAAGTGTGCTCGATTATGTGTTTTCAAAAGGAGACTGGGAGATCAGCAGTGAAGAATTGACGCCGCTTGTCCGAGAGAACTACACCGCACTCCTGCTTCTGTGCGACCCGGAAGGCGGCTCCCCGAAGACATTCTATTCCGTGAAAGGTTCCCTGGGAGAGTCCTTGTCGGTCAATGACTCCGGTCAGTTGGAGTGGCATGTAGACAGTGTAACATCAACCTTCTTCTCTCCGGCTACCAACTCGTTTACAATTGGCGGCACTTGTAAGGTGTTCAGCTATACCTTTGACGCAGCCGGTAATCTGACCGAGCAGAAGGATACCGGAGATACTGTTCCGTATCGCAGGTAAAAAACATTTCAAAGGAAGCTTTTGAAAGTGCTATTCCGCTAACGAGCACAGGCTCTAAAATGTGAAAAAGCCGCCTTTCTCCTGACTCGGGAAAAAGGCGGCTTAATTACTGAGATCTGCACGGGTATTCTGGAATCGTTGGAGCACTATGATTCTGGGCAGAAGATGCCTGTCTTCTAACTGAGGCAGGTTTTAACATCCGCTCTTACTGTGGGTTAACCTGTGACGCCCGTGATTGGTATAATCCTATACGTATATCAAATCGTTGTTTACGATTTCTTCAGCGCGGTTTCGGATGCTGTTCATGAGCCGGACCCATTCCATTTGGTCGTTGGCCTTGAGCTGCTCAGTGACGTCCTCTCGCTCGGCCATCTGTCGGATCAGCAGCTCCAACATGGCATTGGCCTGCTCGTCGAGCTGGGCCAAGTATGTGCCGAGCTTGCCTTCGGCGGCCAGTTGAGAATAGACATGTCGCTGGGTGCGCTTCAGATAGGTCTCGTGCGCTCTGCCGAAACGGCCGATCATGGGACGTTCTGACTGCTCATCATCTTGCTCGCGTGCCTCTGGCTCTTGCACGGTCTTCTTTAAAAGAGGCTTGATCCCAAAGTCAATCGGGAGGTAATAGTCTCCGACAAGCTCATACCGGATGCCGGTACGTTCGTCCGTAATATATTTTTCCATCACTCCGTCCTCCGTTTCGATTGCAATGCGCTGCCGACAGAAAAGGTGGGATCGGTGAAGATGATTGAGTTTTCGTTGATATGCTGCTTCATCCATGCCAACAAATCGGCCTTGAGGACTAAGAGTCTGGAGTTGACGTGCAGGGTTGGGAAATCGGCCCTGTGAAACAAGTCATAAACGCTGGACTGTGGAATTCCCAGGAAGGCATGAACGTCCTTCACATTCAGGACAGGGGGAAGCTCCGTATAATCGGTTCGCATCATAAATACCTCCATATTCGATTTCATATTGATATGTTTTATGATATGATCCGTGGGCAATCTCTTCCTGTTTTACGCTCAAATTAACGCTCAGTTGTTTGCTCTTGTTTCGATGTAATGCTCATGATTTTTAGCACGGTTTTTACCCTTTTCAGGGTGAAAACTACTATTTTTCATGCATAACCGTAATGCTCAAAAGATGAATCCGGTTTCCTTTGCAGTTCAAGTCCTTGTGCCCCTGCCAGAAAAACAGTCGCCACATTTGTGGCGGCTGTTTTTCTCTGTACGTACCGCACAAAGACTTGAATAGTCAAATCCAACATGCCGGGGGCATGTTGGGCGCCGCCGTCCTCGCCGGCGCAACATTTATCCTTGCCGATGGCAAGGATGCAAACAAGTCCTTGTGCCCCTGCCAAAAATCATCCGGTCCCATTCGGGATCGGATGATTTTTATGTATATGCAAAAGAAGGACTTGAACGATCGTCTTTGTGATGTATAATGGGAATTGATGAGATCCGGTGTCTCAAAAGCTGCCATAAGAAAAAAGGAATCGAAGAAGCAGCGCCTGCAAGCTGCGGAGGAAGCGCCGGAGGGCGCATCGCAGGGCGCAGGAAAGCGCCGGATCAGACAGGAGGGAGAAAGCATGCAGACCATGCGGCTGGGGATTGCCGGGGCGGGCAGGATCGCGAAGAAGTTCCTGCCGACGCTGGCGCAGATGGAGGATCTGCAGATCAAGGCGGTCTGGAACCGCAGCGTGTCTGGAGCGGTGCAGCTTGCGGCAATGGTGCCATCCGGTGCGGCGGTCCTTGAGGACTATGAGGGCCTGCTGTGCAGCGGGATCGACGCGGTGTATCTGGCGCTGCCAAACGATCTGCACGCCCCGTTCGCCGAAAAAGCGCTGCGCCGGGGCGTGCATGTGATCTCGGAAAAGCCGCTCACAAGCAATCTCAGAGAGGCGGAGGCGCTGGCCGCGCTGGCAAAGCAGACAGGCTGCTTTGTGTTTGAAGCGCTGAGTACGCCGTATCTGGACAGTCTGCCGGTGCTGCGGCGCTGGCTGCCCCGGATCGGCGCGCTGCGTCTGGCGCAGAGCCAGTTCACGCAGTATTCCAGCCGCTATGACCGCTTTGCACGCGGAGAGATCACCCCGGCCTTCGATCCGAAGCACGCAGGCGGGGCGCTGCTCGATCTGGGGATCTACACGCTTTCGCTGCTCCTCGGGCTGCTGGGAGAGCCGACGGACCTTCAGTATCATGCGAACTTGGTGCGTGACATCGACGTCAGCGGGGTTCTGACTCTGCAGTACCCGGATGCGCAGGCGCTCTGCGTGTTCGCAAAGGACTGCGGCGCTCCGCCGTTTGCGCTCCTGGAAGGGACGAAGGGCACGATCCGCGCCGACGGCCATCCCGGCAGGCTCGAGAAGCTGACGCTCCGGCTGGCGGACGGGACAGAGGAATGCTTCCTCGACCGGTCCTTTGCGCGGCTGCCGCAGTTCCGCGCGGCGATCGAAGCCTGGAAAGCGCAGGATGCGGCCTTTTTTGACCGCGCCCTGGCGCACAGCCTGCAGCTGGCGCGGCTGATGACCCGGGCCAGAGGACAGGCCGGTATCGTATTTCCGGCAGATGCCTGATATGAAAGGGCGCGTTGCAAACGAAAGAATTGCAGCGCGCCCTTTTTCTGCGGACGGTTTCATATAACCATGGCATTCGGTTTTTTTGTAATCTGAAAGTAAACGGCTTTACAAAATCAAAAGATTCTATTATAATGGGAATGCAATAGAGTACAGTTGTCATTTGGATGAATTCAGAGAAAGGACGGGATGCCGCTTGGAAGAACTGCTGCGGATGGAGCACATCAGCAAACGCTTCGGAAACTTCTACGCAAACAAGGATGTCAGCCTGACGGTGCTGCCCGGCGAGGTGCACACACTGCTCGGCGAAAACGGCGCAGGCAAGTCAACACTCATGAACATTCTCATCGGCCTGTACCAGCCGACGGAAGGGAAGATCTACCTCAAGGGCAAGGAAGCACGCATCACCTCCCCGGCGCAGGCGGTGAAGCTCGGCATCGGCATGGTGCATCAGCATTTCATGCTGGTGGAGGCGATGACCGTCTTTGAAAACATTATTCTGGGAGACAAGCACGCAAAGGGCGTCTTCATTGACCGCGCCGCGCGGCGCAAGGAGATCGAGGAGCTCTCCGCCCGCTACGGGCTGGATGTGGAGCTCGATAAGCTGATCACGGAGATCTCCGTCGGCGAGCAGCAGAGGACCGAGATCCTCAAGGCGCTCTATCACGGCGCGGAGCTGCTGGTGCTCGACGAGCCCTCCGCCGCGCTGACCGACATCGAGGTCGAGGGCCTGTTCAAGATCATGCGCAAGCTGATCGGCGAGGGCAAGAGCATCATTTTCATCAGCCACAAAATGCGCGAGGTGATGCACATTTCCGACCGGATCACCGTGCTGCGGCACGGCGAGGTCGTGGGAACCGTCTTGCGCACCGAAACGGACAGCAAGGCCCTGGCCAACATGATGATCGGGCGCGAGCTTTCCGAGTCGAAGTATGAAAAGAAGGAAACGGATGAGAACGACGTCGTTTCTCTCGAGCGGGTGGACTATGACAAGACCTCCAAGCACAACGGCCTGAACGGCGTTTCGCTCCGGGTGCGGCGCGGCGAGATCGTCGGCATCGCCGGCGTGGACGGCAACGGGCAGACCCAGCTTGCGCAGCTGGTCACCGGCGTCATCGCGCCGCAGAGCGGCGAGGTCCGGCTCAAGCAGAACCGCGTGGCGGTCTTCGATCCGAACGGCTTTATCCAGGCCGGAGTTGCGCATGTGCCGGAGGACCGCAATCTGCAGGGCCTCATCGGCGACATGACGATCTCCGAAAACCTGGTTCTCAAGGCCACGCAGGATGAGCGCTTCAGCAAGCACAACGGCCTGCTGCTCAAAAAGAAGACCATCCGGCAGTACGCCGAGCAGATGGTCCGAAAATACGACATCCGCTGCACCTCGGTGGAGCAGGACGTGCGCAGCCTCTCCGGCGGCAACCAGCAGAAGGTCATCATTGCGCGCGAGCTCGAATCCGATCCGGAGCTGCTGGTCGCTGCACATCCGACCCGGGGCCTCGACATCGGCGCGACCCGCTTCGTCCACGATCAGATGATCGCTGCCCGGGACCGCGGCATCGGCATCCTGCTCATCAGCGCGGACTTTGACGAAATTCTCGAGATCTCCGATCGGATCCTGGTCATCTTCGAGGGCCGGATCATGGGCGAGTATTCCGGCAAGAATCCGCCGATCGAGGAGATCAGCCTTGCCATGACCGGGAAATAAGGGGGTAAGACGATGGAAAAACTGAAACGATCCCTGACCGGCTTTGCCGTGCCGGTCCTGTCTATCCTTCTGGCCTTCCTGATCGGCGCGATCATTATGCTGATTCTCGGCGCAAACCCCGGCCAGGCGCTCAAATACCTGTTTGTCGGCGCCTTCGGCTCGGCGGCCAACATCGGCACCACGCTGGTCAAGAGCACGCCGCTGATCTTCACCGGCCTGTGCGCCTGCTTTGCCTATAAGTGCGGCGTGTTCAACCTCGGCGGCGAAGGCCAGTTCATCATCGGCTCGGTTGCCGCGTTCTATGTCGCCTACTGCTCGGGCGTGACCGGCCCTGCCGGCATCGTGCTGAGCTTGCTGGCCGCGGTGCTCGCCGGTGCGATCTGGGGCCTGATCCCGGGCGTTCTGAAAATCTCCCGCGGGCAGAATGAGATGATCATCTCCATCATGCTCAACTATGTTGCGACGCTGTTCATGGGTGTCGTCTACACCAACTGGATGCGCGACGCCTCCGTCCCGCAGACGCCGTCGGTCCCGGACGCGACCAAGATCCCCCGGGTGATCCCCAATATGCGCTTTACCTGGGGCTTTGTGATCGCGCTGATCATCGGCGTTGCCATCTACTACTTCCTGTACTGGACCTCGGGCGGCTTCAAGCTGCGGGCGGTGGGCCTCAATATGACGGCCAGCCGCTTCAACGGCTTCCCGATCCGCCGCCTGATCATGATGAGCTTTCTGATCTCCGGCGCGATCGCCGGCTTCGGCGGCGGCGCGGAGCTTCTGGGCACCCAGTACCGCCTGATTAACGGCTTTGGCGCAGGCTATGGCTTTGACGGCGTTGCCATCGCCCTGATCGGGCAGCTGCATCCGCTGGCAACCATTGTGGTGGCGATCTTCTTTGCCGCGCTGCGCGCAGGCTCGACCACGATGCAGGCGGCAGCCGGCGTCCCGACCAGCGTCTCCGACATCATTCAGGCTCTGGTCATCGTGTTCTCCGTGGCGGGCATGGCGCTCACCAAGCTGCCGGAGTTTGAGGCCTTCCGCCTCCGCCTGTCCGGTGCGCTGAGCAAGCGAAAGGAGGTGCAGGGGGCATGAGTTGGGCTGCAAATCTGATCCTTGCCACCGTCCGTATGGCGGTGCCGCTGCTGTTCATCGCGCTGGCGGAGCTGTATTCCGAGCGCGCCGGCATGGTCAATATCGGCCTCGAGGGCCTGGCGGCCATCGGCTCGCTGGTGGGCTTCCTGGTCTGCTTCATCACGGGCAGCACCTGGCTCGGCATTCTCTGCGGCGCGCTGGCCGGCATCGCGGTCAACATGATCTATGCCTTTGCCACGATCACGCTCTGCGCAGACCATGTGGTCTACGGCATGGCAATCAACATCTTCGCGCCGGCCTTGGCGTCGTTTATCTACCGCGTCTATTTCGGCGCGGGCTCCGAGCTCTCTCAGATCACCCTGATGCGCGGCATCGGCATTCCGGGCCTGAAGGACATTCCCTTCCTCGGCGATCTGCTCTTCAATCAGACTCCGATGGTCTACATTGCCTTTGCGCTTGTGATCTTCACGATCATCTTCTTCGGCAAAACCCGCGCCGGCCTGAGCTACAAGGCCGTGGGCGAGCATCCGAAGGCGGCTGCGACACTCGGCATTCCCGTTGTCGGCGTGAAGTATCTGAGCTGCGTGATCTGCGGTGCGCTGGCGGGCATCGGCGGGGCCTACCTCACCACCTGCTATGCCAACACCTACACCGAGGGCAACGTGGCAGGCCGCGGCTTCATTGCGCTGGCGGCGGTCATCTTCGGCCGCTGGTCCGGCGGCGGCATTCTGGCAGCCTGCCTGTTCTTCGGCTTCTGCGACGCGCTGCAGATCCGCCTGCAGGTGGCGTCCTTCGGCCTGCCGTATCAGTTCTTCCAGATGATCCCGTACATCGCAACGATCGTCGCCCTGAGCGTGATCGGCGCCAAAAAGAGCGGCCCGCGTGCCAACGGCAAGCCCTATCGCCGCGAGCAGCGGTAGTGTATTCCCGATAACAACCGATCCCGGTTGTTATATAACACCCAAACGACAAAGGAGGAAAAAAGATGAAAAAGATTCTCGCACTCGTACTGGTACTGGCGCTTGCACTGGGCCTGGCGGCCTGCGCCGGCGGCGGCACCACCACCCCCACCGAGGCGGCTGCCAACAACGACAGCGGCAAGACCTACAAGGTCGCCATGATCTGCGACTCCAGCATCAGCGACGGCGGCTGGGGCACGGCCTGCTACAACGCCATGCTCAAGGCTGCCGAGCAGCGCGGCTGGGAAACCGCCTATACCGACTCCATCGCGCAGAACGAATACTATGACTCCATCGTCTCCTACTGCGCCCTGGGCTATGACATGATCTACGCACCCGGCAACCAGTACTCCGACGCAGTCCTGCAGGCTGCCGAGGAATACCCCGACATCACCTTCGCTCTGCTCAACGGCGCCGAGAGCACCCCGGGCAAGGCGACCAACAAGAACGTCAGCTCGCTGCTGCCCAACGCACAGCAGATCGGCTGGATCGCCGGCGCGCTGGCGGGCCTGATGACCGAGAGCGGCACCATCGCCTTCATCGGCGGCATGGAGCTTGACACCACCAAGGCCAAGTATCAGGGCTACGGCGAGGCTGCGGCCTATGTGGCCGAGCAGGAAGGCAAGACCGTCACGCTGCTTGACTGCGTGTATGCCGGCTCCTTCAACGACTCCGCCAAGGGTCTCGAATTTGCCAACGCCATGATCGACCAGGGCGCTGACGTCTTCTTCGGCGACGCCTCCGCCGTCGACTCCGGCGCGCGCCAGGCCATCGACGAGTACAACAAGGCCCAGGGAGAGATCAAGGTCTATGACATCGGCCAGCCCGCCGACATCCTCGGCCAGAACGAGTGCGTCATCTGCTCCCAGGTGACCGACAACGCCGCGATGATCGCCGCTGCCATGGAGGCCTGCGAGAACGGCACCTTCAGTGAGCTCGGCACCCTGTACGGCACGCTGCAGAACGGCGGCCTCTCCGCCGGCAAGATCAACGATCTGGTGCCTGCTGAGGTCCAGGAGAAGTACAACGCCTACCTCCAGCAGATGCTGGACGACACCTTCATGAAGTAATCCGCTCTGCCGTAAGGCAGCGGATGCAGGCAATCTGACAGAACAGCCCTGAAATCTTCGGATTTCAGGGCTGTTTTTTTCATGATTCCGAATCTGGGGCAAGCGGAATCTTGATTATTTGTCAGCTTTGTGTTATAATACCAAAACTATGTCATTTTGACAGGCTTGGGTGCTCCGGCGAGGTCCGGGCCTGAGTCTGAAAGATAAAGAGGTGTTGGTATGACCTTTACCAGCGTTCCGTTTTTGTGGTTTTTTGCCGCGTTTCTGGTGGTGTACTCCGTTGTGCCGGCGCGCCTGCGCAGCTATGTGCTGCTGTTGGGCGGGCTGGTGTTCGCGTTCTGGAACTCGGTTCTGGGCGCGGTGATCCTGCTCTGCTTCACGGTGGTGAACTTCCTGTTCGGCATCCTCGTGCAGTCCGGCGAGACGCGCAGCCGCAGCTTCATGCTGCTGGGCGTGGCGGTCAATGTGATCGCCCTGGTGGTGTTCAAGCTCATCTACAAGCTCACCGGCGCCGCGCCGCCGCTGGGCATCAGCTTCTACACCTTCGCCTGCATCGCTTATCTGGTGGATATCGAACGGGGCACGCATCCGGCGGAACAAAACCCGATCAAATTCGTCACATATACCACGATGTTCCCCAAGCTGCTGCAGGGCCCCATCACCCGCTACAGCGAGATCGGCGAGCAGCTGGACAAGCCGAAGTACACCCTGCGCAACATCCAGTCGGGTCTGACCAGCTTCGTCATCGGCTTTGCCATGAAGGTGCT
Source organism: Oscillospiraceae bacterium (assembly GCA_902795195.1). Taxonomy (GTDB): domain Bacteria; phylum Bacillota; class Clostridia; order Oscillospirales; family Oscillospiraceae; genus JAFRPC01. The sequence continues at coordinate 9,871 of CADBKF010000052.1, forward strand.
GGTGGCCGACAAGCTGGGCTATCTGTGGAATGACCTCGGCACCATCGGCTACGACAGCATCTCCACGCCCCTGGCCTGGTACGGCCTGTTCGGCTACAGCCTGCAGATCTACCTCGACTGGCAGGGCTACACGCTCATGGCCGTGGGCATCGGCCGGATGCTGGGCTTCACGCTGCCGCAGAACTTCAACTACCCCTACCTGGCCCGGACGGTGGGCGAATACTACCGCCGCTGGCACATGACGCTGACCCGCTGGTTCAAGGACTATGTCTATATCCCGCTGGGCGGCAACCGGAAGGGGACGCTCCGCACCTGCCTGAACATCCTGATTGTCTGGACGCTCACGGCGCTCTGGCACGGCTTCGGACTCAACTTCCTGTTCTGGGGCCTGTCTCTGGGCATCCTGATCGTGCTGGAAAAGCTCTTCCTCAACCGGGCGTTTGAGAAGCTGCACGTGCTGCCGCACCTCTATGTGCTCTTCTTCATCCCGCTGACCTGGTGCTGCTTTGCCATCTCCAAGACCGCGGATCTGGGCGCCTATTTTTCCCGGCTGTTCCCGTTCTTCGGCACCTGGGGCAACGTCAATCCCAGAGACTTCTCCATGCGCTTTCTGACCTACCTGCCGTACTTTGCCGTTGGCATCGTGCTGAGCTTCCCGGTGGTGGAGAACCTGCTCCACAAGATCAGCCGGAACTGGATCGGCGCGATCCTGCTCGGTGTGCTGTTCTGGCTGGCGGTGTATGAGATGCAGCGCACGGGGAGCAACGTGCTCATGTATATCAATTTCTAAAGAGAGGCACCTATCATGGAACAAATGCAAGAATACAGACCCCGCAGACGCAGACGGAAGAAGCAGTCGATCCTGACCGCCGCACCGCTGTTGATCTGCGTGATCGCCTTCGGCGTGGTGTATCTGCTCACCGGCTGCTTCGGCCTGAACAAGGGCACGGACAACCGGCCCGCCGATCAGCCCACTACGCCCGCCATCGAGACCGAGGCCCCGGCTGAGACCGCGGCGCCCGCCGCAACCGAAACCGCCGCGCCCTCTGAGACCGAAGCGCCTGCGACTGAGACCGGCGAGGAAAGCACCGAGACCGGCGAGACGGAGCCCACCGAGGCACCCACCGAAGCGCCCACCGAGGCTGCGTCCGGCAAGCCGGAGTTCACCACCGTGGGCGAGGGCTATTTTGACGACGCCCTCTTCGTGGGCGACTCCCGCACGAACGGCCTGGAGATCTACGATCCGCCCTCCTACGGCGCGGACTTCTACTGCGGCACGAGCATGACGATCTTCGGCGTGCTCGACAGCACAGAGAGCGTCCACGGCACGACCGGCTTTGCCAACGTGCTGCAGGCCAAGGACTACGGCAAGGTCTATCTGATGTTCGGCATCAATGAATGCGGCTACGACACCGAAATGTTCGTCGATTCCTACCGCGAGGTGGTCGAGACGGTACGCAAGTACCAGCCCAACGCGATCATCTATATCCAGAGCATCCTCTACGTGACCCAATCCAAGGAGAACGCGATGCCGGTCTTTGCCTCCGAGAAGCTCAAGGAGAAGAACCGGGCGATCGCGGAGCTCGCCAATGACCGCGACATCTTCTATCTCGAGGTCAACGACGCGCTCAACGACGGCACCGACCACCTGCCCGAGGACTACACCGGCGACGGCGTGCATCTGAAGGCCAGCAACTACAAGTACTGGAAGGAATACCTCTACGAGCACGCGATCGTGGATGCCGACCATCCGGCCGAGGCCGCGCCGGTGGACATCATCGACGACTGATGGAGCAGGATTTTCTGCGGCGGCTGGAGGACCTGGCCGGGCGCTGTGATCGGGCCGGGATCCTGACCCACACCAGCTTTCTGACGCCGGCCGAGCAGGCCCAGGCGGCCGCGTGGCTGAAGCGGCTGCCCGGCTGCCGCCATGCGTTTTCCGGCGGCATGGAGGACTGTGAACGAAAGGTCCTGTTCTTCCTGCCCGACTGGATGGAGGAACCGGAGCCGGAGAGCGAGCTTGACGGCATTGCCCTCAAGGCCAGCTTCGGCACGCCGGGCCACCGGGATTATCTCGGCGCGCTGCTGGCTCTCGGGGTCAAGCGGGAGTGGCTGGGCGACCTGCGCGTGGACGGCGAGAATGCCTGGCTGGTCTGCCTGAATACCGTGACCGAGCGGCTGCTGGAGCTGGAGCAGGCGGGCAGAGTGTCGGTCAAGGCGGAGCGGATCCCACTATCTGAGATCCCCGCGCCGGTCTATCACCGGAAGCAGCTGCGCTTTACGGTGCAGTCGCTGCGCCTTGACGCGGTGCTGGGCGAGCTCTTTCAGATTTCCCGGACCGCCGCCGCCAAGAAGATCGCCGAGGGCGCGGCCAGCCTCAACTATCTGCCCTGCCTCAAGCCGGACATGCCGGTGGGGGAGGGGGACGTGATCTCCCTGCGCGGCATGGGCAAGGGCGTCGTGACCGGCCTGGGCGGCAAGTCGAAAAAGGACCGGCAGTATGTGTACTGCGAGCGGTTCTTGTAGTGGCCAGTGGTTAGTTGACAGTGGAAAGTGGAAAGTGGAAAGTTTTTCGCTGGCATTTATTTCCGCTTGCGGCAACTGAATTTTCGGGGTATACTATCCACAGAAAGAGAGACGGCAGCAATGCCGAAATATTTCCCTCGGGGCGGCACATGCCGCCCCGTTTTTTTGCAGCTGCCCTCCAGGTTCGTAGTGCGCTGTAACACTGAAAGCTTTACCCTTGTAGCGCGGGCTATCAGCCCGCCAAACTGCATTCTGGCGCTTGGATGCGGGCAGATTGCCCGCGCTACAAGATAAGCTTTTGCTGTTATAGCGCAATAGGGGCCGGCGTCCTCGACGGCCCGTTTCTCAGGTCGGGACACCTGCTGCGGGGCGTCGAGGACGCCGCCCCCTACAACCCGTCGGAACTTGTGCCGGCTCAGCGAAAAACAGTTGGAAAAAATGAAAAAATGTAGGTTTGTCAATCATACTTTACAGGTTGGAAAAGAACAAAGGACGTCCTTAGGGGAACGCCATTTCAAGGGTCGCATCGGGAAGTTGTTATATAC